>NZ_JBFAQT010000042.1:0-58877 GCF_040678895.1 Kitasatospora sp. NPDC049258
CGGCACCCGGGCCACCGAGACCGACCACAACCCGGCCGGCAACACCGCCCAGGACACCACCACCACCTACACCTACCCGGCGGCCACCGCCGCCCGTCCGCACTCGCTCACCGGCACCAGCGCCGTCACCGGCGGCACCGGCACGCCCGTCACCCAGACCTACGACTACGACACCGGCGGCAACACCACCGGGCGTCATCTCAAGCCGACCGGCAACCAGACCCTCACCTGGAACACCGAGGGCAAGCTGGAGAAGGTCACCGACGGCGGAAAGGCCACCGACTACGTCTACGACGCGGGCGGCAACCGGATCCTGGCGCACACCGCCGACTCCGCCGCCCCGGCCGCCGAGAACTGGACCCTCTACCTCGGCAACAGCGAACTGAAGCTGGTCAAGGGCGCCGCCAAGCCGGTCGCCACCCGCTACTACGCCATCGGCACCGCCACCGCCGTCCGCACCGACGACGGCAAGGTGGTCTTCCAGCTCGCGGACCACCACGGCACCGCCGAGCTCAACATCGACGCCACCACCGGCGCGGTCGACCAGCGTCGGACCACCCCGTTCGGCGAGGCCCGCGGCACCGCCCCGACCTCCTGGTCCGGCAACCGCGGCTTCGTCGGTGGCACCAACGAGGCCACCGGCCTCACCCACCTCGGCGCCCGCGACTACGATCCGGCCACCGGCCGCTTCATCAGCGTCGACCTCATCCTGGACGTCGACGACCCGCAGCAGTGGAACGGCTACGTTTACTCGCACAACAACCCGGTCAACCGCTCCGACCCGGGCGGTCTCTACGACCCGGACGAGCGGGCCTCGCGGACCCGGGCCAACAGCGGCACCGACTTCTGGTCCAACCTCACCAAACTGTTCGCCCAGATCGCGGACGAGATGGCCGCGGCGGCCGAGGCCCGGCGCGCGGCCTCCCAGGGCTACGACCGGACCACCCGGCACAACCAGGCCGTCGCCGTCGCCGTGGATGAGATCAAGAAGCAGGTCAAGAGCATGGGGGTGAAGAACTTCACGGTCGAGACGAAGTACAACAGGATCGACGGGGCCAACAAGGACCGGATGTACCCCAACTACAAGCAGGCGGACTCGACCTACGGCCTGGTGGACATCCTCGGGTACGACGCGGACGCCGACGTCTACTACGTCTGGGAGGTCAAGTCCGCCAGCGAGGCCGCAAGCGCCGTCCCCGAGGCCCAGTGGTACGTGAGCAGGTTGAAGGCCGACGGCAAGAAGGCCGTGCTGGGCTGGACCATCGGCGGCCCGTACGACGTGCACGCCAACGGTGACAAGGTGATCGGCCCGGCCGAGGGCGCGGTGATCTACGGCAAGCCCAACGACCGTGACTTCAAGCGGATCTCGACCTCCAGCCCGGCCGCCGTCGCCGCCCAGCAGGCGGCCCAGCGGGTCCCGAGCCCGAGCCCCGGCCCAGGCCCCGGCGAGTACGCCGGTACGGTCTACCAGCCGGGACTGGGTACCCGCCCGCTCGGCCCCAGTGTCGGAGGCCCCGGCGCGCTGCTGGTGGTGCCGTTCGTCGTGATCGGCGCCGCCGGCGTGGTGGCGGCGCTGCCCGAGGAGGCGGCGGCCGCCGGTGCCGTCGCCACCGTGGCGGCCGCCTCGGCGCTGTTCGATCTCGCGGCGTGACCGGTCGGCCCACTCGGTGATCTGATGGACGGGATCCGGCCTGCGTGTGACAGGCCGGATCCCGAGCCGTGGAAAGGACAGGAGGACCTGTTGAGCTATTTGGACACCCTGATTCGGCAGTACGCCGCACCCGAGCTGAGGCTGGCCGGCTTCCGCCGATCCGGGCGCAGCTTCCGCCGGGCCTCGGACCGCGGTGACGTGGCCTTCGTCGCGTTCGCCGAGTTCCCGTTGGACCCGGTGACGGTCACCTTCGGCATCGAGCTCGCGCTCACCACACGGGCCCACTGGGAGTGGATCCGCAGGCAGACCGCACCTCAGTACCTCGGGCCGCCGGAGCACTCCGGCTGGCTGTTGCGCTGGTCGTGCCCGCCGCCCGAACAACTCGCCCGGGATCCGGAGGACGATCCGGAAACCTGGATGTTCGGCCCGCGCACGGACGAGGTGGGCTTCGGCGCACAGTTGGCCCAGGCGCTGCGCACCACCGCGGTCCCCCAGTTGCTGCACCTGCTGGACCGGGGCAACCTGCTGGAGGAGTGCCGCACGCCGCGGATCGCGCGGATGAAGGGGCTCGCCTCGCCGCTGGAGCGGCAGATCATCGCGATGGTGGACGACGCGCCGGTCGAGGTGGTCGAGGAGGCCTTGCGGCAGCGGCCGGAGGGGGAGGGGCACCGGGACTTCGCGCCCTGGGTCCGGGCCCGGCTGGCCGGTCGGGAGTAACGCTCCTGCGGTGGGGGGAGGACCGTCCGGTCCTCCCCCCACCGCGTGACGGATGTCACCAACTGGCCGGGCGTGCTCGGGGTCGTCCGTCCTGATGAAACTCGGCTCGGCGGTGGCCAGTTCACGCTGCCCGGGGGAGCGGAACGGCAAGCCGGGGCGGCGGGCGTCGGTGCTGAACCGCTGGTCGGCCGGCACCGCCCGGACCTTGCACTCTGCCCGCGCGGCTGCGTGGCTGCGGCCTCGGGCCGGCCCGTGATCCGCATCTGCGCCACGACGCGGACAAGGTGGTGGCGCACCGGGTCTGGCACGACGACGTGCTGAGAATCGACTGCGGGGTCAACGACGGGGACCGGGTGGGGGACGAGAAGGGCAAGGGCACGCCCCGCCGAGGCCGGGTGCTGCTCGACGACGTGCCTGAGCCGGGCCGCCCGGTCGCGCCGGGCATCGGCCTCGGACGCCGGAGCGCCCCGGACCGCAGCGGGTCCGGGGCGCAGGAGGGGCGGTCGCAGCCGTGGTGCGAGCCGGGGTCAGCGGGCCTGGCCGCCGCCGCGCCGGGCGGTGCCCGGACGGGAGCCGGACGAGCCGCCGGCGACGGACGCGCCGCTGCGGGCGGGGTGCGCCGGGCCGCCGGTACGGCTGCGACGGTTGCGGTTGGCGCTCGCCGAGCGGCGCGGGCGCTCGATCACCGGGTCGGGGATCACCACCGGGATGCCACTGGGTACCCGGGCGCCGGTGATCCGGGCCAGCTCCTCGTCGGTGGAGTGCACCCGGGCGGAGTTGGGGGTGATGCCGGCGGTCGCCATCAGCCGGGCCATCTCGCGGCGCTGGTTGGGCAGCACCAGGGTGACCACGGTGCCGGACTCGCCGGCCCGGGCGGTACGCCCGCCGCGGTGCAGGTAGTCCTTGTGGTCGCCCGGCGGGTCGATGTTGACCACCAGGTCGAGCCCGTCGACGTGGATGCCGCGGGCCGCCACGTTGGTGGCCACCAGCGCGGTCACCGCGCCGGTGCGGAACTGCTCCAGGGTGCGGGTGCGCTGCGGCTGGGACTTCCCGCCGTGCAGCGCGGCCGCCTTCACCCCGCTGGCCAGCAGGTCCTGCACCAGCCGGTCCGCGCCGTGCTTGGTGTCGGTGAACATGATCACACCGCCGTCGCGGGCGGCGATGTGGGTGATCGCGGCGTTCTTGTCCGAGGTCTGCACGTGCAGCACATGGTGCTCCATGGTGCTGACGGCGGCCGCGGACGGGTCCACCGAGTGGGTGACCGGGTCCTTCAGGAAGCGCCGGACCAGGCGGTCGACGTTGCGGTCCAGGGTGGCCGAGAACAGCATCGTCTGGCCGCCTTCGGCGACCTGGTCGAGGAGCTCGGTGACCTGCGGCAGGAAGCCCATGTCGGCCATCTGGTCGGCCTCGTCCAGCACCGTGACGGCCACCTCGTCGAGCCGGCAGTCGCCCCGCTCGATCAGGTCCTTGAGCCGGCCGGGGGTGGCCACGACCACATCGGCGCCGCGGTGCAGCGCCTGGGCCTGGCGGCCGATCGACATCCCGCCGACCACGGTCGCGATCCGCAGCCGCAGCGTGTGGGCGTACGGGGTGAGGGCCTCGGTGACCTGCTGCGCGAGCTCGCGGGTGGGCACCAGCACCAGGGCCAGCGGGGTGCGCGGCTCGGCGCGGCGGCCGGCGGTGCGGGCCAGCAGTGCGAGGCCGAAGGCGATGGTCTTGCCGGAGCCGGTGCGGCCGCGGCCCAGGACGTCCCGGCCGGCCAGCGAGTTCGGCAGCGTGGCGGCCTGGATCGGGAACGGGGCGGTGACACCCTGCCGGGTCAGCGTGGCCAGCAGGGCCTTCGGCATGTCCAGCTCGTCGAAGGACTCGACCGCGGGCAGTGCGGGGGTGGTGCTGACGGGGAGCGCGAACTCGCCGCTCTGACCGGCCGGGCGGGGCCGGTGGCCCGTACCGCCGCCGGAGCGCGGGGCGGAGCGGGAGCCGGAACGTGCGCCGGCGCGCGAGCCGGAGCCGGAACCCCGGTAAGACGAACGGTTGGAACTGACCATATGAAGACCTTCCTCGGGGCGGCACGTCTCCCGGGAAGGTTCCACGGCGCGCGTGGGCGCCGGGACATCGCAAGAACGGGCCGGAAAACGGGCGGCGGCGGGGCGGCGTTCGACGCAGCGCCCCGCAGACATGCCAAAAGGGCCCGCACCGTGCAAGTGCGCGGTGCGGGCCCCGGCTGCATGGGCGGGTGCCGGTGCAGCGTTAAGAACTAGAGGGGGCGAATGTTCTCCGCCTGCGGGCCCTTCTGGCCCTGCGTGACGTCGAACTCGACCTTCTGGCCCTCGAGCAGCTCACGGAAGCCGTTGGCGTTGATGTTCGAGTAGTGGGCGAAGACGTCCGGGCCGCCACCCTCCTGCTCAATGAAGCCGAAGCCCTTTTCCGAGTTGAACCACTTCACAGTGCCATTAGCCATTTAAAGAATCTCCTTCAGGGGACTGTCGAAACCCACACTGCGCAGGTTTCGCGTCGCCGCGATGATGACCCGCCCGGGAATAAAGAGCCGGGAAACAAAAATGCGCCTGTCGGTCACAAGCCAACAGGCGCACACAAAGTTCATGGGAACCAAAACTGCAACTGGTACCGACTGTAGCAGGCCGCGGGCCGGAACGGGTGGTCGCCGGGCCACCAGTTTTCCGGCCGCCCGTCCGCAGGTGGCCCCCCGGCGGGCGCCGGGCCGGGTCACCGGGCCGGGGAGCGCGGGCGGGGGAGCCGGATCGGCTCCTGCCTGACGGTGCGTCAGCGATCTTCGGCGTCGTCCGACGTTCACCCTCCGGGGTGCATGATCCGGATAACTATTCAACTCCGATGCCCTCGCGTATGGCGCGGTCTGATTCAGCTGGGCGCATACTGGCGAAGATGACGAATTCAGCCGCAGCCCGGCGACACCTGCCCACCAGTCCCTTCAAGGCTCCCGTCCCGCCGGTCCCCAAGCGGTTCGCCGTGGGAGACCGGGTTTCGCATGATCGCTACGGCCTCGGCCGGGCGATCGCCGTCGAGGGTGACGGCGAGATCGCGGTGCTGGTCGACTTCGGCTCGCGCCAGGAGCGGCTGGTTCAGCCGTTCGCGCAGCTGTTCAAGCTCTGAAGGCTCTGACGCTCTGACGACGTCCGGGCCGCGCGCCCGGACGCCCCGGGCGGTGCGCCCCCGCGCCGCCCTGCTGCGCCCCCGCGCGGGACGGTGCGGCGGTTCCCCGCGCCGAGCGGGTGCGGCGCGCCCGGTCCGCTGCTCGGGTCGCGCCCGGTCAACGGGATACGACCGCGCGACGGTCGCGATACGCCGCTCCGCCAGGATGTGTCACGGCGGTGCGGCGACCGGTCGGCACGGGGCGATCCGGCAGCACGCCGCCACGACGGGGACGGCGGACAGCCGGGCGGTCATCGACCGGTCCGGCCTGACACCACGGGGGAGTGGGCAGTTCAGACAAGGGGGCCCGGCTGCGGGCCTCCGGTACGTACGGCGGAGCCGAGGGCGGTGCCCTCGAGGGATCCGGTACGAACCACGGCTGGCCGGCCGTCCGGTCCAAGGGTGCGCCGGTGGGACTCAGTCCCACCGGCGCACCCTCGTCGTTTCCGGGCCCGGACGGGCCGACGGCGGGTTGCGGGCGGGTTGCAGGCGGGCTGCGGGTGTGTCAGGAACCGGCCCGTGCAACGGGCCTGATACGGCGACTTGTAGGTTGCCCTGGTCAGGTTGCGCCGTGCGGACGGGTTTCCCCGGCCCTCGCACCGCCACGGCGAGTTCGAGAAGAGGCTAGGAGAAGCGTTGGCTCGCAAGCCCCGCCCCATCGATCCGACCGAAGGTCCACTGCAGGCGTTCGCCTACGACCTGAGAGGTGTGCGCGAGGAAGCCGGCAGCCCCACCTACCGAGTGCTGGCCGGCCGGGCCGGCTTCGCCGCCACCACGCTGAGCGACGCCGCCGGTGGCGTACGGCAACCCAGCCTGGAGGTCACCCTCGCCTACGTCGGGGCCTGCGGGGGTGACGTCGAGCTCTGGGAGCGGCGCTGGCACGAGCTGGACCGGCGGCTGGCGGGCGAGCGGGTCGAGGGCTCGCCGTCGGAGCTTGCGCCCGAGCCCGGCGCCGACTCCGGCGCCGAGCCCGGTGAGGACCTCACCGCCGGACCGGTCGACACCGGTGCCGTCGAGCCCGCCGGCGCATCTGCCGGCACACCGGCGGATGCGCCGGCTTCCGCGCCGGAGGCCGCCTCGGCGCCCGCTTCCGGCCGCCCCGCCGAGCCGGGGGCTGAGTCGGAGCCCGGGCCGGAGGAGCTGAGCACCGGTGCCGCGGAGCTGTCCTCGCCGTCCGAGGGGGAGGCCGACGCGGTGGAGGCGAGCCGCTCGCGCCGCTGGCCGGTGCTGGCCACGGCCGTCGGGCTCGCGGTGGCTGCCGGCGTCCTGGCCGTGCTGATCCCGCGACTGTCGGCCGAGTCCACGGCCTCCGTCACGCCGAGCCCGACGCCGAGCGCGACGGTGGTGCCCCCGTGCGCGGACTACGGCGGGCCGGGGCTGTTCTCGGGGACGACCTACCTCCCGACCACCAGGGTCCGGGCCGGCGCGGGCACGCACTCGGCGACCCTGCAGCAGTATCCGCCCGGCTGCCAGGCCGAGTTCACCGGATTCTGCCTCGGCGAGGTGATCACGGACGCCTTCTCGAACACTCCCGACATGCGCTGGTTCAAGGTCCGCGGCGGCGGGGTGATCTCCTCGGGGGTCATTCACGGAAATCCCCCCAAGGGCATGGGCGTCGAGTCCTGCGACGGCGGCGCTCCGCCGCCTTCCGCGATATCCCTGGGCATTTCCGGACCGGCCGATGGAGCGGATGCGATCTATCTGAAGGCGACCGGATCGCACCTGGGGATCGTGGGCTACGCCGGATTCTTCGCGACCGGAGCGCCGCAGGCTCCCGTGCCCAGCTGGCAGCAGCTCGGTTTCACCGACGACGCGCTCGCCTCCTTCGTCGAGCCGTGGCGGCTGGAGCCGCTCCGCGCGGAGCTGGCGACCAAGCCCGAGGTCCCGGTGGTCGCGGTCGCCTGTATGGGGGGCGAGGGGCCGACCGGCGTGGTCGACGCCAAGCTGCTGCGGCCCGGCGGCGAGGGGGACCCGCAGCCGCTGGCGCTCGACGCCGAGCAGCTCGCCGCTGCCCAGGCCGCCGCGTGCAGCTTCCCCAAGAAGGGCTGAGCCGAAGGGCTGAGTCGTAGGGCTGAGCGGAAGGGCCGAGCCGCCCGCGGGCCCGTCGTCGTGTGCGGGCCCGCGGCGGGGGCGGCCGGGGCCCGCGGAGTGGGCGGCCGGGGGCGGGCCATCCCTCGGTGCGCCCCCGGCGCCTCGGTGGCGCCTCAGTGGTGCACTCGCGGCGCACCCGGCGCTCACCCGCGGCGCATCCCCGGGCGAAGCTGACCATTTCGGGCGTCAATTGTCCGTCATTGATTGACCGGACCGCTCGTACGCGCTGGACAACCTGACGGATCGATAGAAACGGAGGTGTTGATCGACGACGGTGATCCGCACCCCGGGAACCCGGGAAGCGACGCCGGAGGGAGTGCCGGTAGATGGAGTTCTGCGTTCTTGGGTCGCTGCTGGTCCGGGATGGTTCGGGCGAGCACGTCGTCCCGGCCGCCAAGCAGCGGGTGCTGCTCGCCGCGCTGCTGCTGAGGCCCGGGCAGGTGGTGCCGGCGGACGTACTGGCGGACACCATCTGGAACTTCTCCCCGCCGCCCAGCGCGGCCACCACCTTGCGCAACTACGTCATGCGGCTGCGTCGCAGCCTCGGCGCGGCCGGTGAGCGGATCGGCACCCGCGAGGGCGGCTACCTGATCGAGCTGGACCCCTCCGAGCTGGACGCCTGGCGGTTCGAGAGCCTCCGCGCGCAGGGTGTGGCCGCCCTGCGCGAGGGCGCGTACGAGCGGGCGGCCGAGCTGCTCGGCTCGGCGCTCGGCCTGTGGCGGGGGCCGGCTCTGATCGACGTCCCGTCCGACGCGCTGCACCAGTTCGAGGCGGACCGGCTGAACGAGGGGCGCCTGGACGCGGTGGAGGCCTGGATGGAGGCGGAGCTCCGGCTCGGCCGTCACCAGGCGGTCGTCGCGGAGCTGCGCGCACTCACCGCCGAACACCCGGGCCGTGAGCGCTTCTGGGCGCAGTTGATGACCGCGCTGCACCGCAGCGGCCGCCGCACCGAGGCGCTGAACGCCTACCAGCAGGTCCGCCGGACGCTGGTGGAGGAAATAGGGGTGGAGCCCGGAGCAGAAATCCGCGAGGTGCACCGAATCATTCTCCGGGAGGAGGAATCGGCCACCGCGGTGGGCACCAATGGCGTCGATCGGATGGTGGTCGAACCTCTGGCGGTGCCTTTCCAGCTGCCGGCGGACATCGCCGAATTCACCGGCCGGGCGGTCGAGCTCCGGCGCATTTCCGGATTCCTGGTGCCGCGGCGCAACTGCCCGCCGGTCGTCGCGGTCTCCGGCCAGCCGGGAATCGGGAAGAGCGCGCTGGTCGTGCGCGCCGCGTACGAGGCGCGCGCGGAGTTCCCGGACGGCGTGCTCTACGCGGAGCTCGGCGGGACCGGCCCCGAACCGGCGGCGCCGGGCGAGGTGCTGGAGGCCTTCCTGCTCGCGCTGGGAGTGGCGGCCGCGGCGATCCCGCCGGGGTTGGGGGCGCGGGCCGCGCTCTACCGATCGGTGCTGTCCGGTCGCCGGTTGCTGGTGGTGCTCGACGACGCGCTGGACAGCGCCCAGATCCGTCCGCTGCTGCCGGCGGACCCCGCCGCGGCGACCCTGGTGACCGGTCGGCGCCTGCTGGCCGATCTCCCGGGCGCCCGCCAGGTGGGGCTCACGCTGCCCGAGGAGGCCGAGGCCCGGCGGTTGTTCGAGCGGATCGTCGGC
This sequence comes from Kitasatospora sp. NPDC049258, assembly GCF_040678895.1. Taxonomy (NCBI): domain Bacteria; kingdom Bacillati; phylum Actinomycetota; class Actinomycetes; order Kitasatosporales; family Streptomycetaceae; genus Kitasatospora; species Kitasatospora sp. NPDC049258. The sequence continues at coordinate 9,286 of NZ_JBFAQT010000042.1, forward strand.
CCGGAGCGGGCCGCGGCCGAGCCGGCGGCGGTCGCGGAGCTGGTGGCCGCCTGCGGGCGGCTGCCGCTGGCGGTCCGGGCGGCGTCGGCCCGGCTGGTCGCCCGGCCGTCCTGGAGCGTGCGCGACCTCGCCGACCGGCTGGCCGACGGCAGCCGGCTCTTCGACGAGCTGCGGATCGGCGGGATCGACGTCCGCGCCGCGCTCGCCGCCAGTCAGGCCCTGCTGTCGCCCGCCGCGGCCCGGGCCTTCCGGCTGCTGGCCTGGTCGGACCGGCCGGAGGTCGGGCTGGGCATCGCCGCGGCGGTGCTGGCGCAGTCGCCGGAGCGCACCGAGGAACTCCTGGAGCAACTGGTGGACGCGCATCTGCTGACCGCCCCGGCGCCGGGGCGGTTCGGCTACGACCACCTGGTGCGGGCCTTCGCCCGCGAGCAGAGCCTGCGGCACGGCCCGGTGCGGCCGCACGGCCTGGCCACCGGCTGCGCCGTCACGGTGGCCGAGCGCCCGGCGGGAGCGCCGAAGGTGCCCGCACAGCGGCAGCGGGACGTGTGGTGCCCCTCCTGCAGCCCGTCGGACGTGCGGGCGGCCTAGGAGCACCCAACTGCCGCAAGGGCGACGAAATCTGATGGTCAGTCGGTCAGGCCGTTCAGGGGGGCGGAGGTGCCACCCGGTCGAGGGCCGGGGTGGGCGGCGCCGCGCGAAGGGTGAAGCGCACCTCGGGGCTCAGCGGTAGTCGCTCTCCTGGATCGGGCGGCCGATCGGCACCGGCCGGCGACTGCGGGCCCCCAGCAGGATGGCGGCCGCGCGGCGGGCCGCCTGCCAGCGGCCGCCCTCGCCCGGGGCGGCGACGGGTGCCGGCGGTGATCCCGGCGGTGATCCCGGCTGCGGCGAAGGGTCGTGCTCGGCGGCCGCCGACGGTATCCGTACCTCGGTCATGTCTGAACTCCCCCTCGGTCGGCCGCTGCGCGGGCCGGGCCTCGACCGCGCGCAGGTGATGCTGCATCAGGCCCTGCGGCCCGGTCCGAATTCTACGCGCCGTGCCCCGGGGCCTCCCGGGGCCGCCCTCGGCCGCCCCGCTCCTCCCTGCGCGACCCGGCTCGTCCTACTCGTCCTACTCGTCCTGCTCGCCCTCAGTCGTCCGGGTGGACGGAGACCAGGGCGAGCGTGATGTTGTCCGGACCGCCCGCGTCGATCGCGGCCCGCCACAGCTCGAAGGCCGCCTCGCTGTCGCTGCGGCCCGCCAGGATTTCGGTGATCTCCTCCTCCGGCACCGGGTCCGTGAGGCCGTCGCTGCACACGAGGTAGCGGGCGCCGGTGGCGGGCAGCGGGTGGGCGGTGACGTGCGGGAGCACCGTCCGGGGCGAGATCGCGCCGCCCAGGGTCTGGGTGACGATGTTGGTGGTGCGGCGGCCCGGTGGGGGCGGCGGGCTGTCGTCCGTGCTCAGCTGGCGCAGGCTCCCGTCGGCGGCGTCGAACACCCGGCTGTCGCCGACGTTGAAGACGATCACCTCGGTCGCGGTGACCACCAGGCCGGCCAGGGTGGTGCCCATCCCGATCAGCTCCGGCGTCCGCTCGGTGGCCTCGAAAACCTCCTGGTTGCAGGCGAGTACGGCCTCCCGGACGGCCTCCGGTTCGGTGAGCCCCGGGCCGATCATGGCCAGCCGGCGGGCCACCAGCGCGCTCGCGACCTCGCCGCCGGGGTGGCCGCCGAGCCCGTCCGCGACCGCCACCAGACACGGTGATCCGAGTGGGAAGAGCAGGGTCTGCGGGCTCTCGGTGACCGTCGCGCACAGCGTCCACGGGCCGATCGCCAGGCTGTCCTCGTTGTGCTCGCGCACCAGGCCTTCGTGGCTCAGCGCACTCACCGCGATATGGGCCATTGTCCTCGTCCCCGCTCGACGGCTTCCTGTGTCCCCATTGTGGCCGGGTGGGGCCCGCCGCGCTGCGGCCCACGCCCGGGGCCAGTGGTGCGGGTACGGCCGGTCCGCCCCCACCAGCGGTCGACGGCGGGTGCGGGGGGTGGGCGCGGGTCGGCCCCCCTTGACGGCCGCGCGGGGCTCGGCTTACTTTGCTTTCGCATACCAAAACTATTCTTCCGCATTGTGGAAATGCCAGCAGCTGGCGGCCCACCGGACGGAAGAGCCCCCGACCATCTCGGGCCGGACGCAGGAGAAACCCGATGCCTCGTATGACAGCCGCCCGCGCGGCAGTGGAGATCCTCAAGCGCGAAGGCGTCGAGGTCGCGTTCGGCGTGCCGGGCGCTGCCATCAACCCCTTCTACGCGGCCCTCAAGGCCTCCGGGGAGATCCGCCACACGCTCGCCCGGCACGTCGAGGGCGCCTCGCACATGGCCGAGGGCTACACCCGGGCCAAGGCCGGCAACATCGGTGTCTGCATCGGCACCTCGGGCCCGGCCGGGACCGACATGATCACCGGCCTGTACTCGGCGATCGCGGACTCCATCCCGATCCTGTGCATCACCGGGCAGGCGCCGACCGCGGTGCTCCACAAGGAGGACTTCCAGGCCGTCGACATCGCCTCGATCGCCCGGCCGGTCACCAAGTCCGCCACCACCGTGCTGGAGGCCGCGCAGGTCCCAGGTGTGTTCCAGCAGGCCTTCCACCTGATGCGCTCGGGCCGCCCGGGCCCGGTCCTGATCGACCTGCCGATCGACGTCCAGCTGACCGAGATCGAGTTCGACCCGGAGACGTACGCACCGCTGCCGGTCTACAAGCCGGCCGCCACCCGGGCCCAGATCGAGAAGGCGATCGGCTTCCTGCTGGCGTCCGAGCGCCCGCTGATCGTCGCCGGCGGCGGCATCATCAACGCCGACGCCGCCGCGCTGCTGGTCGAGTTCGCCGAGCTCACCGGCACGCCGGTGATCCCGACCCTGATGGGCTGGGGCATCATCGCCGACGACCACGCGCTCAACGCCGGCATGGTCGGCCTGCAGACCTCGCACCGCTACGGCAACGCGAACTTCCTGGAGTCGGACTTCGTCCTCGGCATCGGCAACCGCTGGGCCAACCGCCACACCGGCGCGCTGGACGTCTACCGCAAGGGCCGCACGTTCGTCCACGTGGACATCGAGCCGACCCAGCTCGGCAAGATCTTCGCCCCGGACTTCGGCATCGCCTCGGACGCCAAGGCCGCGCTGGAGCTGTTCGTCGAGGTGGCGAAGGAGCTCAAGGCCGCGGGCCGGCTGCCCGACCGCAGCGCCTGGGCCGCCTCCACCCAGGAGCGCAAGGCCCAGCTGCAGCGCCGCACCCACTTCGACAACGTGCCGCTGAAGCCGCAGCGCGTCTACGAGGAGATGAACAAGGCCTTCGGCCCGGAGACCCGCTACGTCACCACCATCGGTCTGTCCCAGATCGCCGGTGCGCAGATGCTGCACGTCTACAAGCCGCGGCACTGGATCAACTGCGGCCAGGCCGGTCCGCTCGGCTGGACCATCCCGGCCGCGCTGGGGGTCGCCACCGCGGATCCCGAGACCCCGGTGGTCGCCCTCTCCGGCGACTACGACTTCCAGTTCATGCTGGAGGAACTGGCGGTCGGTGCCCAGCACCGGATCCCCTACGTCCATGTCCTGGTCAACAACGCCTACCTGGGCCTGATCCGCCAGGCGCAGCGCAACCTCGACATCAACTTCCAGGTCAACCTCGAGTTCGAGAACATCAACTCGCCGGAGCTGGGCGTCTACGGCGTCGACCACGTCAAGGTCGTCGAGGGCCTCGGCTGCAAGGCGATCCGGGTCACCGAGCCGGACCAGCTGCTGCCGGCCTTCGAGGAGGCCAAGAAGCTGGCCGCGGAGTTCCGCGTCCCGGTCGTGGTCGAGGCCATCCTGGAGCGGGTCACCAACATCTCGATGGGCGGCGCCGGCATCGACGCGATCAACGAGTGGGAGGAGCTGGCCACCGAGCCCGGCCACGCCCCCACCGCCATCAAGCCCCTGGCGGTCTGACCGACCCGGAGCCCGCAGTGTGGCCCGCCGGCGCCCCGCGCGCCGCCGGGCCACACCTGTTCCGCCCCCGGCCACGGGCGGCGCCGCCAGGACCTCGTGCCGGCAAGGGGTTTCGGCGTCTGCTCCCGGAGCCACCGCGCCGCCCGGGCCGTGCACCGACGCCGAGATCCGCCGGCAGTACGAGAACGCCTACCTGGGGCGCGCCCGATCGGTGGCGAGCCCACGGTCACCCACGAGGCCGACGGCGTGCGCTGGATCCCTGCCTGCGGACCTCGACCGGTACGAGACATCCACCCCAGCATGCGGCAGCAGATCGGCGAGCACCTGGCCGGCAGCTGTCCCTCCCTCGGCTGATCGGCGCGGCGGGCGGTCCGCCGAGGTGGGGGCGGGTCAGGTCGGGAGGTGCCACTGCTGGTTGGCCGCGGCGGAGCAGTCCCAGATCTGCAGGCGGGTGCCGTTGGCGGAGCTGGGGCCGGTGGCGTCCAGGCAGCGGCCGGAGGCCGGGTTGACCAGGGTGGTGCCGGTGCCCGGCTGCCACTTCTGGGCGGTGGTGCCGTTGCAGTCCCAGAGCTGGATCTTGGTGCCGTTGGCGGTGCCGGCGCTGGTCACGTCCAGGCACTTGCCGAGCGCCTGGAGCGAACCGTCCGACGCCGCGGTCCAGTTCTGCGCGGCCGTGCCGTTGCAGTCGTAGAGCTGGACGGCGGTGCCGTTGGCGGTGGCGGCGGCCGCCACGTCCACGCACTTGCCGCCGTACCCGGTGATCTGCCCGGCGGGCTGCCCCGGGGTGGTGGTGCCGCCGGTGATCGCGTTGAAGGTGCGGGAGAACTGGTACGCGCTCTGCGGGGTGCCGCTGCAGGAGTCGGACAGGGTGCCGTCGGTGGCGCAGGCCTTGTCGCGGCCGAGCGCCCAGAAGGCGAGCAGCTGGATGCCCTTGCTCGCGGCGAAGCTCTCCACGGTGGCGGCATTGGCGGTGGTGAAGACCTCGTTGGTGCTGTCGTTCACCCCGATCATCGGGGTGTTGCCCTCCATCGCCCAGAGCTGCTGCGAGGTCTTGGTGGTCCAGATCCGGCCGAGTTGGGTGTGCAGCGCGGTGGCGGCGTCGGTGGCGGCCCTGCCCATGTCGAGGCTGGGGCCGTAGTCCATGGTCATGATGTTGACCACGCCGACGTTCAGGCCGCGGCTCTTGGCGTTGTCGAGCAGGCTGAGTGAATTCGCCTCCAGGCCGGTGGGGTTGACCGGCAGGGTGTAGTGCACGGCGAGGTTGCGGCCGGCCGCGGCGTACTCCTGCTGGAGCTGGGCGAGGGCCTGGTTGCGGCGGTCGTTGGCGGTGGTGTCGCCCAGCGCGCCGCCCTCGATGTCCAGGTCGATCTTCGTCAGGTTGAGGGTGTCGACGACCTTCTTGTACTGCGCCTTGAGGCTGCTCACCGAGGTGCAGGCCTGGCCGAGTTCGGTGCCGGCCGCGCCGCCGAAGGAGGCGATCACGTCGCCCCCGGCGGCCCGCAGGCTGTTCACGGCGGAGGTCCAACCGGCGTCCGAGACAGGGGTGTTGCCGTTGAAGGTGGCGTTGCAGCTGCCGTCGCTGATCACGAACGCGAGGGTGAAGTACTTCAGGCCGGTGGCGGCCCGGGCGTTCGCCAGGGCGGCGGGGGAGTTCCAGGTCTCGACGTAGGGGGCGGCGTACTGCGCGGGGAAGCCGGGGCCGGGGTTGGCGGCGGCGCTCGCCTGCGGGGCCGCGGCCAGCAGGGTGCCGGCGGCCAGGGCGAGCGGTGCGACCAGGGCGGCCGGACGCGAGAGGCGTGGCATGGGAGTCCTCCTGAGGACCGGGTGGGGGGATCGGCGGTACGGACAGCCGGTGCTGACGGAGCGTCATGCAGGTCGCCCGAGGGGCGGGGGAGGCCGCGATCCGCTGTGGCGCCGCTCGGCGTGGGACCGGAGTCAACTAGCCGTCGGGGCGGCCGTCAAGGGTTACCGATGGGAACCTTTCCTAACTGTCATTCCGTCAACTCCCGAACGAAAACCCCGCAGCAGCTCCCAGCTCTGTCTTCACGAGTTGACGACAACTGGTTCAGACCAAAACCTTGACGCCTTGACGTGTCCAGGAGTTGAATCGCACCGCGCCACCGGCTGCCCACCCACCCCGCAGCCCGTTCTGCTGGCCACCACCCCCACCCGCCGACCTCTCGGCCACCCGAAAGGCGGAGCCGACATGCCCAGGCCCCCCTCTGCCCATCCGTCCCGCAGGCGTCGTACGGCTGTCGCCGTGCTGGCCGGAGCGCTCGCCGCCTCCGGGTTGCTGGCCGCCGGCGCCGGTCCGGCCCAGGCGGCCGGAGAACCGGTCTCGATCTGGCTCACCAGCACCGACGACGCCGGCGGACGGCACGTCACCCGCGGCCTCCAGCAGCAGCCCTCGACCGCCTTCACCGCCGGCGCCGGCAGTGGCGGGCAGCAGATCACCGTCGATGAGTCCACCCGCTACCAGCAGTTCACCGGCGGGGGCGCCTCCTTCACCGACACCGCGGCCTGGCTGCTGAACAGCAGCGGCGCGCTGAGCGCCGCCACCCGGGACGCCACCCTGCGGGCGCTCTTCTCGCCCACCGACGGGATCGGCCTGTCCTTCGTCCGCAATCCGATGGGCTCCTCCGACCTGGCCCGGTACGGCTACACCTACGACGACCGCCCGGCCGGCCAGAGCGACCCCGCGCTGGCGAACTTCTCCGTCGCGCACGACCTGGCCGACGTGCTGCCGCTGACCAGGCAGGCCCGCCAGCTCAACCCGGCGCTCACCGTGATGGCCTCACCGTGGACCGCGCCGGCCTGGATGAAGGACAGCGGCAGCCTCGACGGCGGCTGGCTGAAGGCGGAGTACTACGGCGCGTACGCCCAGTACTTCGTGAAGTACCTGCAGGCCTACCAGGCGCAGGGCGTGCCGGTGGACTACGTGACGGTGCAGAACGAGCCGACCTGCTGCGGCGGTTACCCGTCGATGAGCTGGAACGGCCCGGGCCTGCGGTACTTCACCGGCACCGACCTGCTGCCCGCGCTGCAGGGCGCCGGCCTGGCCACCAAGGTGCTCGCGCTGGACTGGAACTGGGACCAGTACGCCGGTTACGCCGCGCCCACCGTGGACGACCCGGCGATCCGCAGCCACCCCAACTTCGGCGGCATCGCCTGGCACGGCTACGGCGGCGACGTCTCGGCGCAGACCACCGTGCACGACCGGTACCCCGCGCTGGACGCCTTCGACACCGAGCACTCCGGCGGCACCTGGATCGGCGACCAGCAGCAGGAGGACATGCGCAACATCATCGACTACACCCGCAACTGGGGGAAGTCGGTGACCAAGTGGAGCCTGGCGGTGGACCAGAACATGGGCCCGCACTACGGCGGTTGCGGCACCTGCACCGGGCTGGTCACGGTGCACGACGGCGACGCCCGCAGCGGCCAGGTCGACTACACGGTCGAGTTCTACACGATGGGCCACCTCACCAAGTTCGTGAAGCCGGGTGCGTACCGGATCGCCTCCACCGCCAACTCGGCGGTGCCCAACGTGGCCTGGCAGAACCCGGACGGCTCCAAGGCCCTGATCGCCTACAACGACAGCGGCTCGGCGCAGACCCTGCGGGTGAACTGGGGCGGGCAGAACTTCACCTACGGCCTGCCCGCGAAGACCTCGGCCACCTTCACCTGGAGCGGCGGCCAGAGCGGCGGCGGGGCGAGCGGCCCGGTCACGGGCCTGGCGGGCAAGTGCCTTGACGTGGCGGCCGGTGCGACGGCCAACGGCACCGCCGTCCAGCTCTACGACTGCAACGGCTCGGCCGCCCAGCGCTGGACCCTCGGCGCCGACGGCACCGTCCGGGCGCTCGGCAAGTGCCTGGACGTCTCCGGCGGGGCCACCGCGGACGGCAGCAAGGTGCAGCTGTGGGACTGCAACGGCACCGGGGCGCAGCGGTGGAGCTACTCCGCCGGCTCGCACGACATCGTCAACCCGGCGGCGGGCAGGTGCCTGGACGTGACGGACAACAGCTCCGCCAACGGCGCCCGGGCCCAGATCTGGACCTGCACCGGGGCGGCCAATCAGAAGTGGACGGCCCCGACCGGCTGAGCCGGGGCCGGTGGGGCCGGCGGAGCAGGCTCAGCCGAGCTGGAGCAGGGTGCCGTGGCCGGCGGCCAGGGCACCCGCCAGCACGGCGAGGTCGGCCACGCCGAGGGTGAGCCCGAGCAGGGCCCGCCCTCGGCGCGCGGTGCCGCGCAGCAGGGCCAGGCCGCCGAGCACGATGGCGATCGGGCCGAGGATCAGGTTGAGGACGAGCAGGCCCGGCAGCCCGAGCACGAAGGAGGCGACGGCCATCTGGTCGGCCTCGGCCTGGCGGCGGGTGAGGTTCTTCACGGCGTGCACGGCGGGACTCCTTGGATTCGGCGGTCGACCGGGCGGTCGGTCGACCCGGCGGCGGTCAGTGCCGGTACAGGCGGGGCAGGTGCTCGCGGGCACCGAACAGCAGCAGCCAGGCGGCGATCGCGCCGGCCGCGACCAGGAACACCGGCATCGAGGTGTGGACCGCGGCGCCGGCCAGCAGGCCGAGCGCGGCGAGGGCGAAGAGGAGCATGGCAGGCCTCCTGAGGCTAATTCAGCTAACAGTTGTTCGCTGACATCTCCAATCTACCCTTTCCAGACTCGGCAAACAGTTGTTTACTGAATGATGTGAGTCACAGTGAGAGCGGTACGGGGGTCCGGCAGGCCCAGAAGCAGCAGAGCCGGCGGGCCCTGCTGGACGCGGGGCTGCGCCTGCTGGAGCAGCAGAACCTCAGCGGCCTCGGGGTGCGCGAGGTCACCCGGGCGGCAGGGATGTCACCGGCCGGGTTCTACCGGCACTTCCCCGACCTGTCGGCGCTGGGCGTGGTGCTGGTCGAGGAGTCGCTGGCCAACCTGCACGGCATGATCCGGGCGGCGCTCGCCGAGCAGGGCGGGCAGGGCGATCCGGAGGCGCTGATCGACCGGGCGGTGGAGGTGGTGGCCGCGCACGTCCGGGAGCACCGCGCGTACGTCCGCTTCCTGGCCCGCGAGCGGCACGGCGGGGTGCGGGAGGTCCGCGAGGCGATCGCGGCCGAACTGCGGCGCTTCGCCGACGAGGTGGCCGAGGCGCTCGCCCTGCAGCCGGTTTCCGAGGGCTGGCCGGCGGGGGAGGTGCGGATGCTGGCGGAGCTGTACGTCGACCTGCTGGTGATGACCGCGACGGCGTTCCTGGAGGTGGGGCCGCAGGGGGAGGCGGAGCTCGCCCGCACGGCCCGGACCCGGCTGCGGCTGATCAGCGTGGGGCGCCGTCACTGGCGGGAGGGCTGACGCTGCGTCGGGGGCTCGGCGGGGCGGGGTTCTTGGTGAGGTCTTTGGATGCGGCGCCCTTGACATGTCGTCATGCTCACGCCAAATTTTGAGGACCCCCACCGAGAGGCACTCTCATGCAGAAGCCGCTCATCGGCGCGTCCTGTGCCGCGCTGCTGCTCTCCGGAGCCACCGCCCTGGCCGGCGCCGCGCCCGCCTCGGCCGCCCCCGCGTCCGCCGCCGTCACCTACGCGGGCACGGTGGCGCTCAGCAACTGTTCCGGCTCGCTGGTGCGGCTCCCCAACTCCGCCGCCTCCGACCCGGCCCTGATCCTCTCCAACGGCCACTGCCTGGAAACCGGCATGCCGGGCCCGGGTCAGGTGGTCGTCAACCGCTCCTCCAGCCGCGGCTTCACCCTGCTGAGCGCCACCGGCGGCAGCCTCGGCACGGTGCGCGCCAACAAGATCGTCTACGGCACCATGACCGACACCGATGTGTCGATCTATCAGCTGACCAGCACCTATGCCGCGATCCAGACGAAGTACGGGATCGCCCCGCTGACCATCTCGCCGAACCACCCGACCCAGGGCGCCTCGATCAAGGTGGTCTCCGGGTACTGGAAGCGCACCTACTCCTGCAGTGTCGACGGCTTCGTCTACCGGCTGAAGGAGGGCAGTTGGACCTGGAAGGACTCGGTCCGCTACACCTCCAGCTGCAACACGATCGGCGGCACCTCGGGCTCGCCGGTCATCGACACCAGCACCGGCCTGGTGACGGCCGTGAACAACACCGGCAACGAGGACGGCGAGCGCTGCACCGAGAACAACCCGTGCGAGGTGGACCAGAGCGGCAAGGTGACGGTCCGCCAGGGCATCAACTACGCCGAGGAGACGTACGGCATCCCCGCCTGCTTCGCCCCCGGCAACCGGCTCGACCTGACCCTCGCGGGCTGCGTCCTGCCCCGGCCGTAACGGCCCCCGCTGCGCCAGGGCCACCCGCCCACCCCCTCCGGCGGGTGGCCCTGGGCACACCTTCGCGGCCGCCGATCGGCCGGCCCCCTGTGCTAAGAGCTGAATCAATGGTTCAATTCTTGGTGTGGCATACCGACGCACCCCCGCCGTACAGGCCCGACTGGACGCCCAGCGCGAGGCGGTGCTGCTCGCCGCCGTCGAGCTGATGTCCGAACGCGGTTACGGCGGCTGCTCGATGGCCGCGGTCGCCCACCGGGCCGGGATCGCCACCGGCTCGATGTACCAGCACTTCGCCGGCAAGGCCGAGCTCTCCGTGGAGCTGTTCCGGGTGACCGTCGGCCGGGAGCTCCAGGCCGTCACCGAGGCCGCCGCCCGGGCGGGCGGCCCGCAGGCCCGGGTCGCGGCCGTGGTGGAGACCTTCGCCCGCCGCGCGCTCAAGGCGCCCCGGCTGGCCTACGCCCTGCTCGCCGAACCGGCGGACGCCGTGGTCGACGCCGAGCGGCTGGTGTTCCGCCGCGCCTTCCGCGACCTGTTCGCCGCCCAGATCTCCGAGGCCCTCGCCGCCGGGCTGCTGCCGCCGCAGGACGCCGCGCTGACCGCCGCCGCCCTGGTCGGCGCCGTCGGCGAGGCGCTGGTCGGCCCGCTGGCCGCCGGCGGGGGCCAGCCGGACGACGTGATCCCCGCCCTGGTCTCCTTCACCCTCCGCGCGCTCGGAGACCAGCCCCCAGGTACCGCCCGATGAGCCGAGGAGCAGCCTGATGCCCGCCACCCACGAGGTCACCAACCAGGTGCCCGCCCCGTACGGCCACGACGTGGCCGAGGACCCGACCCTGCTGGCCGCCCTGCACCGGGCCGGGGCCGGCTGGGCGGAGCCCGAGCTGCACGAGCTCGGGGTGCTGGCCGGCTCCGAGCAGGCCGCCGAGTGGGGACGGCTGGCCAACGAGAACCCGCCCGTACTGCGCACCCACGACCGCTGGGGCCACCGGATCGACGAGGTGGAGTTCCACCCGTACTGGCACGAGCTGATGCGGGTCGCCGTCGGCCACGGCCTGCACGCCGCGCCCTGGCGGGACGACCGGCCGGGCGCGCACACCGCGCGGGCCGCCAAGTTCCACGTCTGGAGCCAGGTCGAGGCCGGACACACCTGCCCGATCTCGATGACCTACGCCGCCGTCCCCGCGCTCCGGGCCACGCCGGCTCTGGCCGAGCCGCTGGAGCCGCTGCTCGCCTCCCGGGAGTACGACTTCGGGCTGCGCGAGCCGCACGCCAAGCGCGGCCTGATCGCCGGCATGTCGATGACCGAGAAGCAGGGCGGCTCCGACGTCCGGGCCAACACCACCACCGCCACCCCGCAGCCGGACGGGACCTACCGGCTGACCGGGCACAAGTGGTTCACCTCCGCCCCGATGTCCGACCTGTTCCTGACCCTGGCCCAGGCGCCCGGCGGGCTGAGCTGCTTCATGCTGCCGCGGGTGCTGCCGGACGGCGGCCGCAACCGGCTGCTGCTGCAGCGGCTCAAGGACAAGCTCGGCAACAAGTCCAACGCCTCCGCCGAGATCGAGTACGACGGCGCGGTCGGCTGGCTGGTCGGCGAGGAGGGCCGCGGGGTGCGGACCATCATCGAGATGGTCAACATGACCCGGCTCGACTGCACCATCGGCGCCGCCGCCGGGATGCGCTACGGCACGCTGCGCGCCGTCCACCACGCCACCCACCGACGGGCGTTCGGCGCGGCCCTGATCGACCAGCCGCTGATGCGCAACGTGCTGGCCGACCTGGTGGTCGAGTCCGAGGCCGCCACCGCCGTCGCCATGCGGCTGGCGGAGGCCACCGACCGGGCGCTCGGCGGTGACGAGAACGAGGTGCTGGTGCGGCGGCTCGGCCTGGCCGTCGCCAAGTACTGGGTCTGCAAGCGCGGGCCGGCGCACGCCGCCGAGGCGCTGGAGTGCCTGGGCGGCAACGGCTACGTCGAGGAGTCGGGGATGCCCCGGCTCTACCGGGAGGCGCCGCTGGTCTCGATCTGGGAGGGCTCCGGCAACGTCGCCGCACTGGACGCGCTGCGGGCCATGGCCCGCGGCCCCGAGACGGTGGAGGCCCTGCTCGGCGAGCTCGACCTCGCGGCCGGCGCCGACCACCGGCTCGACGCCGCCGTCGCGGCGCTGCGCAAGCAGCTCGGGGACACCACCGAGGTGGAGTACCGCACCCGCCGCCTGGTCGAGTCGATGGCCCTGGCCTTCCAGGGCGCGCTGCTGGTCCGCCACGGCGACCCGGCGGTGGCCGACGCCTTCTGCGCCTCCCGGCTCGGCGGCGACCACGGCGCGGCCTTCGGGACCTTGCCGGTCGGGGTCGACACCGCGGCCGTGCTGGGCCGGGTCCGGCTGTGACGGAGAGCGCCGAAGTCCGGTCGTTCTGGCGCGGGTTGGGCCTGCCCGGCCTGATCGACGTCCATACCCACTTCATGCCGGAGCGGGTGCTGGCCAAGGTGTGGGCGTACTTCGACTCGGCGGGGCCGTTGACCGGGCGGCCGTGGCCGATCGCGTACCGCCAGGACGAGCGGCAACGGGTGGACACGCTGCGGGAGTTCGGGGTGCGGGCGTTCACCGCGATGCTGTACCCGCACAAGCCGGAGATGGCCGCCTGGCTGAACGCCTGGGCGGCCGACTTCGCCGCCCGGACGCCGGACTGCCTGCACACCGCCACCTTCTTCCCCGAGCCCGGCGCCGGGCGGTACGTGGCGGCGGCGCTGGACGGCGGGGCGCGGGTGTTCAAGGCGCATGTCCAGGTCGGCGGGTACGACCCCAACGACCCGCTGCTGGACCAGGTCTGGGGCCTGCTGGCGGAAGCCGGCACGCCGGTGGTGGTGCACTGCGGCTCCGGCCCGGCGCCGGGGAAGCACACCGGCCCGGGCCCGATCGGGGCGGTGCTCGCCCGGCACCCGGAGCTCCGGCTGATCGTCGCGCACCTGGGGCTGCCGGAGTACGCCGACTTCCTCGACCTCGCCGAGCGCCACCGGCACGTCCGGCTGGACACCACCATGGTGTTCACCGACTTCACCGAGCTGACCGCGCCCTTCCCGCCGGCCGAACTCCCGCGCTTGGCCGCACTCCAGGACCGGATCCTGCTCGGCACCGACTTCCCCAACATCCCCTACGGCTACCCGCACGCCCTGCACGCGCTCGCCCGCCTCGGGCTTGGCGCGGACTGGCTGCGGGCGGTCTGCCACGACAACGCCGCACGCCTGTTCGGCCTGCCGCCGGGCGCGCCATGACCCGGCCCGCCCTGCGCCCGCTCGACCAGGGCACTGACCACGATCCTCACGGCGTTCGCCCTGATGCTCGGCGGTCTGTTCTTCGCGACCGGGGCGCAGGACCGGTCACCTGGAGCACACCAGGCCCGCCGGCCACTGGGCCGACGAGAACGACAGCTACGGCACCCACAAGGGCAGCTCGATCGCGGTCGACGGCAACGTGAGCGCGGGCACCTACTGCGTGAAGCTGTGGATCAAGAACGGGTCGAGCTGGTACTACGCCGGCCAGGGCTGCCTCAACGTGCACCCCTGAGCCGCCGCTGCGCCGACCCACCACCGCCGTGGCCGGCCCGGATCACCGGGCCGGCCACGGCGCGTTCAGCCCACTGTGGCGAGCACGTCCAGCAGTTCGCGGTGCAGGCTCGGCGCCGCGGCCACGAAACCGTCCGAACACGGCGTCCACGGCAGGCCGCGCGGATCGGTCACCGCGGCGCCCGCCTCCCGGGCGATCAGCGCGCCGGGGAGCAGGTTGGTGACGTCCGAGCCGTACTCCCAGAACAGGCCGAGGTGACCCGAGCCGACCTGGGCGACCTGCAGCGCGGTCGGCCCCAGGTTCCGCACGGCCAGCACGTGCGGCACGACCGCGGACAGCGACTCGCCGGCCCGGCGCAGCGCGACCGCGTCCCGGGCGAGCAGCGGGGGCTGGCCGGTGGCGGCCACGGCCGCGGCGAGTGCCCGGGCGGGCGGCGCGATCGGCCGGCCGTTCAGCCGGGCGCCGGCGCCCGCCGCCGCGGTGTAGGTCACCCGCTGGAGCGGGGCGTGCACCACCGCCAGCACCGGTTCGCCGTCCCGCAGCAGGGTGGCGGTGACCGCCCAGTGCGGCAGCCCGCTCAGGTACTGCACCGCGCCGTCGATGGCGTCGCACACCCACCACTCGCCGTCGCCGGGCACGGCGTCGGTGAGCTCGTCCTCCCACCAGGCCGCCCGCGGCCGCAGCGCGTGCAGCCGCTCGCGCAGCAGCCCGGCGGCCGGCCCGTCGACCGCGGCGAAGGCCGCCAGCGCGTCCGCGACCGTCACGGCGGGCACCGGCTCGGTGGCTTGGCGCTCCGCGAGCCGTCCGCCGACCTCCCGCACCGCTTCGACCAGCCCGGTGATGATGTCCATGTCCGTCCTCCTGCTCGTTCTTCGGCAGGACGAGGACTATCGTGATCCCGGCCGGTACCGGCCCTTGCCGTACCTGATCCTGCGGAGATCGGACACCATGGACACCGGAGCTGCGGATCCCGCCACCGTGCTGGACGAGCTGGACCGCCGGCTGGTCTGCGCCCTCCAGGTGGACGGCCGGGCCGAGACCGGCCGGATCGCCGAGGTGCTCGGGGTCTCCGCCCGGACCGTCACCCGCCGGCTGGCCCGGCTCACCGGGGCCGGCGTGGTCCGGGTGGTGCTGATGCCGGACGCCCGGGACTCGGCGGTCGGCGCGGTGCTGCTGAGGGTGCGGGTGCTCAAGGGCAAGGTCGACACCATCGCCCACGCGCTGGCCGCCCGGCCGGACGTGCCCTTCGTCGACGTGATGCTGGGCGGCCAGGAGATCGGCGCCGTGGTGCTCGGCGACGGCGGCGCCCGGGACCGCCTGCTGCACGCCCAACTGCCCGCCACCGGGGCCGTGCTGGAGACCGTCCCGTACGCCGTGCTGCACCTGTTCGCGGACGCCGGCCACTGGCGTGCCGGGTATCTCACCCCGGCCCAGGAGGCAGCCCTCGCCCCGCCGCCCGCGAGCACCCCGGCGCCGGAGCCGGACGCCCTGGACCACCGGCTGCTGGCCGCCCTCGCCGTGGACGCCCGGCAGTCGCACGCCGCGCTGGGCACCCTGCTCGGGGCCCCGGAGTCGACCGTCCGCCGCCGGCTGCACCGGCTCGCGGCCGGCGGCCTGCTGCGCACCCACGCCACGGTGGACCCGCGGCTGCTCGGTATGGCGGTCGACGCCAACCTGTGGTTGGACGTGCCGCCCGGGCGGCTGGCCGCGGTGGGGGAGGCGCTGGCCCGGCACCCGCAGGTGCACGGCGTGCTCGCCACCAGCGGCCCGGCCAACCTGATGGCCACGGTCTTCTGCGCCGACCACGCCGGGCTCTACCGGTTCACCACCGAGACCCTGGGCCCGCTGGGCGTCAACCGGGCCGAGACCGCGATCGTGGCCCGGGCCGTGAAGCGGGCCGGCGTGCTGCTGCCGCGGCTGCCCTGAATCCGTGCCCCCCGCGGGCGCCGCGCGGCAGACTGGAGGCATGTGCCGCAGCATCAAGACCCTCAGGCCGCCGATGGCCCTCGACGTCACCGACGAGGACATCCGGGCCGCCGCGCTCCAGTACGTCCGCAAGATCTCCGGCTTCCGCGCCCCGGCCGCCCACAACCGGGCGGTCTTCGAGGAGGCGGTCGACGCCGTCGCGGCGGCCACCGCCCGGCTGCTCGACGGCCTGGAAGTGCGGGGCGCCACAGGCTAGCCGCAGCGGCGGGGTGGTCCCCCAGCGCCGGCCATCCCACCGCTGAGGCGCGACGACGGCCCGATAGCCTCGGGGGACGGGGTCATCGCGCGGTGCTACCACTGTGCCGTTGGCGAGCGCCTTCACGCCGCAGGGCCGATGGGCCCGGCATCTCCACCTGGAGCCTGACCCGGCCCGCCGAGCCGCCGGCGGTGCCCGTCGGCCGGGTGGACCTGGAGGACGGCGTGGTGGCCGGTGGTGCGCCAGGGCTCGCCGGTGCGGTCGAGGTCGGCGACCAGGGGCGCGGGCAGGCCCACCACCACGTCCGACTTCAGCGTGCGCAGTGCCGCGACCGGGGACGGGAAGTGGTCGACCGCGGCGGCGAAGCCGGTGGTCGGGGGCCAGTGGCGGTCGCCGACCAGGCGGCGGTAGTTGAGGTCGCCCTTGAGGATCGTCATGGTGGCGCCGGAGAACTCCGCGCGCAGCTCCGCCGGCAGGTCGTGGAACGGCAGCGGCGCGCAGAAGAACGGGTGGGTGCGGGCGGTGAGGGTGCCGTCGTTCATCGCCCGCCACAGCCGCCGGCCGATCGGGCCGGCGCCGGTGCGCAGCCGTTCGAGGGTGGCCAGCAGGTCGGCCGTGGTCGCGTCGGAGACGAAGTACGGCTGTGGCTTCAGGTACAGGTCCACGGTGCCGGCCAGCCCGGTGGTCAGCAGGTGGTCGATCAGCGCGAGGTCCGGCAGCAGCTCCCGCCCGGCGTTGTCCGCCACCACGCACACCCGCCCGCCGGCGCCCCGCTCCAGCGCGCCCCACAGCGCGGCCCGCCGGTCCACCAGCACCCCCGAACCGCCGGGCCCGCCGGCCGCCCCCGCGGTGAGCTGGAAGCCGAGGTCGGCCCGGTTGCCCCAGAGCGCGGAGGTGAGCAGCGCATCCGCCCGGCCGGCCTCGGGCAGCTCCCGGAGGGCGGCCAGCTCCTGGTCCACCGCCGCGCTCGCCAACTCGGCGGCCTTGAACGGTGCGAACGGGTCGACCCCCTGCCAGGCGCCTGCCCGGAAGTAGCCGGTGGCCTCCAGCAGCCGCCGGTAGAAGTAGCTCTCGGCCCACAGGAACGGCGCCTGCCCCCACGGCCGCCCCCACAGCCCCTCGCCCCGGGCCAGCCACTCGGCGTGGTCGTGGGCGCCCGGGTCCAGTGGCTCCAGGACGCCGGTGGTGCTCTCGGCGAGCAGCCGTTCGACCGCCGCCCGTTCCACCGGCCCGTACGGCAGCGCGGCGAGCACCCGGCGGACCAGCTCGGGGTGCCGCTCGTGGAAGACCGTCCAGGCGAAGGAGCCGGGGAGGTCGCTGTGGATCACGGGTGCGGTCGGCACGATGGGGCCCGTCGGGGAAGGGGATCGGTCAGGCACCGGTGGTCGAACCGGGGCGGATCACCATCATGACCACCACCACCGCCCAGAGCAGGTTGAACACCCCGGCGGTCATCGGCAGCAGCCGCAGGCCGCGCTCGGCCCGGGCCCGGTCGTCCCCGGCCGGGTCGGCGGCGTCCAGGGCGTCGATCGTCGCCTGCTGCGCGGGCACCACGAAGAGCAGCAGGGTGCCGGCGGACAGCGCGGTGAGCACGATCGAGACGATCAGCCAGGGCTGGCCGATGATGCCCATCACCTGGGCGGTGCCGACGCCGAGCATCGGCACCGCGATCCCGAGCAGCGCGTAGACGTTGGTGATCCGGTGCAGCAGCCGCACCGAGGCGCCCGCCGTGGCCTGCTCCGGGCCCGCCCCCGCCGCCAGGGCGGCCCGCGCGCGGGCCGGGAACATGCTGACCGCGACCGCCACCGGGCCGATGAACAGGACCGAGGCCAGGACGTGCAGGCTCAGCAGGAACTTGGCCATGGTGCGGGAATCCTTACGCGCGCGGGAGGTGCCACCGAGGGCCCGCCGGCGGGCCACAGGGACGCTAACACCCGCTTGTCGATCCGCCGGCGGCCGGGTCGTGGCCGGGGCGGGACCGGTCGGGGCCGCCCCGGTCAGGCCGTCCCGATCACCGCCGGCACCGGGCTGGCGACCGCGACCAGGGCGCCGCGCAGCCGGTCGGTGCGGTCGAGGATGTGCAGGTCCTCGAAGGCGTGCACGGTGTCCGCGGGCCCGTCCGGCAGGCCCGGGGGGAGGGCGGAGAGGTCTACCTCGGCGAGGGTGTCGAGGTGCGCCCGGCCGATCTTGACCAGGGCCTCCTTGCGCACCCACTGCCGCAGGAACGCGTGCCCGGGGTCGGGGTGCGCGGCCACCTGCGCCCGCTCGGCCTCGGTGAGCACCCGGGCGAGCAGCGAGGGGTCGGGCGCGGGGCGGTCCAGCACCTCCACGTCGATGCCGACCGGCACCCGGCCGGCCGCGGCGGCCACCACGCCCGCGGTGTGGGAGAGGCTGAGCCAGATCTCGGGCCGGTCGGCCAGCCGCGGCCGGCCGTGGCCGGTGAGCCCGCAGCCGGGGCAGTGCTGCTCGAAGGCGAGCGCGGCCGGCGGCAGCCCGAGCTGCCGGGCGGCGCACAGCCGGACCAGGATGTGCGCGGCGATGAAGTCCCGCCGGGTGGACTCCTTGCGGAACCGGTCGGCGCGCTCCCGCTCGATCGGGTTCAGCAGCTGCCGGCTGGCGTCGGGGTGCCCGAGCACCTCCGCGGTCGTGGCCACGATCGCCAGTGGCGCCGGCCCGTCGGTCCCGTACGGCATCCCGCTCCTCCCCTGACCCTCTTCCTACGGGTACCAACCTACCCGCCCGCCAAGGCTGTTCCCCGATCGCATCGGTGAGTGGTATCGCCGCCGGTGAGCTGCGGCGGCGGCCCGGGGCGGGCCGCCCCGGTGGGCGGCGACGGAACTGACGGACCGTCACGGGGCCGGCCGGATGAATCCGCCGGGGGCCGGGGCGTGGTGCGGAGCGGTCCCCGTCCGGACGGTCTTGGGTGATGAGGGCCCACTGTTCGAACCCCAGCCGATCGGAGACAGCCGTGGTAGCACGGACCCGTACGCCCGCCGCGCCGCGGCGCCGCACGACCACCCCCGGGCGGGTCGCCCTGGCGGCCGGACTGGCCGTCCCACTGTTCGGCGCGGCCGCGCTGATCAGTGCCGCGCCGCTGCCGCCGCCGCTCGGCGCCTGCACCGGCGCCGCCTGCCCGAACCCGTTCCCCGGCCACAACAACGGGCCGTTCGCCGGGCGGGACGCCTCCATCAGCGTCTTCACCGGCGGCGGCTTCGCCGTGCGCGGGCGGGCGGCCGAGGCCGAGGGGCAGATCGTCGTGCTCGGTGACATCAGCGTCGACAAGACCGGCGGCGGCTCCTACAACATGGGCGTCGCCGGGGTCGGCTCCCGGGTGCCCCCGCCGGACGGCACCGACTTCGTCACCACCGGCGGCACCCTCACCGTGGGCACCGGGACCACCCTGCTGGTCGGCGAGGGCGACCCCGCCTTCCCCGCGGCCCCCTCCGCCTGGGGCAACGTGCGCCACCGCGGCGCCACCAGCGGCACCGTGAGCATCGCGCCGAACGGGCAGTCGATCCAGGACGACGCGGCGAGCGACAGGTACGCCTACCTGCGCCCGCTGGTCACCGACCTGTCCACCTGCGTCGCCGCGGCCACCACCACCGGGACGGTGACCTCGGACGGTTTCACCGTGACCTTCGCCGGCGACAACACCAGCGCGCGGCAGGTCTTCGACGTGCCCGGCAGCATCGGCACCGCGGACCGGGCCGTCGACCTGGTGTTCACCGGCATCCCGGCCGGCGCGACCGTGCTGGTCAACCTGATGGCGCCGGACGCGCTGATCAACACCAACACCGGCTCGGCGCTGCCGGGGGACCAGCTCACCGGGCTCGGTCCGAAGCTGATGTGGAACTTCCCGACCGCGACCACCGCGAAGATCACCGGCGGCGCCCAGTTCCAGGGCTCGGTGCTCGGCGGCAACCCGGCCGGCACCACCACGCTGTCCACACCCGGGCTGGACGGCCGGGTCTACCTGGCCGGCAGCCTGCTGCACGACTCCCCGCAGACCGGCGTGGAGATCCACAACTACCCGTTCAACGGGGACCTGCCCGACTGCGAGAGCCCGTCGCCCTCGCCCAGCGAGTCGGAGTCGGTCTCCCCGACGCCTTCGCCCAGCCCGTCGGAGTCGGAGTCGAGCTCGCCCTCTCCCTCCGCCAGCAGCGCGCACCCGAGCCACAGCACGAGCGCGCCGGTGACCAGCCCTTCCACCGGCCACTCGCACGGCCCGCTGCCGTCCACCGGCACGGCCCGGCTGCTGCCGGTCGGCGCGGCCGCGGGCGGACTGCTGATCGCCGGCGGGACGGCGCTGTTCCTGGCCTGGCGACGCAAGGGCCGACACAGCTGACCCCCGGCAGGCGCCGCTGACCCGGGGCCGACACAGCTGACCTGAGGCCGGCCGGACCCACCTGGGGCCGGCCGGCCCCGGTGTGTCTCTAGGCCCCGCGCGAGTCGAGGAACCGCTCGACGGTCCGTCGCTGTTCGGCGAGGTCGGCGAGCGATTCGCCGACCACCCGGCCGGCCAGCTCGATCGCCAGATCGCCCACCTGGGCGTGCAGTTCGATCTCGGCCAGCTCGCGGTCCAGGGCGATCGCCGCACGCGCCGCGGCGACCAGTTCGGCGCGCTCGCGCTGGCCCTCGGCGCGGATCTCTGCCATCAGGGCCAGCCCCTGCTCGGTGGCCTCCTGGCGGATCCGGGCCGCCTCGTGCTGGGCGGTGCTGATCTCGTGGCGCAGCGCGGCGAGGGTGTCCTCGGCCTCGGCGCGCAGCTGCTCGGCACGCTCCTGCCGGCCCTCGGTGGCGTCCCGCCGCTCGGCGAGTATTCGCTCGACCCGGGGCAGCAGCACCTTGCCGAGGAGGGCGAAGGTCACGAAGAACACCAGTAGTCCGATGAGGAGTTCGGCCGGGTCAGGCTTCAGAGGTCCCATGGTGTCGACGGTAGCCGCTGGCCTACTGTCATGTCCTGTGAACAAGAGGGAGACAGCTCACGCCCGGATCGGGTTTGAGCGCTCCCCGCCGGGTGCAGGCTGGCAACGATCGCCACTGGCCCGGTAGGACCATCGCAGCTATCCCTGGGGGGCGTGCCGTGCCGGACTGCATCGAGTTCCTGACCGCCGAGGGTGCCGTGATCCGGGTCGAGACCGCCGCGGCGGCCCCGACCGGCTACCCCGGGGCGGACGAGGCCCCGTACGGGATGGAGCCGGTCGGCCGGGGCGCGGCCGGCCCGGTCCGGCAGGCCACGGCCGGCTTCGAACAGGCGCTGGAGGGTGTCCGGGCGGCCGCCCGGTCCGCGCTGGCGGTCTTCCGCGACGAGAGCCTCCGGCCGGACGCGGTGGAGATAGAGTTCGGCGTCCGGCTGACCGCGGAGGCCGGCGCCCTGATCGCGCGCACCGGCGGCGAGGCCCACCTGACCGTCAGACTCTCCTGGGGCCAAGGAAGTTCGGGCGCAGCGGACCGGCCCTGAGCCCGCCGATGCCGGAAGTCCGCTGGCTGGTCCGGATCGACACCGCGGAGGCCGCCCCGACCGTCGGGGCGGGGATACTGATCTCCGAGCGGGAGGTGCTCACCTGCGCCCACGTGGTGCAGGGTGCCGAGCGCGCCACCGTCCGGCTGGTGAACCGGCCCGACCACCCCGCGCTGCCCGCCACCGTGATGCTGCGCGGCCCCTGGCCGAGCCGCCCGGCCGGCGGCGGTGACGTGGCCGTGCTGCTGCTGGACCGCCCGGTGCCGCCGCAGGTGGCCGAGCCCGCGACCTTCGCCCCGCCGCACCGCTGGGCCCGCCGGCCCGAGCCGCTCACCGCCTACGGCTTCCCGGTAGGCCACGACAGCGGGCTCAGCAGCGAGGTCAGGCTGACCAGAGGCGGCTTCCGGATCGGCGGCGAGCTGCTCCAACTGGAGCACGAGGGCACCGGGATGCCGCTCTCGCCGGGCTTCAGCGGAGGTCCGGTGGTGCTCGCGGACACCGGCGAGGTGGTCGGGATGGTGACGGCCGCCCAGGACACCGTGGGCATCGTGCGCAGCCCCGGCGACCGCGGCCGGCCGACCGTCCGGCTCGGGCGGATGCTGCCCGGAGAGGTGATCGCCGGCTATGTGCCGCAGCTCGCCGACCGGCTGCCGGGGCTGCCGCTGCCGGCCCCGGCGGTACGGGAGTTGCGGCTGCTGCTGGTCGGTGAGACGCCGCCGGCCGACCCGCTGGAGCTGTACCGCGCGGCGGTCGGTCCGCTCGGCTGCCTGGAGCCGCCCAGCCGGCCGGGCACGCTCTGGGAGGCCTGCTGGTACCTGCTGACCGAGACCCTGGCGCCGCCCGGCCGGGCCCATCCCGTGCTGGCCTTCGTGGCGCTGACGGCCGAGGCGGCGACGGCCGGTCCGCTCGGCCCCGAACTGCGGAGCTGGCTGGCCGACTGGGCCCCGGCCGGCCCCGCGCCCGCCGTGCCTGCCGGGTCCGCCCCGACCGGCGCGCCTGCCGTGCCCGCCGTGCCCGCCGTGCCCGCGACGGTCCGGCCGGCCGAGCGCTGGCGCCCGATCCTGGTCGAGATCATCCCCAGCGGCGCCGGCCGGGCGATGTTCCACGTCACCGTCTCCGCCGTGCGGGCCGGCCGTCCGGTCGACCCGCACAGCCGGGCCGCTCTGCGACTCGGCCCGGGGATCCGCAAGTTCGTCCGGGAGCGGATCGACCACGAGCTCGGCCTGCTGGAGGCGGACGGCGCCGAACTGGTGGTCTTCGCGGTGCCGCGCCGGCTGCTCACCGAGGCCGTCCACAGCTGGGCCCGGGACACCGACTTCGGCCCGCTCGGCGCCGACCACGCGGTGGTGGTGGTCGACCAGCAGCGCCGCGCCGACCCGGTGGACCGGCTCCAGCTGGAGCGCAAGTGGGCGGTGTCACGCGACCGGCGGACCACCCGGCTGCACCAGGTCGGGTGCGCCGAGCCGCCGGACCACAAGAAGCTCTACCACCACCTGCGCCCGCCCGAGCGGACCGAGCTGCCGGCCTTCCCCGGGCCGCCGCGCGGCGCCCCGTACGACCGGTTGCTGGCCGCCGCGCTCAAGGCCGGTGCGCCCGCCGTGCTCTGGGCCCGCTGCCCGTGCACCGCCGAGCACACCCCGGCCCGCGGCTGCCCGGGGGAGCGGTTCCTCGCCACCCTGGCGGCCGAACTGGCCGATGTCGGCCCGGCCGATCTGCCGCGCCGGGTCAAGGAGTTGCGGCACCGGGTGGAGGAGAGTGACGATCCTCAGGGGCACTGGGCGGCCGACCTGGTGCTGCTCTGGGAGGACCCGGAGGTCGTCCCGAGCCCGGCCCGTCCGTTCCGCACCGTCCCGACCGCCCCGCCGCTGCGCAGCACCGACCCATGACGGACGCCGGGCTCCCGCACCGCCCGACGCCGACCAGTGAAGGCACACCCGACCAGGAGCACATGCCCATGCCGTTGAAGCGGATCTACCGTGGCGCCGTCGAACCCCACGACGGCATCGCCGAGTTGCCCGCCCCGCCGCCCTGGCGGGCCTTCGACGGCGGCCCCGTGCTCGCCCCGCCGACCGGCCCGGCCGGCCTGGGCCCGACCCCGGTCGGCCACCGGGCGCAGACCTTCCGCCCCACCCGGGAGACCGTCGAGCTGGTCAACGCCGCCCTCCACCTGCGCCGGCCGCTGCTGGTCACCGGGCCGCCCGGCGGCGGCAAGTCCAGCCTGCCGTACGCGGTCGCCCGCGAGCTCGGCCTCGGGCCGGTGCTGCGCTGGAACATCACCAGCCGCTCCAGCCTGCGCGACGGCCTCTACCAGTACGACCCGCTGTCCCGCCTCTACGCGGCCAACCAGGCCGGCCCGGACGCCCGCTCCTCCGACCTGGACGAGCACCTGCGGCTCGGCCCGCTCGGCACCGCGCTGCTCCCGTACGGGCAGCCGCGGGTGCTGCTGATCGACGAGATCGACAAGGGCGACCTGGACCTGCCCAACGACCTGCTGCACGTCCTGGAGGAGGGCCAGTACGAGATCGACGAGCTGGTCCGCGCCGCGCCGCAGCAGCCCGAGGCGCGGGTGCTGACGGCGGACGGCGGCACCCGGGCGCCGATCCGCGGCGGCCGGGTGCGCTGCCGGGCCTTCCCGTTCACCGTGCTGACCAGCAACGCCGAGCGCGAGTTCCCGGCCGCCTTCCTGCGCCGCTGCGTGGTGCTGGAGCTGCGCCGCCCGCAGGGCCCCGAGCTGGAGGCCATCGTCAAATCCCATCTGCCCGAGACCGACGCCGAGTTGGTGGACGAGCTGGTGCAGGTCTTCCTCGCCCGGCGGGAGGAGGGCGAGCTGGCCACCGACCAGCTGCTGAACGCCATCTACCTCACCTCCCGGCCCGAGCTGGCCGACGCCGCCGACCGGGCGGCGCTGGCCGCCCAGGTGATGCCCTACCTCAGCCGGGGCCGGGACGACGATGTCTTCTGAGACCGGCGGCCTCGACCGGCTGGCCGCCCTGCTCACCGGCCTCGGCCTCGGCGAGCCCGGGCCGGTCGAACTGGCCGAGCTGCTCTGGCTGGCCGCCCGCAGCGCGGAGGCCGGCGCCGACCCCGAGCCGGAGCCCGCCGCGCCGGCCGGCGAGGACGGCCGGGACCACGACGGCACCGGCGCCGGCGGCACCGGCGGCGACAGCTGGACGGCCGCCGGGGGCAAGGAGTCCGCCCCGACCCGGGCCTCGCTGCACCTGCCCTCCGACGACCCCGCCGACCGGCTCGCCGACGCCGCGCCGGTCGCCGCCGCCAGCCCGCCGATGCTGGCCCGTCCGCTGATGCTCCAGCGGGCCCTGCGCCCGCTCAAGCGGCGGGTCCCGCACCCCCGGCGCCGGCTGCTGGACGAGGCCGCCACCGCCGACCGGCTCGCCGAGGCGCTGCGTTCCCCCCGCCCCGAAGGGCGCCGGCAGCCGGCCGCGCTGCGCTGGCTGCCGGTGCTGCGCCCGGACACCGAGCGCTGGCTCGACGTGCACCTGGTGCTGGACTGCGGCCCGACCATGGCGATCTGGCGGCCGCTGGCGCGGGAGCTGCGGGCGGTGCTCCAGCAGACCGGCGCCTTCCGCACGGTGGTGACCGCCCGGCTCGGCGCGGCGGGCACCCTCGGCGACTGCCGGCCGACCGACGGGCGCAGCGCCGTCCTGGTGCTGAGCGACTGCATGGGCCCGCAGTGGCGGCCCGGGCCGGCCGGCGACCGCTGGCACCGCACCCTGCTGGGGCTGGCCCGCCGGGTGCCGGTCGCGGTCGTCCAGCCGCTGCCCGAGCGGCTCTGGCCGCTGGCGGCGGTGCCGGCCGCGGCCGGCGAGTTCACCGCGGCGGAGGCCGGCCAGCCGGCCGTGGGGTACGGCTTCGCGCCGGTGGGCGCGGGGCGGCCGCCCGGTACGGTGGCGCTGCCGGTGCTGGAGCCCTCGGCCGACTGGCTGGCCAACTGGGCGCAGCTGGTGGGCAGTCCGACCGGCGGGCGGGTGTTCGGCGCGGCGCTGCTGGTCGGTGCGAACCGGTGCGCGGCCGAGGGTGAGCAGGGCCCGGAGCCGGACCGGCTGACGGCCGAGGAGCTGGTGCTGCGGTTCCGCTCGACGGCTTCCCGGGAGGCCTTCGCGCTGGCCGGACTGACCGCCCTGACCACGCCGGCGCTCCCGGTGATGCGGCTGCTCCAGCGGGCCGGCTTCGCCCGTCCGCAGCCGCAGCACCTGGCCGAGATCGTGGTCAGCGGGCTGCTGCGGGAACAGCCGGGCCGGCAGGGGTACTTCGACTTCCGGGCCGGGGTGCGGGAGGTGTTGCTGGGCACCGTGCCGCGGTCGACGGCGCACCAGGCGATCGACCTGCTGACCCGGATCGGGGGCGAGCTGACCGGGGCCCCGGCGTGGCCGGCGGCGGGCCGGGCCGCGTTCCCGGCGCTGGCCCCGACCGACCGCGGCGGGGTGGCGGCCCTGCTGGAGCAGCGCCCGTTCGCGCTGGTCGACCCGGAGGCGCTGCAGTTGCTCGGGGCGCGGGCCGGCACCGAGCTGCGGCCGTTCGACGCGCCGTCCGCGCCGGTGGAGCGGCATGACGCCGCGGGCCACGACCCCGCGGGCCATGACGCCGCGGGCCATGACGCCGCGGATCGGGACGCCGCGGGCCATGACGCCGGGGGCCGGGGCGCACAGCCGCACGGCCCGGCGCCGCACCCCCCGCTCGCCGCCCCCGCCGCCGAGGGCCTGCCCGATCCGGAGCGCTCCCGGGCGGTGCTGCTGCTCACCACCTCCCGGCTGGACGCCAGGGAGCCGCGCCGCCCGGACGAGTACCGCGCGCTGCGCGAACTGGCCGGCTTGGCCGAGGCGCTGGCGGATCCGTACCTGGTGGGGATGGACCGCCGGAACATCTGGCTCGGCGAGGACGACCCGGAGGGCTTCCTGCGGGCGCTGCGGCGGGCGGCGCAGGAGGCGGAGGACGCGCTGATCGTGCACCTCGGCGGTCCGGCGCCGGCGGTGGCGGCGGAGCCGGGGCAGCCGGCGGTGGAGCGGCCGGGCGCGGTCGGCTGGCAGACGGTGGCGGGGCTGGTGGCCGGTTCCGGGGCGGCCAAGCGGCTGCTGATCCTGGACGGTTTCACCGAGCCGTCGGCGGAGCCGGCGCCGACCCCGGCCGTGCAGGTCGACGCGCACCTGGTGATGGGGGTGCGGGACGCCGCCGAACGCTCGGTCGCGGGCTGCCTGGCCGCCGCTCTCCGGTTGGGCGATCCTTCGCTGCCACGGGAGGTGACGGCGAGTCAGGTGATCTCGATGGCGCTCTTCGAACAGCCCGCGCCGTCGTTCGGGGTACGGGAGCCGGAGGGCGGGCGGTCCTTCCCGCTCTCCCGCAACGCCGCGCTCCCGATCGGCCGCGGGCCGGTGGCCGGCCCGCCCTCGCACTCGGGCACCCGGCGCCGCGAGACCCAGCCGCTGGAGACGCCCCGGCCGTACTTCTTCCTGAGCTACTCGCGCGGCGCGGCCGCCGACCGCTGGGTGGAGCAGCTCTTCGACGACCTGAGCGAGGAGGTGCTGCAGCTCACCGACCTGCCGGCGGCGGTGCCGGCCGGTTTCGCCGACCGCGGCGCCGAGCTGGACAGTTGGGCCCGCTGGCAGATCACCGAGGCGCTGGCCGGCTGCCGGGTGTTCGTCCCGCTCTGCTCGCCGCGCTACTTCGCCGACGAGCGCTGCGGCCGGGAGTGGTACGGCTTCGCCCGGCGCGCCGAGCGCTCGCCGCGCGCGGCCGCCGGCTGGTCCAGCGGCATCGTGCCGGTGCAGTGGCAGCCCACCGAGCCGGCCCTGCTGCCCGACCCGGCCCGCCGGCTGGGCCTGGAGCACGGCGGATCCGGGGCCGACCAGCAGGCCGGCGGCCTCTACTCGCTGCTGCGGACCGGCCGGGGGCGCGGCCAGTACGAGCTGACCGTGCACCGGCTGGCGGTGCGGATCGTGCAGGTCGCGCACGAGACCCGGATCCCGGCCGCCCGGCCGCTCTCCTGGGAGTCGCTGGAGAACGCCTTCGCTACGTCACCGCCCCCCGGCAGCTGAACCGGTCCTCGCGCCACTCGCCGCTCTCCAGCACCTCGGCCAGCTGCCGGGCGGCGTCCCAGACGTCGGTGTACGAGAGGTAGAGCGGGGTGAAGCCGAACCGCAGCAGGTCGGGGGCGCGGAAATCGCCGATCACCCCGCGCGCGATCAGCGCCTGCATCACCGCGTACCCGTCCGGGTGGCGCAGCGAGACCTGGCTGCCCCGGCGGGCGGGTTCGAGCGGGGTCACCGTCGGCAGCCCGAGCGGTTCGACCAGCTCCAGGAACAGGCTGCTCAGGGCCAGGCTCTTGGCCCGGACGGCGGGCAGGTCGACCTTCTCCCAGACGTCCAGGCTGGCCTCCAACGCGGCCATCCCGAGCAGCGGCGGGGTGCCGGTGAGGAAGCGCCGGATGCCCTCGGTGGGCTCGTAGCCGGGCTCGAAGGCGAACGGCCGGGCGTGGCCGAACCAGCCGCTGAGCGGCTGCCTGGCGGCTGCCTGGTGGCGCTCGGCCGCGTACAGGAAGGCGGGGCCGCCCGGGCCGCCGTTGAGGTACTTGTAGCTGCAGCCGACCGCGAAGTCGACCTGGCAGCGGTCGAACTCGACCGGCATCGCGCCGGCGCTGTGGCAGACGTCCCAGATCATCAACGCCCCGGCCCGGTGGACCCGTTCGGTGATCGCGGCCATGTCCAGCAGCTCGCCGGTGCGGTAGTCCACGTGCGACAGGACGACGACGGCGACCCGGTCGTCGAGCAGCCGGTCCAGGTCGGCGGCGCTCGGCAGCAGGGTCGGCTCCACCCCGTCGAAGAGCGAGGTGACGCCCTGCGCGATGTAGAGGTCGGTGGGGAAGGCGGAGCGCTCGGCGAGCACGGTGGGCCGGCCGGGCCGCAGCCGCAGCGCGGCGCCGAGCACCTTGAACAGGTTGACCGAGGTCGAGTCGCAGACCACCACCTGCCCGGGGGCGGCGCCGAGCAGCGGCGCGAGCCGCTCGCCGAGGCCCTGCGGCAGCTCGTACCAGCCGGCCTCGTTCCAGCTGCGGATCAGGCCCTCGCCCCACTCCTGCTCGACCATCCGGCGGACCCGCTCGGAGGTGGCACGCGGGAGTGCGCCGAGCGAGTTGCCGTCCAGGTAGAGCACCCCGGCCGGCAGCGCGAACTCGGCGCGCAGCCCGGCCAGCGGGTCGGCGGCGTCCAGGGCCGCGCAGCTCGTGCGGGTGTGGGTGTGGGTCACAGTGCGTTCCTCACGTTCCACAGTTCGGGGAAGACGTCCTGGTCGGCGGCCTGCTTCAGCCACTTCAGCCCGCTGGAGCCGCCGGTGCCGGGCTTGCTGCCCATCGAGCGCTTGACGGCGGCGTAGTGCCGCTGGCGCCAGCGGGTGACCCGCTCGGCGGTGTCCAGCAGGGCCTCGCCGAGCCGGGCCAGCTCGGCCAGCTCCGGGTCGCGGTAGACCGTGTGCCAGGCCTGCTCGACCTCTTCGCTGGCTCGGTGCCGGGTGGTGGCGGGCGTGTGCGGCACCGCGACGCCGCGCCGGTCGAGCAGCGCCAGCGCTTCGTCGTACAGGCTGGGGGAGCGCAGCGCGGCGCTCAGGTCGGCGTGGGTGGCCGGCGAGTCCTGGTACATCCTCAGCAGCGACTCGCTCTTGTTGCCGAGCATGAACTCCAGCCGCAGGAAGGCGGCGGACTGGAAGCCGGAGGCCTCGCCGAGCACCGAGCGGAAGCCGTTGAACTCGGCGGGCGTCATGGTGGCCAGCAGGTCCCAGGAGGCGACCAGCACGTCCTGGACGTGGGTGCCCCGGCGCAGTGCGGCCAGCGCGGCGGTGAGGTCGTCCTCGCGCAGCGCGTACCGGGCGGCCGTCCACTCGTGGTGCAGCAGGTCGAAGAGCAGCTCCATCACCTGGGTGCTGATGATGAACGAGTACTCCGCGGCCACCTTGCTGCGCGGCTGCTGCAGGCTGTGCAGCAGGTCGAGGTGCACGTAGCGGGCGTACGGGGTGCCGGTGCCCGGCTCCTGCGCGGGGTCGAAGGAGAGGTTCGGCCGGTCGGCGACGTCCCCATTCATGCTGGTTCCTCCTGGAACGCCGTGAATCGCCCGCCTGGCGGCGGGGTGGCACCTATTGTGCGGCGGCACAGGCTGCTCTTGAATGGGCGACGGGCATCCGATCGCGCTGTCAGCCTTGTGGACGAAAGGCCTGTGGCCGGTTCCGCCTTCCGAACCGAAACAGCTGATCCAGGGAGCCCCGATGGACGCCGTCGACCGCCTTCTGCTGGCGGAGCTGCAGGCAGACGCCCGGCTCTCCTACAACGAGCTCTCCCGCCGGGTGAACCTCTCCGCCCCGGCCGTGGCCGAGCGGGTCCGGCGGCTGGAGGCGGACGGGGTGATCGCCGGCTACCACGCGCACGTCGACCCGGCCCGGGCCGGGGTGACGGTGATGGCCCTGGTGTCGATCCAGTGCTACGGCCCGCGCTGCCTGCTCCGCGACCCCGAGGTGCCGACCTGGCCCGAGGTCTTCCAGCTGCACCGGGTGACCGGCGGCGCCTGCTGCACCCTGCTGATCGGGGTGGCCGACATGGCGGCCTTCGAGCGGCTGATCGACCGGCTGGCCGGCCACGGTCAGCCGGCCAGCTCGATGATCCTCTCCAGCCCCGTCCCGTGGGCGCCGGTGGTGGCGCCCTGACCGCGCCGGGTCAGCCGATGTACGCCTGCGCGTCGATCTCCACCAGCATCGCCTCGTGCGGCAGCTCGACGAAGACGGTGGTGCGGCAGGGCTTCACCCCGCCCTCCGGGAGGTGCTCGGCGATGAACTCCCCGTACACCTCGTTCATCGGCCCGAAGTCGGCGCGATCGGTCAGGTAGACCCGGAACATCAGCACGTCCTCGACGGTCGCGCCGCCCGCCTCCAGCACCGCCCGGACGTTCTCCAGGGTCCGCCGGGTCTGCGCCTTCACGTCCCCCGGGTGCAGGTACCCACCGGTGGCGGGATCCTGCGGGCCCTGCCCTGAGACCTGCAGCAGCGGGCCCTTGCGGACCCCCTGGGAGAACACCCAGGCGGGGGCGGGGGCGCCGTCGGTACGGACCTCGGTCTTCATCTGCACTCCTGTCGATCGGTCAGCCGGCCGCGGCGTGCCCGCAGTCGGCCGAGATGGCGGTGGCGGTGGCCAGCAGCTGCGGCAGCAGCGCCAGCACCCCTTCGTACGGCAGCAGCACGTCCGGCACCGACACCGAGGCCGCGGCGACCACCCGGCCGGTGGCGTCCCGGACCGGCGCGGCCACGCAGTTGATGAACGGCTCGTGCTCCGCGTGGTCCTGCGCCCACCCCTGGGCGGCCACCCGCTCCAGCTCCGCGAGCAGCGCCGCGGGGGTGGTCAGGGTGCGGGCGGTGAACGGGGTGAACTCGATCTGCGCCACCACCCGGCGGCGCTCGGCCGGCGGCAGGTCGGCCAGCAGCACCTTGGCGACGGCCGCGCTGTGCAGCGCCGCGCGCAGCCCGACCCGGGAGTACATCCGCACCGGGTGCCGGGAGTCGTACTTGTCGATGTAGACCACCTCGCCGCCCTCGTAGGCGGCCAGGTGCACGGTCTGGCCGGTGGCCGCGTTCAGCTCGCGCAGGTGCGGCGCCGCCACGGCCCGCACGCCGCGCTGCTCCAGCGCCTGGCCGGCCAGCGCGAACAGCTGCGGGCCGAGCCGGTAGCGGTGCGCGGCGTCGCGCTGCACCACCCGGGCCTCCTCCATCGGCCGCAGCAGCCGCAGCGCGGTGCTCTTGTGCGCGTCCAGCACGGCGGCGAGCTGCTCCAAGGTGCGCTCGCCCCGGCCGAGTTCGGCCAGCAGCAGCATCGCCCGGGCGACCGTCGAGCTGCTCACGGGGCGGCGCCCGGGTGGAAGCCGTCCTGGTCGACCCGGGCCGCGGCCCAGCCGGCCTCGTCCACGGCCAGCAGCCGGTCCAGCACCTCGCGGGGCGGCAGGACGCCCAGGTCGCCCCGGACGGTCAGTGCCGAGGCGGCCGACAGGTGGCCGAGCCGCAGCCGCTGCCGCTCCGGCAGACCGCGCAGCACGCCCGCGAGGTAGCCCGCCGCGAAGGCGTCGCCGGCCCCGGTCGGCTCGAGCACCGCGACCCGCAGCGCGGGCTCGGCGAGGGTGGAGCCGTCCCGGGCGATCGCGGTCGAGCGGTGCCCGTCGTCCTTGAGCACCAGGACCTCCGGCCGGGGCAGCAGCCGGCGCAGGCCCTCGGGGTCGTCGGTGCCGAGCACCTCGCGGGCCTCGTCCGCGCCGAGCAGCACCAGGTGCGACCCGTTCATCAGGAACCGCAGCGCCTGCCGGTCCCGCCCGGCCCACAGCGCGGGCCGCCAGTTGAGGTCGAAGCTGATCCGCTTGCCCGGTACGGCGAGCAGGGTGCGCACCAGCCGGTGGCAGCTGTCCGACAGGGCCGGCGTTATCCCGGTCAGGTGGATCAGGCCGGCGCCGTCCAGCAGCGGCGCGGCGGCGGGGTCGGCCAGGATCTCGGGGCCCATCGCGGAGGCCGCGGAGCCGCGCCGGTAGTAGTGCAGCCGGCTGCGGCCGGCGCCCAGGTCGTGCGGGTGGTCCCGGCCGGAGCCGGTCTCCTTCAGGTACAGCCCGGTGGGGCGCTCCGGGTCGACGGCCACCGCCGAGGTGTCCACCCCGTGCGCGGCGATCTGCGCGACCAGGCTGCGGCCCAGGCCGTCCGCACCGACCCGGCTGATCCAGGCGGCGCCCACGCCGAGCGCGGCCAGCGCGCAGGCGACGTTGGACTCGGCGCCGCCGAAGCCGCGCCGGAAGGTCTCCGCCTCCTCCAACGGTCCGGTCCGTTCCGGCAGCAGCACGGCCATCGACTCGCCGATGCAGACGGCGGCAGGGGTGGTCACCGGGCGGCTCCTGGCGGGTGCGGTGGGGCAGGGTCGTTGACCACTGGTCTGGACCTGAGGTTAGATCACCTCCACAGCTGATGCAACGACCGTTGCGAATATCGCAACAGGAGGGTGGTCCCGGTGCCGCTCATCGATCGCGCCAGGGTGGCGGAGCTCGCCGAGGAGCGGCTGGACTGGCGGTTCAAGGCCGCCCCGGCCGCCGCCTGGGGCGCCACCGTCGCCGAGTACCTGGCCACCGGCCCCACCCTGGACGACCTCGGCACCCCGCTGCTCACCCTCGACGCGGGCGCCCTCGACCACAACCTGCGGACCATGGCGGCCTGGTGCGAGCGGGCCGGGGTGGCCCTCGCACCGCACGGCAAGACCTCGATGGCGCCCGCCCTCTGGCAGCGCCACCTGGACGCCGGAGCGGTCGCCGTCACCCTGGCCAACCTGCCGCAGCTGCGGGTCGGCCGGGCCTTCGGCCTGGGCCGGATCCACCTCGCGGGGGCGCTGCTGGACCCGGCCGGGCTGCGCTGGCTGTCCGGGGAGCTGGCCGCGGACCCGGAGTTCCGGTTCGCCTCCTGGGTGGACTCCACCGAGTCGGTCGCCCTGATGGAGCGGGCCCTGCGCGGCGCCCCGGCCCCGGTCGACGTCTGCGTCGAGCTCGGCGCCCCCGGCGGCCGCACCGGAGCCCGCACCGTCGCCGAGGCGGTCGAGGTGGCCCGCGCGGTGCGGGCCGCCCCGGGCCTGCGGCTGGCCGGGATCAGCGGCTACGAAGGCCCGCTCGGCCCCGACGGCTCCGCCGAATCGGTCGCCGCCGTCGCCGGCTACCTGGCCCGACTGGTCGAGCTGCACGGCGAGTTGGAGGAGCTGTACGAGGCCGAGCAGGTCTGGATCACGGCCGGCGGCAGCGCCTTCTTCGACACCGTCGCCGACCACCTGGCCCCGCTCGCCGACGCCCGCACGCAGGTGGTGGTCCGCTCCGGCGCCTACGCCGCCCACGACGACGGCTTCTACCGGGGCATCTCGCCGCTCGGCCGCACCGCCGGCGCGACCCCGTTCCGGGCGGCCCTGCACGGCTGGGCCCGGGTGGTCTCGCAGCCCGAGCCCGGCCTCGCCCTGCTGGACGGCGGCCGCCGCGACCTGCCGTACGACCTGGGCCTGCCGGTGCCCCAACTGGTCCGCGGCCGGGGCCCGTCGACCGGCACCGTGAGCGCGCTCAACGACCAGCACGCCTTCCTGCGCGGCGCGGACGTCCGGATCGGCGACATCGTCCGGCTGGGCGTCTCGCACCCCTGCACCGCCTTCGACAAGTGGACCCTGATCCCCGTCCTGGACTCCGCGGACGCCGAACTCCCGCGCGTGGTCGACCTGATGAGGACCTTCTTCTGATGCCCGACCTGCTGATCCGGGGTGCCTGGATCATCGACGGGACGGGCGCCGAACGCCGCCGGGCGGACCTGGCCGTCACCGCGGGCGTGATCACCGTGCCGGACGGAGCCCCGGCCACCCGCACCATCGACGCGGACGGCCTGGTGCTGGCCCCCGGCTTCGTGGACATGCACGCCCACTCCGACCTGGCCCTGCTCACCGAGCCCGAGCACCTGGCCAAGGTGAGCCAGGGGGTGACCTGCGAGGTGCTCGGCCAGGACGGCCTGTCCTACGCCCCGGTGGACGCGCCCACCCTGGAGCGCCTGCGCCGCCAACTCGCGGGCTGGAACGGCGATCCGGACGGCTTCGCCTGGGACTGGCGCACGGTCGGCGAGTACCTGGAGCGGCTGGAGCGCTCGGGGCCGGCGGTCAACGCCTGCTACCTGGTGCCGCACGGCACCCTGCGGGCCCTGGTGGTCGGCTGGGAGGACCGCCCCGCCACCGCCGTCGAGCTCGCCCGGATGCGCCGGCTGCTCGCCCAGGGCCTGCGCGAGGGTGCCGTCGGCCTGTCCAGCGGGCTCACCTACACCCCCGGCGGGTACGCCCCCACCGCCGAACTCACCGAGCTGTGCCGGGTGGTGGCCGAGCACGGCGGCTACCACTGCCCGCACACCCGCTCCTACGGGGCCGGTGCGCTGGAGGCCTACGCCGAGATGATCGAGGTCTCCCGGCAGAGCGGAGCCCCGCTCCACCTCACCCACGCCACCATGAACTTCGGCGTCAACCGGGGCCGCGCACAGGAGTTCCTCACCCTGGTGGACGCCGCCCTGGCCGACGGCCTGGACCTCACCCTGGACAGCTATCCCTACCTGCCCGGCTCCACCACGCTGGCCGCGCTGCTGCCCTCCTGGTCCACCGAGGGCGGCCCGGACCGGACGCTGGAGCGGCTGCGCAACCCGGCCGCCCGGGAGCGGATCAGGATCGCCATGGAGGAGCAGGGCAGCGACGGCTGCCACGGCGTGGTCGCCGACTGGGCCACCGTCCAGATCTCCGGGGTCCGCGACCCCGCGCTGGCCGACCGGGTCGGGCGCAGCGTCGCCGAACTCGCGGGCGAGGGTGGCGCGACCGAGGCCTTCCTCGACCTGCTGCTGGCCGACCGGCTTGGCACCACCATCCTCCAGCACGTCGGCCACGAGGCGAACGTCCGCGCCATCATGCGCCACCCGGCGCACACCGCCGGCAGCGACGGACTGCTCACGGGGGCCCGCCCGCACCCCCGGGCCTGGGGCACCTTCCCGCGCTATCTCGGGTACTACGCAAGGGAGTTGGGCGTGCTGACGCTGGAGGAGGCGGTGGCCCGGATGACCGGCCGCCCGGCCCGCCGGCTGGGCCTGCGTCGGCGCGGGGCGATCCGCCCCGGGTACGCCGCCGACCTGGTCCTGTTCGACCCGCTGACCGTCCGCGACACGGCCACCTTCGAGCACCCGAAGCAGCCCGCCGCCGGCATCCCGTACGTCTTCGTCAACGGCACCGCGGTGATCGACGACGCCCGCCCCACCGGCGCCCGCGCGGGCCGCACCCTGCGCCGCCGACCGACCGGAGAGACCCGATGACCCTGCTGGGACAGCTCGCCGCCGACCGGGTGGTCGCGGTGGTCCGCGCCCCCGCGATACCCGATGCCGCCGCCCTGTGCGCCGCCCTCGCCGAAGGGGGTGTGCGCTGGGTGGAGTTCACCTTCACCACCCCCGACGTGGCCGCCCATCTGCGCCGCGCCACCGCCGCCGGCACCGGCTGCCGGATCGGCGTCGGCACCGTGCTGACCGCCGTCCAGGTCGAGCAGGCCGTCGAGGCCGGCGCCGAGTACCTGGTCACCCCCGGGCTGCGGCCCGCCGTGGCGGCCGCGCCCGTGCCGGTGATCCTCGGCGCGCTCACCCCGACCGAGGTGGCGGCGGCGGTCGACCTGGGCGCCGCCGCGGTGAAGATCTTCCCGGCCCGGGCGTTCGGCCCCGGCTACCTCAAGGACCTGCGCGGCCCCTACCCGGACACCCCGCTGATCGCCTCCGGCGGCGTCGGCGCCGCCAACGCGGCCGACTTCCTGGCCGCCGGAGCGATCGCGGTCTGTGCCGGCAGCGAGGTGGTGGCGCCCGGCCTGGTCGCCGCCGGTGACTGGCCGGAGATCACCCGCCGGGCCCGCGCCTTCGTCGCCGACCTGGGCTGATCCGCCCGATCGCGCCCCCCGGCCGATGCCGGGGGGCGCTTGTCGATCGGGCGCATACCCGGTATACATACTCGGTATGCGCCCCGGTCGAGGTCCCCCTCGGCCCCGCGGCCGGCACCCAGGGGGGTGGCCGCGAGCAGCGCCGGCACGAGGGAGAGCGGAAACAGTGACCACACAGCACAGGGAGTCCGGGGGCGCGGTCCTGCAATTGCAGGCGGTGTCCCGGGTGCACGGCCGCGGGGCCGCGGAGGTCCACGCGCTCCGGGGGATCGACCTTCAGGTGCGGGCGGGCGAGTTCGTCGCGGTGATGGGGCCGAGCGGCTCCGGCAAGTCCACGCTGCTCACCCTCGCCGGCGGCTTGGACCGGGCGAGCTCCGGCGAGGTGGTGATCGAGGGCCGGCCGCTGGGCGGTCTCAGCCAGGGCGCCGTCGCGGCCGTCCGCCGGCGCGCCATCGGCTACGTGTTCCAGGACTTCAACCTGATCCCGGCCCTGACCGCGCTGGAGAACGTCGGGATCCCCCGCGAGCTGGACGGCGTGCCCGCCCGCCGGGCCCGCGCCGAGGCGCTCGCCGCCCTCGACGAGCTGGGCATCGCGGAGCTCGGGGAGCGCTTCCCGGACGAGATGTCCGGCGGCCAGCAGCAGCGGGTGGCGATCGCCCGCTCGCTGATCGGTGACCGCCGCCTGGTGCTGGCCGACGAGCCCACCGGCGCGCTGGACTCCACCACCGGCGAGACCGTGCTCGGGGTGCTGCGCGCCCGCTGCGACGCGGGGGCGGCCGCGGTGATGGTCACCCACGAGGCCCGGCACGCGGCCTGGGTGGACCGGGTGGTCCTGCTGCGCGACGGCCGGCTGGTCGAGGAGACGGTCGGCGGGGGTGCGCGCCGATGAGGATCTCCGCCTGGCGGGCGGCCCTGCGCATCGCCCGCCGCGACGCCCTGCGGGCCAAGGGCCGCAGCGCCCTGGTGCTCGCCATGATCGCGCTGCCGGTGCTCGGTGTGACGGCCGCCGACGTGACCGCCCGCAGCGGTCGGCCCACCCCGCAGGAGCAGGCCACCCGGCTGATGGGCGCCTCCGACGCGTACCTGACCGTGGTGGAGCGCGGCTGGCGCGTGCAGCAGGCCCCGAACACGCTCGGCAACGTCTCGGTGGTCTCCCGGACGGGCCCGAAGCCCACCCCGACCGAGCAGGAGAAGGCCCGGGCCGCCGAGCCGCTGGACCAGCTGATCCGCCAGGCCCTGCCGGCCGGCGCCCGGGTGGTGCCGGTGGAGAGGTCCGCCAACTCCGTCGGCACCAGTACGGCCCACGGCCAGCTGGCGGTGGAGACCTACGGCGTGGACCTCACCGACCCGGCCGCCGCCGGCCTGGTGACGCTCCGCGGCGGCAGCTGGCCGCAGGCCCCGTACGAGGTCGCGGCCACCACGGCCTTCCTCGCCGACTCCGGCCTCGAGGTCGGCCGGACCACCACCCTGGTGGGCACCGACCGCCCGCTGCGGATCACCGCGGCCGTCGAGTACCCGGGCGCGCTCGACGCCGACCGGCTGATCGGCCGCCCCGGCGAGCTCTCGGGTCTGCTGGCGGCGGGCTCCGACCCGACCGAGCGGACCGGCGAGCCCGACACCCCGAGCTGGCTGGTCTCGCTGCCCGGGCACGCCGAATTCGGCTGGGACGCGGTCCAGCGGGCCAACGAGTACGGCTTCTCGGTCGCCTCCCGTGCGGTGCTCGCCGACCCGCCGCCGGACAGCGCCGTCCCGCTCTACCGCGACCACCCCGACACGCTCGGCGCGGAGCAGGCCGACGGGCTCAACCGCACCACGGTGCTGGCGACCGTGGTCGGCATGGCGCTGCTGGAGATCGTTCTGCTGGCCGGCCCGGCCTTCGCGGTCGGTGCCCGCCGCTCCCGCCGGCAGCTCGGGCTGATCGCCGCGGGCGGTGGCGACCAGTCGCACATCCGCGCCGTGGTGCTGGCCGGCGGTGTGGTGCTGGGCGGCGCCGGAGCGGCGGTCGGCATGGTGCTCGGCGTCGTCGCGGTCGCGCTCGGCAGGCCCTGGCTGGAGGCCAGGACGGGGGCCAGGTTCGGCCATTTCGGCCTCGAACCCGCCGACCTGCTGGTGATCCTGGCGATCGGTGTGCTGACCGGCCTGCTCGCGGCAGTGGTACCGGCCTTCCAGGCGGCCCGGCAGCACGTGGTGGCGGCCCTCACCGGCCGTGGCACCATCCGGCCGCCGGCGCGGTGGTTCACCCTGCTCGGCGCCGCCGCGGTGCTGGCCGGCACGGCGCTCGCGCTGCTCGGGGCCACCAGCGGCGCGCGGACCAGGGTGGTGACGGTCGGCTCCATGCTCGCGGAGCTCGGCCTGGTCGCCTGCACGCCGTACCTGGTGACGCTGTTCGGCCGGCTCGCGCGGTTCCTGCCGCTCGGGCCCCGGCTGGCCCTGCGCGACGCCACCCGGCACCGCAGCCGGACCGCGCCCGCGGTCGCGGCGGTGATGGCCGCGGTGGCCGGTGCGGTGGCGGTGCTGACCTTCCAGAGCAGCAGCGAGGCGGGCGAGCGGGAGCAGTACGTCCCGTCCGCGCCGGCCGGCGCCGTCACCCTGCAGATCGACAGCCGGGACAAGGGCGACCTGCGGGGCGCGGTCGAGCACGCGCTCACCGGCCTCGGGACGCGCGCCGACCTGAACGCCGTCGACTACGGGGTCTGCGACGGCAAGCCCGGCAGCTTCTGCGGCCGCATCACGCTCCGGACGGCCGCCGGGAGCGCCTGCCCGGCGCTGGGCGGGCAGAAGGAGGACGGCTGGGGCACCCGGATCTCGGCGGAGGAGGCGCAGCGGCTGCTCGCGACCGATCCGCGCTGCCACGAGGGCAGGGCGCCCGCCTACACCTTCGGCGAGCTGATCGCCGGTGACGCGGCCGTCCTGCACAACTTCCTCGGCGCCGACTCGCCCGAGGCCGCCCGGGCCCTCGCCGAGGGCAAGGTGGTGGTGCTCGATCCGGGTCTGGTCAAGGACGGCGCCGTCACCCTGGGGCTGGTGCGCTTCGGGGCCAACGGGCCCGAGGGCAACACCACCAGCACCATCACCCTCCCGGCGGTGGCGGTGAAGGCCGAGCTGCCGGTGGCGCGGGCGGTGCTGTCGCCGGCCGCGGTGGCCAAGGCCGGCCTTGACCTCGGCAGCGCGGGCTCGGTGTGGCGACCGGCGCAGCCGCCGACCCCGGAGGCCGTGCAGCGCGGCGCCGCCGCGGTGACCACGGCGGGGGCGCACAGCATCTTCGCCGTCGAGACCGGCTACCGGTCCGGCAGCGACAGCGTCGTGGTGCTCGGACTGGCCGTCGCGGCCTCGGTGGTGGCCGTCGCCGCCGCCGGCATCGCCACCGGACTGGCGGCCGCGGACTCCCAGCGGGACCTGGCGACGCTGGCCGCGGTCGGCGCCGCGCCGGGCATCCGGCGCAGGCTGTCGGGCTTCCAGTGCGCGGTGATCGCCGGGATCGGCGTCCTGCTGGGGGCGGCGGCCGGATTCGTGCCCGCCGCCGCGATCCAGCGGGTGCAGAACCTGGGCAAGGTGCCGTTCGTCGACCCGACCGGTGCGATCGACCTCGGGACCCACCCGCTGGTGGTGCCGTGGACGTACCTGGCGGTCGTGGTGGTGGGCCTGCCGTTGCTCTCCTGGGCGCTTGCCGCCGGATTCACCCGCTCCCGGGTCGTGCTGGCCCGCCGGACGGACTGATCCGGGGCGGGTAAGCCAAGGGGTGAACGGGGGCGGGTCGGTGTGGGCCGACCAGCCCCCGCTCGGCGTGCCGGCGCGTCCGGCGCGGGGCGGGATTCGCCCGGATGGCGTCCCCGGGTCGAGCGTGCGGGGCGGCTGGGCTGGGATTGAGCTCGAACGCGGCGTCAGCCGCGTCACCGGACCCCAGGGGCGTCACCATGACCAGTCTGAACCGCAAGGACCTCGGCCTGCTGGCCCTGCGCTCCGCCGTCGGCGGGGTGCTCATCGCGCACGGGACGCAGAAGCTGTTCGGCTGGTTCGGCGGCGGCGGTGTCGACGGCACGGCCCGAGCCATGGAGCACATGGGCTTCGAACCCGGCCGGGAGAGCGCCATCGCCTCCGGTCTCGGCGAGGCGGGCGGTGGCGCGCTGCTGGTGCTGGGCCTCGCCACCCCGGTCGCGGGGTCGATCGTCGCGGGCACCATGGCCGGGGCGATCTCGGTGCACGCCCCGGCGGGCTTCTTCGTCACCAGCGGCGGCTTCGAGTACCCGGCCCTGCTGGGCGCCTGCGGCCTCTCGCTCGGCGTCGCCGGCGCCGGCCGCTACTCCCTCGACCACGCCTTCGGCCACGCCGTGGACCGTCCGTGGCACGGACTGCTGGCCTTCACCGCGGCCGCGCTGGGCGCGGTCGCCGTGGTGGCGCGCCGTCAGGACGTGGTGCGCCGCCGCGCGGCCCGCGCCGCCGACGAGGCCGCCGACCAGGCGGGCACCGGGCTGTCCTGAGGCGGCCGCGCGCGCGGTCCGGGGCCCCGGGTTAGCCGGGGCCCCGCTGGGCATGATCACCCCAGTGCGGCCGCAGGGCCATGCCAACAAGCCTACGAGGAGAGCGACATGGCGAAGATCCAGGGCCAGGTCAAGTGGTTCAACGAGGCGAAGGGCTTCGGCTTCATCAGCCCGGCGGACGGCAGCAAGGACGTGTTCGTCCACTTCTCGGCGATCCAGGGCAACGGCTTCAAGACCCTCGCCGAGGGGCAGAACGTGGAGTTCGAGATCCAGGACGGCCAGAAGGGCCCCAGCGCGGTGAACGTGGTCGCCGTCTGACCTCCGCCGTCCGCGGCCCCCGCGCCCGCCCGGCCCGCCGCGGTCAGTGGCGGACGGCGCCGGCGTACGGCCTCACGTCCACGCCGACGATCTCGACGCTCGTTCCGGTGCGGGGGGCGTGCAGCAGCCTGCCGTCACCCAGGTAGATGCCGACGTGGTGCAGGTCGGTGCAGCCGCGAAGGCCTTCAGCGTGAGCCCGGAGCAGTCGTACGAGCCGGGGCCGGTGGCCGGGCGACCCCGGTCCCGGAGCCGGTCCATGAGCTCCGCCTCCAGCTCGCCGAGCTCGCGCGCACCACCGCCGTACCCCTCCGCCGGCCGCCGAACCGTCCGCGCCATGGTGTGCGCCCCGGGCGGCCCCGCCCGGCCCGGCCGATCACCCGAACCGCCCTGCCGGGTGGCCGCGGCGGCCGGGCGGGCCAACGGTGGTGGGGCGGGGGCAGCCGAGCGAGGAGTGGTCATGCAGCGTCGGATCGTGCCGGGTGGTCGGATCGGTTCAAGGCCTCGGATCGGCTCAGGGCCCCGGCTCAGGGCGGTGGCGGTGGCCGTGGCGGCGGCCGTGCTGGGCGGTGCGGGACTGGTGGGCTGCTCCTCGGGGAGCTCGCCGTCGCCGGCGGTGTCCTCGGTGCTGCAGTCCGGGCTGTCGGCCGCGGCCTCGGCGGCCGGGAGCCTGGCCTCCAGCGCCACCTCGGGGGCGGCCTCGGCGGCCGCCTCCGCCGCCTCCTCCGCGGCGGCGGCCGCCTCCTCGGCCCTGGCCAGCGTGAAGGGCGGGCTGGACGCGAAGAGCGACATCTCGCTCGGCGGGGTGACCTCGGCCTCCGACGGGCACCTGCAGGTGCCGCTGACGGTGACGAACGGCGGGTCCCAGGCGTACAAGTACACGATCCAGGTCAACTTCAACGACCAGAGCGGCAATCTGCTGGACGTGGTGGTGCTGACCGTCCCCGACGTGGCCGCGGGCGGCACCGCGCAGGCCACCGCGACCAGCAACCGGACCCTTTCCGGGAACGTGACGGCGGAGGTCGCCTCGGCCCTCCGCTACTGACCGGCACCCCTATGGCGGCATCGGTGGAACCTTAAGGGCGGCTCAAGGGGCAAATCTGGCTCTTGACGGGGGAGTTGGTCTAGTCCATTTTTATGCCCAGGTGCAGGGAGCCCCTGGGCCGGCGCCGGAGGTCTCGACCTCCGGCGCCGGTTCGGCTCATCCGGGCACCGGCACGATCGGTTGACGCAGTACCGAAGGCCCCGCTCGATTCCACTGTCATGCCCCTGACCATCCGGCCCCACCCCGGATGTCACACCCCGGGGGCACGGCGGGATCCCCCACGACCAGGAGTCACGCAGCCATGCTTCGTTCCGTCCCCGCGCCCCAGCCGGCGCGCCGGCGACGGCCCAAGAGCCTGACGGCTCTGGTGGCCGGCACCGCCGCCTCCGCACTGCTCGGCACGGCCCTCGCCCTGACCTCGGGCGCCACCGCCCAGGCCGCGCCCACCAACTCCACCGGCGCCCCCGCGACCAGCGGCGGCATCAAGGTCGCCTACTTCGACCAGTGGTCGATCTACGGCAACGCGTACTACCCGAAGACCATCCAGGACACCGGCGTGGCCGGGAAGCTGGACTACCTGATCTACGACTTCGCCAACATCAACCCCACCACGCTCTCCTGTTTCGAGGCCACCAAGGCTGCCTCGCAGGACGAGAACAACCCCAACGCGGGTGACGGTGCGGCCGACGCGTTCGCGGACTACCAGAAGAGCTTCGGCGCGGACATCTCCGTCGACGGTGTCGCGGACGCCTGGGGCCAGCCGATCGCGGGCAACTTCAACCAGCTGAAGAAGCTGAAGGCGAAGAACCCCAACCTCAAGGTGCTGCTGTCGATCGGCGGTTGGACCTACTCCAAGTACTTCTCCGACGCGGCGGCCACCGACGCCTCGCGCAAGAAGCTGGTCTCCTCCTGCCTCGACATGTTCATCAAGGGCAACCTGCCGGTGGACGCGGGCTACGGCGGCGCCGGCTCGGCCGCGGGTGTCTTCGACGGCATCGACATCGACTGGGAGTACCCGGGCGGCGGCGGCCACCTCGGCAACCACGAGAGCGCGAGCGACAAGCAGAACTTCACCAAGCTGCTCGGCGAGTTCCGCACCCAGCTGGACGCGCAGGGCGCCGCCGACCACAAGACCTACGCGCTCGCCGCGGCGGTCGGGGCCGGCCAGGACAAGATCAAGAACATCGAGACCGACAAGGTCGGCCAGTACCTGACCTTCCTGGACGTCATGACCTATGACATGCACGGCGGTTGGGAGGCGCAGGGCCCGACGAACCACCAGGCCCCGCTCTACTCCGGCCCGAACGACCCGATGACCCCGATCCCCGGTGGCACCGGCAAGTACTCGATCGACGCCGCCATCAAGGCCTGGACCGTCGGCGACCCGCAGTACGGCATTCCGGGCGGCTTCCCCGCCAACAAGATCAACATGGGGGTGCCGTTCTACTACCGCGGCTGGACCGGCGTGCCGAACAACGGCAAGAACGGCCTGTTCCAGTCCGCCGCCGGGCCGGCCGCCGGTGCGCCGATGTCCGGCAGCGTCGCCGGCATCCAGATGTACAAGGAGCTCGCGGGCTTCGTCGACAACGCGTCCAAGACCTTCTGGGACGACCAGGCGAAGGCCACCTACTTCTACGACGGCACCACCTTCTGGAGCGGTGAGGACGCCAGGTCCATCCAGGCCAAGCTCGACTACGCGCACTGCAACGGCCTCGGCGGCGCCTTCGCCTTCTCGCTGTACGACATGGGCACCAAGACCGCCCTGTTCGACAAGATGGTGACCGCCACCAACGGCTCCGCGGCCGACTGCCCGGCGGCTCCGTCCCCGTCGCCGTCCGCCTCCTCGGCCTCGCCGTCGCCGTCCTCCTCGCCGTCCTCCTCGGCCTCGCCCAGCACCTCGGCCTCGCCGTCCTCCTCGCCGTCGACCTCGGCCTCGGCCTCGCCGAGCACGCCGGGTTGCGCCGCGCCGAGCTGGAACGCCGCCACCGTGTACGCCACGGCCGGCACCAAGGTCAGCTGGAAGGGCCACAGCTACACCAACAAGTGGTGGACCACCAACGAGGACCCGAGCCTCAGCGGGCAGTGGGGCGTCTGGACCGACAACGGCCCCTGCTGAACCACCGATCACCCCGTAGCAAGCCTCCACGTGGCCGGTTCGACCGGGTCATGAGCGGGTCGCACCGACGCCCGGCCGGGTCTCCCGGCCGGGCGTCGTACGTTCGCGGCCGTCGATCCGGGCACGGCACGTGACGCCCCGGCAGGGCCGGGTGGACGGGCGTGGACAGCATCGAACAGCCCCCGCCCCGGTGGTGCCTGGAATGTGGACAGCGCCCGGCCCGAGTCTGGGTGCCGTGCCGGTCGCCTCCGACGCGCCCGCGCCCGCACCCGAAGGAGCACCACCATGACCGTCCGCCCGTCCCGCGCCATGATCGCGCTGACCGCCGCCGCCGCCGTGTGTGCCACCGTCGGCGCCGCCACGACCGCCCACGCCGCGCAGGAGGCCGCCCGCCGCCCGCCGAGGATCGTCGCCGACTGGGCCCGCGCCTGGAACGGCACCGACCCCCAGGCGCTCGGCGCCCTGTTCACCACCGACGGCACCTACACCGACGAGGCCGTGGGCATCACCTTCCGCGGCCCCCAGGAGATCTCCGGGTGGAAGGCCCGCGCCGACAGCATCATCGACCAGGTCCACGTCACCGTGCGGGCCACCCACCGCGACGGCGGCCGGATCACCGTCGACGCCGTCTACGCCGGCCACCTCAAGGGTGCCCCCAAGCCCTTCGCGGTGCCGATGACCACCCTCCTCGAGGTCGACCGGGGCAGCTGCCGGATCACCTCCGACCAGGACCGCTACAGCCTCGCCACGCTCCTCACCCAGTCCGGCCTGCCCGCCGACTGGACCCCGCCCGGCCACTGACCGGCGGGCGGGACACGCAGGGCCCCGGACGGGACGTCCGGGGCCCTCGGCCGTGCTCGGCCGGGGTCAGTCCAGGTCCTCGGTGCGGCCGAGGGCGTCGGGCTGGGTGACCTCGATGCGGCGGAGCATCCGGC
The DNA here is from genome assembly GCF_040678895.1 of Kitasatospora sp. NPDC049258. Classification (NCBI taxonomy): domain Bacteria; kingdom Bacillati; phylum Actinomycetota; class Actinomycetes; order Kitasatosporales; family Streptomycetaceae; genus Kitasatospora; species Kitasatospora sp. NPDC049258. The sequence goes on from NZ_JBFAQT010000042.1 coordinate 54,101, forward strand.
CGAGCATGGCGGACAGCGCCGGGCGCTCCTCGGCGGTGATGTCCTGGAGCAGGTCGGCCTCGAAGACGGCGGCCATCCGCATCAGCTCCAGCCACTTGTCGCGGCCGGTCTCGGTGAGCTCGATGATCACGCGCACCCGGTTGGCCTCGTCCCGGTCCCGGGTGACCAGGCCGTCGCTGACCATCCGGTCGATCCGGTGGGTCATCGCGGCCGGCGTCAGCCCGAGCCGCTTGGCCAGCTCGCCGGGGCCGAGCCGGTACGGGCTGCCCGAGATCACCAGGGCCTTGAGCACCTCCCACTCCGCGGACGTGATTCCCAGCACAGCCAGCTGCCTGCTGTACGCGACGTTCATCCGCCGGGCGAGCCGGGAGAGGGTGGACACGATGGTCTCCACCTGGGGGTCCACGGTCGGGAATTCCCGCTGGTAGACGGCCACCTGCTCGGCGATGCCCAGCTCGCCGTCGTCCGGCGGCGCGGGTCTGCGTGCACTCATACCGGCCATTGTCCCACGCAACCCTGCAGCCGTTAAGCCTTTGACGTCTCAAGCTTTGGAGGCTTAGAGTTCAGGCCTAAAGTTTAGCTCTTAAATCTTCTGGCCTAAACACGACAGGTCCGAAGTCTCAAGCAAAGGGGTGTGCACGGTGACCGGCACGGTGAAGCAGCAGAGGCAGCAGCGTTACGGGGCGGGCGGCCCGCTGCGCCGCGTCCAGATCGGCAACGCGCTCAGCGCGTTCGGCAGCGGCTTCACGATGCCGTACATGTTCGTCTACGTGGACCAGGTGCGGGGCCTGGGCTCGGTGGCGGCCGGGATGGTGTTCACCGTCTTCGCGCTGGCCGCGCTCGCCGTGCTGCCCTTCACCGGCCGCGGCATCGACCGGTACGGGCCGCGCCCGGTGCTGCTGGCCGGCGCCGCGCTGGCCGCCGTCGGGGCCTTCTCGTTCGGTCAGGCCACCGGCACCCCCGGGCTGCTGGTCGCCTCGTTCCTGTTCGGCGCCGGGGTCACCACCTGCCAGCCGGCGCTGGCGACGATGATCGTCCGCAGCTCGCCCCGGGCCACCCGGCACCGGGCCTTCGCGCTCCAGTTCACCCTGGTCAACCTGGGCATGGGCATCGGCGCGCTGGTCGGCGGGCAGATCGTGGACGTGGCCGAGCCGGCCAGCCTGACCCGGCTGTTCACCATCGAGGCGCTCACCTTCCTCGGTCTGGCCGCCGTCACCGGCACCGCCCGGATCCCGGCCGCCGTCGAGGAGGCCGAGCCGGCGCGCCGGGACGCCCCCAGCGGGCTGCGCGCGCTGGTCGCCGACAAGGCGATGCTGCGGCTCTGCCTGCTGGCCGGTCTGATCTTCTTCACCTGCTACGGCCAGTTCGAGTCCGGGGTCGCGGCCTTCGCCACCGACACCGTGGGCACCGCGCCGTCCACCCTGGGCCTGGCCATCGGCGCCAACGCGCTGACCATCGTGCTGCTGCAGATGTTCGTGGTGCGGATCACCGAGCGCCGTCGGCGCACCACCGCGATGGCCGCCGCCGGCGTGGTCTGGCTGGCCGCCTGGGCGATGGCCCTGGTCGCCGGGCTGATCCGGACCGAGACGATGGCCGCCACGGTCGCCATCGTCGCCATCTACGCGCTGTTCGGCGTCGGGGAGTCGCTGCTCGCGCCCACCCTGGGCCCGATCGTCGCGGACCTGGCCCCGACCCGGCTGCTCGGCACCTACAACGCCGGGTACGCGCTGGTGAAGCAGATCGCGATCGCGGTCGGCCCCGCCGTCGGCGTGCTGCTGGTCGGCTCCGGCACCTGGCCGCTGTACCTGGCCGCGATGGCCGCCTGCACCCTGATGATCATCGCGCTCTCGGTGCGCCTGCGCGGGCACCTCACCCCGGCCCAGGACAACGTGCACCAGCTGACGGTGGTTCAGCACCCGGTCCGCGAACTGCAGACCGCCGCCTGAGCCGACGCCCACCCGGGCCCCGCCCCGACCCCGCGCGCCGGCCCCGCGCGCGGGGCCGGGGCCGTTGCGCTCCGGATGCGGGCGGCCTCGGCCCCGGACTACGCTCGGTAACGTCGGAGTGGGCTCGTCCCGGAGAGGGGCGCATCAGTATGACTTCCGACCTGCTCGATTCCGGAATGCTGGCAGGCCTGCGGTCCGGTCTGGTGGGGGAGACGATCGCGCCGGGCGACACCGGCTACGACGAGGCGCGCGCCGTGTTCAACGGGGTGATCGACCGCAGGCCACGGGTGATCGCGCAGTGCGTGACCCCCCGGGACGTGGCCACGGCCGTCGCGTTCGCCCGCAGCCACGGACTGGAGCTGTCGGTCCGCGGCGGCGGCCACGGGGTGACCGGCGCCGCGGTGGTCGAGGACGGCCTGGTGATCGACCTGCGCCGGATGAACGCCGTGGACGTGGACCCGGCGGCGAAGATCGCCCGGGTCGGCGGCGGCGCCACCATGGCGGACCTGGACCGGGCCACCCAGCCGTACGCCCTGGCCACCACCGGCGGCCGGGCCTCCACCACCGGTGTGGGCGGGCTCACCCTGGGGGGCGGCTCCGGCTGGCTGGAGCGCCGGTTCGGGCTGATGTGCGACAACCTGCTGGCCGCCGAGCTGGTCACCGCGGACGGCCGCAGGGTGCGCGCCTCGGAGCAGGAGCACCCCGAGCTGTTCTGGGCGCTGCACGGCGGCGGCGGCAACTTCGGGGTGGCCACCGAGTTCACCCTCGGGCTGCACCCGCTGCCCGCCTTCGCGATCGCGCTGCTGCTCTGGCGGACCGAGGACGGGCCCGACGTGGTCCGCCGCTACCGGGACTACATGGGCGACGCCCCGGACGAGGTCGGCGGCGCCGTGCTCTACCTGACCGCCCCGCCGGAGCCGTTCGTGCCGCCGGAGATGGTCGGCCGGCCGGCCGTCGCGATGCTGCTCACCTACACCGGCGGGCTGGGCCAGGCCCAGCCCGTGTTCGAACCGATGCTGGGGCTCGGACACCGGGCCGAGGTGGTCGCCGAGCTGCCCTACGCGGATCTCCAGTGCATGCTCGACGACCCTCCCGGGTACCGGAACTACTGGTCGGCGGAGTACCTGGCAGGCTTCCCCGACCAGGCGGCGGACCTGTTCTGCGCGCGAGCGCGGGACATGGTCGCGCCGTCGCCCTCGCAACACGTGATCTTCCCGCTCGGCGGGGCCGTGGCGGCCGGCCGCGACGACTACCCGGTGCCCTGGCGCGCCGCCCCCTGGGCCGTCCACCCCTTCGGACTCTGGCAGGACCCGGCCGACGACGAGCGGGGCCGGGCCTGGGCGCACGCGGTCTGCGCGGACCTGTTGCCCTGGTCGATCGGGGCCGTCTACCTCAACTTCATCGGCGACGAGGGCCAGGAGCGCACCCGGGCCGGCCTGGGCGAGCGGAACACCCGCCGGCTGGCGGCCGTCAAGGCCGAGTACGACCCGGACAACGTCTTCCACCGGAACCACAACATCGTCCCGGCGTAGCCGCCCGGGCGCGGCCGGCCCCCGCGGCCGCGGCTACAGCACCGTCGGCATCAGCAGCGAGAAGGTGTCCGCCCGCTCCGGGAAGCGGATCGCCAGCGGCGCGATCGGGCCGCCGAACTCCAGCACCAGCTGGCCGGAGCCGCCCGCCGCCACCGCCTCCAGCAGGAAGTCCCGGTTCACCTGCACCTGGAGCCCGCCCGCCACGGCCTCGCCGCTCGTGCTCAACGAGCCCGCGGGGTCGACGGTCAGCACCGAGACCTGGTAGCCGGCCCCGTCCTGACCGCGCCGCGCCGGGCGGACCGGGCCGGTGGCGAGCGCCGCGCGCAGCAGGTCCGCGCCGAGCTCGACCCGGTGGGTCGGGTCGAGCCGGATCAGCGCCCGGTAGTCCGGGTAGTCCTGGTCGATCCGCTGCCCGGTGACCGTGCGGCCGTCCACGGCCAGGGTCAGCCGGTCACCCTCGACCAGCAGCTCCGCGCTCCGGGCACCGTCGAGCAGCACCCGTACCTCGTCCAGCAGGGCCGTCGGCACGATCACGCTCGCCCCCGGGCCGTCCAGCTCCGCCACCGGGGCCTGCGAGAGCGCCAACCGGTAGCGGTCCGTGGCGACCAGCCGCAGCAGGCCGCCGTCCGTCTCGAACAGCACCCCGGCCACCGCCGGGAGCTCGGCCCCCGGGGCGGCGGCGAACCGCACCGCGTCCAGGGCCGCGGCCAGCTCCGGTGCGGCCAGGGTCAGGCGGGTCGACTGCGTGGTGTCCATCGTGCTCTCCCTCGAGGCGATCAGTGTGCGGACCGTGGCGAGCTCGCGGCGGGCATCGGCGAGGCCGTCCTCCAGCCGGCGCAGATGGGCGTCGACGGCGTGCCGGGCCGTGCCGACGTCCCCCGCCAGGACCAGGCGGATGTCGGCCAGCGGCATCCCGACCCGGCGCAGCCGGGCCAGCAGCCGGGCGGCGTCGAGCTGTCGGGGCGCGTACCGGCGGTACCCGGTGCGCGGATCCACCTCGGCGGGGCCGAACACCCCGGCACCGTCGTAGAACCGCAGGGCGCTGACACTCAGCCCGCTGTCCCGGGCCATCTCGCCGATGCTGCGCATGCTGCTCTCCACACCGAGGACTCTGGGCCCTCGACCAGGTCGAGGGTCAACCCGGCGGACCGCGGGGCGCCGCAGCGCCCGGGAACGGCAGAAGGCCCGGCGCACAGTGTGCGCCGGGCCTTCTCTGCTACTGAGTAGCGGGGACAGGATTTGTAACAGCGGCCACAGGGTTTTGTTCCCAGCGAGCGACCCGATAGGGAGAGCGGGGTG
>NZ_JBFAQT010000043.1:0-58219 GCF_040678895.1 Kitasatospora sp. NPDC049258
TGATCGGCGGCGCGGTCGCCGCGCCCAACGGCACCAAGCTGGAGCTGTGGCCGTGCACCGGCCAGGCCAACCAGCTCTGGACCGCGAGCTGACCGGCTGACCGCGCAGGGGCCGGGAGACACCGTCTCCCGGCCCCTGCCGCCGCGTGGTGCGGGTCAGGCCAGGAACGGGTCGGCCGGCAGCGCGTCCGGTCCCGGCCCGGCGGTCGCCCAGCGGCCGGACAGCACCCGACCCTGCCCGCCGCCCCGGGCCAGCGAGAGCCGGGAGACGATCCGGTAGCGGTCGCCGCGGTACACCGAGCGGGTGAACTCGACCACCATGCCCTGCTCGTCCTCGGTGACCCGCTCGAACAGCAGGGCGGGGAAGTGCGCCGGCACATCGAGGAGTTCGGCCTCCCGCTCGTCGGTGACGGTCGGCTCGATGGTCTGCACCGCCTCGGCGACCCCGATGCCGTAGCGGCGCTCCAGCAGGTCGTAGAAGGAGTTCTCCTCCAGGTCCCGGGCGGTCAGGCCGGGCACCGCCGACTCCGGGACGTACAGCGTCTCCACCGACATCGGCTGGCCGTCGACCAGCCGCAGCCGGGTGATCCGCAGCACCGGCGAGGCGGGTGCCAGCCGCAGTCGCCGGCCGACCCGGGCGCCCGCGCTGATCCTGGCGAAGTCGACGGTACGGCTGGTCCAGGCGCCCGCGACACCCGCCGTGCGGGGCACCGGCCCGTCGCCGGGCGTCAGCGTCTGCGCGATCTTGGGCTGTGCCACGAACACCCCTTGCCCCTGACGTCGTACCAGCAGACCGTCGCGGACCAGGTCGTCCACCACGGCGCGCAGCGTCGGCCGCGACACGTCGAGATCGGTGCAGAGCCGGCGCTCGGACGGGATGGCGTCGCCGTTGGCCAGTGCCTCGACCAGGTCGAGCAGGTGGTCGCGGATGCGGTTGCGCTTCGCCGATGACCGGGAGAGCTCCCGTTCGGCCGCCTCGTCGGTCACTTCTCGCTGCTCCTCACCGGCCGCCGGAGCCGATCCGGGGCCGCGTTCCGATCGTCCTTCATGATCTCGCTGAATTTACCATTGGTCAAACTATGGCGCGTCGATCGCTGCACTGGTAAAAATTCTCTCGTCTCCGCTGTGCGGCCGGGCTTCGGACCCCTCCCGGCGGAGCGTCTTTCGATTCTCCCTGCCCGCGCCCCCCACCGCGCCGCGGGTCCCTGGAACCACCCCCCCGTGCGAATGAGGTACTGCTGTGAGAAGAAGCGTCGGCTCCGCCGTCACCACCGCGGCACTCGCGGTCTCGCTGCTGACGGCCGGCTGCGGCACCGCCGGAACGGCGCCGAGCGCCGACACCGGCGCGGACGACACCGCGCCGGTCACCATCACCTTCTGGCACGCGTTCACCTCCGAGCGGGAGACCGCCGCGGTGGACAAGGCGCTGGCGCTGTTCCACCAGAAGTACCCCTACATCACCGTCGAGACGGTGAAGGGCCAGACCGACGACAAGATCAACCAGGCGATCCGCGGCGGCACCGGACCGGACGTCGCGGCCTCCTTCAACGCCGGCAACGTCGGCGGGTGGTGCTCCTCCGGCGCCTTCCTCGACCTGGCGCCGAACATCGCCGCCGACCGGGTCGACCTGGCGCAGATCCCGCCGGCCGTCCAGAGCTACACCGCCTACCAGGGCAAGCGCTGCACCCTGCCCTGGCTGGCCGACACCTTCGGCCTGTACTACAACAAGAAGCTCTTCGCCGAGGCCGGCATCGCCGGACCCCCGAAGACCATGACCGAGCTGGCCGAGGACGCCAAGAAGCTGACCAGGTTCAACCCGGACGGCTCGATCAGGACGGCCGGCTTCATGCCGTACTTCGGCGGCTACGAGATGCTCACCGAGCACCTGGTGCCCAGCTGGGGCGGCCAGTGGCTGACCGCCGACGGCAAGTCCAACACCGCCGCCGATCCGGCCTTCGCCGCCGCGCTGACCTGGCAGAAGAGCCTGGTCGACTGGTTCGGCGCGGAGAAGCTCAAGACCTTCAAGTCGGGCATGGCCGCCGAGCAGTCCGCGCAGAACGCCTTCGAGACCGGCAGCCTCGCCATGATGGTGGACGGCGAGTGGCGGACCGCCTTCATCAAGGGCGACGGGGCGGACCTCGACTACGGCACCGCACCGATGCCGGCCGCCGACGGCAAACCGGAGCTGTACGGCGCCGGCTACGTCGGCGGCAACGTGATGGGCATCCCGAAGGGCACCAGGCACGCCGGCGCCGCCTGGAAGCTGCTGAAGTTCCTCACCACCGACACCCAGGCCCTGGTCACCCTCGCCAACGAGGTCGGCAACGTGCCCACCACCCTGCCCGCGCTGGCCTCGCCCGAGCTCACCCTCGCCAAGGACCCGAGGTTCCAGCCGTTCCTGGACGTGTTCAAGAACCCGCACACCAGCACCACCCCGGCCTCGCCGGACGGCGGCGGGTACGTGACCAACTTCGAGCCGTTCGCCGAGAAGTGGCAGGACGGGCAGGTCGGCGACCTCGCCGCGGCGCTGCGCGAGGTCGACCGGCAGAACGACGCCGCCCTGACGCTCGGGCAGTGAGATGACCAGGACCACCTCGCGGCCGGCGCTCCGGCGCCGGCTCGCCCGGCTCGCCTTCCTGTCGCCGTGGCTGATCGGCGTCGCCGTCTTCCTGCTGTACCCGCTGGTCACCACGGTCTACCTGTCCTTCACCAACTCCAACATGATCTCCCCCGCCGCCTGGGTGGGCCTGCGCAACTACCGGTACCTGTTCACCCAGGACCCGCACGTCTGGCAGTCGGTGCGCAACACCGGCTGGCTGGTGGCGGTCATGGTGCCGGCCCAACTGCTCTTCGCCCTCGGGGTGGCCATGCTGACGGCCCGGCTGAAGGCGGGGGCGGGCCTGTTCCGCACCCTGTTCTACCTGCCCGCGCTCGCCCCGCCGGTGGCCGCCACGGTGGCCTTCGTCTTCCTCTTCAACCCCGGCACCGGCCCGGTCGACGAACTGCTGCGCAGCCTGGGCCTGCCCGGGCCGCTCTGGTTCGACTCCGAGAGCTGGTCCAAGCCCGCGCTCACCCTGCTCGCCCTGTGGGGCAGCGGCTCCAGCATGGTGATCTTCCTGGCCGCACTGCTGGACGTGCCGGCCGAGCTGTACGAGGCCGCCGCGCTGGACGGCGCCGGGCCCTGGCAGCGGTTCCGGCACATCACCCTGCCGACCATCGCGCCCGTGCTGCTGTTCTCGGCCGTCACCGGGGTCATCGCCGCGCTCCAGTACTTCACCCAGGCGATGGTCGCCTCCCAGGTGGCCGGCAACAGCCGCAGCGGAGTGGCGGTCGGCTACCCGGGCGGCAGCACCCTGACGTACTCGCAGTGGCTCTACACCACCGGCTTCGGCCAGTTCCACATGGGCTACGCCTGCGCGCTGGCGGTGCTGCTGTTCCTGGTCACCATGGCGTTCACCGTGGTGCTCCTGCGCCGCTCGTCCGCCTTCACCCCGCAGGAGGCCTCATGACGTCCGCCCTCACGCTCCCCGCCCGCCGGGCGGCCGCCGACGCCCACCGGGCCGCCCGCGACCGGGCCCGCCGGCGCCGGGTGCTGATCTGGATCGCCGAGCACACCGTGGCGATCACCCTGGTCCTGCTGTTCACCGGGCCGCTGGTGTTCATCCTGCTCACCTCGCTGATGACCGACCAGCAGTCGATGACCTCGAACTTCTGGCCCGAGCACTGGCAGTGGTCCAACTACGCCGAGGTCTTCCGCCGGGCGCCGATCCTCACCTGGCTCGGCAACACCCTGGTCTACGCCGTCGGCGCGACCCTCGCCATGCTGCTCAGCAGCGTCCCGGTGGCCTACGCGCTGGCCCGGTTCCGCTTCCGCGGCCGTAGCACCGCCTTCCTCGGCGTGCTGACCATGATGATGCTGCCGCCGCAGGTGCTGGTCATCCCGATGTACCTGGTCTGGGCGCAGCTCCACCTCACCGGAACGGTCTGGCCGCTGGTCGTCCCGGCGCTGTTCGGCGACGCCTTCTCGATCTTCCTGCTCCGGCAGTTCCTGCTCACCGTCCCGCAGGAGTACCTGGACGCCGCCCGGATCGACGGCTGCGGCGAACTGCGGGTGCTCACCCGGGTGGTGCTGCCGATGATCAAGCCGGCCGTCGCGGCCGTCGCGCTGTTCCAGTTCTTCTCCGCCTGGAACGACTACTACGGGCCGCTGATCTACACCGGGGAGAACCCGGACAGCTGGACCCTGGCCGTCGGCCTGGCGGGCTTCCGCAGCTCGCAGGCGGTCGAGTGGAACCTCACCATGGCCGCCACCCTGATCGCCATGGTCCCCGTGATCATCGTGTTCTTCCTCGCCCAGAAGGCCTTCATCGAAGGCGTCACCATGACAGGAGTCAAGGGTTGAAGATCGTCGTCGTCGGTGGAGGCTCGACCTACACCCCCGAACTCGCGGACGGCTTCGCCAGGTTGCGCGACCAGCTGCCGCTGGACGAACTGGTCCTGGTCGATCCGGAGCCCGGCCGCCTCGACCTGGTCGGCCCGCTCTCCGCCCGGATCCTCGCCCGGCAGGGCCACCCCGGCAAGGTCAGCTGGACCACCGACCTGGACGGCGCCCTCGACGGCGCCTCGGCCGTCCTGCTCCAGCTGCGGATCGGCGGCCAGGCCGCCCGGCACTCGGACGAGACCTTTCCGCTGGAGTGCGGCTGCGTCGGCCAGGAGACCACCGGCGCCGGCGGCCTGGCCAAGGCGCTGCGCACCGTCCCGGTGGTGCTGGAGATCGCCGAGCGGGTCCGCCGGGCGAGCCCGGACGCCTGGATCGTCGACTTCACCAACCCGGTCGGCATCGTCACCCGCGCGCTGCTCGACGCCGGCCACAAGGCGGTCGGCCTGTGCAACGTCGCCAAGGGCTTCCAGCACACCTTCGGCGAGTGGCTCGGCGTCGACCCGGAGAAGGTCGAACTGGACCACGTCGGCCTCAACCACCTCACCTGGGAGCGCGGCGTCCGGGTCGACGGCGTGGACGTGCTGCCCAGGCTGCTCGCCGAGCACGCCGACTCGATGGCCGCCCGCTGCCTGCTCCCGCCGGAGCTGCTGCACCGGCTCGGCGTCATCCCCTCCTACTACCTGCGCTACTACTACGGCCACGACGCCGTGGTCGCCGACCAGCGGGCCCGGCCCTCCCGGGCGCAGGAGGTCGCCGCGCTGGAGCAGCAACTGCTGGAGCTGTACGCCGACCCGGCCCTGGACGCCAAGCCCACGCTGCTCGGGGAGCGCGGCGGCGCGTTCTACTCCGAGGCCGCGGTCGCCCTGGTCGGCGGGCTGCTCCGGGACACCGGCGAGATCCAGGTCGCCAACGTGCGCAACGGCACCACCCTCCCGTTCCTCCCGCCGGACGCCGTGATCGAGGTGCCCGCCCGGATCGGCGCGCGGGGCGCCGAGCCGCTGCCGGTCGCCCCGCTGGAGCCGCTCTACGCCGGCTTGGTCGCGCACGTCTCGGCCTACGAGGAGCTGGCCCTGCGGGCGGCACTGGAGGGCGGTGTGGAGCTGGTCGAGAACGCGCTGCTCGCCCACCCGCTGATCGGCCAGTACGAGCAGGCCCGCAAGCTGGCCGAACAGCTGGTCGCGGCCGACGCGGCACACCTGCCGTGGAGCCGCGGATGACCGGGGAGGCGCTGTTCCTGGCCGTCGACGGCGGCAACAGCAAGACCGACGCCTACCTGGGCACCGCCGAGGGCCTGCTGCTCGGCGGCGTGCGCGGCGGCCCGTTCCGTCCCCAGGTCACCGGACTCGGCCCGGCCCTGGACGAACTCGGCGCCCTGATCGCCACCCTGCTGCACCGCCACCTGCCCGACGGGCGCCCGGTCGAGCGACTCTCCGCCTTCCTGGCCGGGGCCGATCTGCCCGAGGAGGAACGGCAGTTGACGTCCGCGCTGGCCGAGCGCGGCTGGGCCCGGCACAGCCACGCCGGCAACGACACCTTCGCGCTGCTGCACGCCGGCGCCGCCGAAGGCTGGGGCGTGGCCGTGGTCTGCGGCACCGGCATCAACTGCGTCGGTGTCGCCCCGGACGGCACCGTGGCCCGCTTCCCCGCACTCGGCGCGATCTCCGGCGACTGGGGCGGCGGCGCCGACCTCGGCCGCGCGGTGCTCTGGCACGCCGTGCGGGCCGAGGACGGCCGGGGCCCGGCCACCACCCTGTCCGGCGCGGTCGCCGCGCACTTCGGCCTGGCCGGCGCCGCCGAGGTCACCGAGGCCCTGCACCTGGGCACCCTGCCGCCCGACGCGCCCAACGGGCTCACCCGCCCGCTGTTCGAGGCCGCCACCCTGGGCGACCGGGCGGCCCGGAGCATCCTCGACCGGCAGGCCGACGAGATCGCCGCGATGGGCCTCGCCGCGCTGCGCCGGCTCGACCTGCTCGACCGGCCGGTGGACGTCGTCCTCGGCGGCGGCATCCTGGCCGCCCGCCACCCGTACCTGGCCGGCCGGGTCGCGGAACGCTTCGCGGCCGCACCGCACGCCGTCCTGCGCACCGTCACCCTGCCACCGGTCGCCGGGGCGGCCCTGCACGCGCTCGGCGAGCTGCACCGCGCGGACCGTACCGGCGAGGACCACCGCTACGCCCGCGACCTGGTGGTCAAGCAGTTCGCCACCGGACCGCAGGACCTCCCGCCGGAGGCCCTGCGATGAGCGCCGAACTGCACCGCTGGGCCGACGCCTGCATCCTGCCCGGCTTCGACGGCCCGTGCGCCCCGCAGTGGCTGCTGCGCCGGATCGCGGACGGCGTCCGCGGCGTGGTGCTGTACCACGGCAACATGGCCGGCCCCGAGCAGCTCGCCGAACTCACCGCGGCCCTGCGCGCGGAGAACCCGGACCTGCTGATCGGCCTGGACGAGGAGGGCGGCGACGTCACCCGGCTCTTCCTGGACGAGGGCAGCCCCTGGCCCGGCAACCTCGCCCTCGGCCACGCCGACGACCTCGACCTGACCCGGCGCACCGCGCGGGCCATCGGCACCCGGCTCGCCGAACTCGGCGTCAACCTGGACCTCGCCCCGGTGGTCGACGTCAACACCGAGTCCGGCAACCCGGTGATCGGCACCCGCTCCTTCGGCAGCGACCCCGAGCGGGTGGCCGCGCACAGCGCGGCCTTCGTCACCGGCCTGCAGTCCACCGGGGTGGCCGGCTGCGCCAAGCACTTCCCGGGCCACGGTTCCACCACCGTCGACTCGCACCACGACCTGCCGGTGGTCACCGAGGGCCGCGCGGAGTTCGAGGCGACCGCCTTCCCGCCGTTCCGGGCCGCCGTCGCGGCCGGGGTGGCGGCCGTGATGACCGCCCACATCCTGCTGCCCGCCTACGACCGGGTCCCGGCCACGGTCAGCCGGACCCTGCTCACCGACGTGCTGCGCGGCCGGCTCGGTTTTCAGGGCGCGGTGATCACGGATTCGCTGGAGATGGACGCCGTGCACGACCGCTACGGCATCGCGGGCACCGCGGTCCGGGCGATCGCCGCCGGCGCGGACGGCCTGTGCGTCGGCACCCACCGGGGCGAGGCCCGGGCCCGGATGCTCCGCGAGGAGCTGGCCGGCGCGGTGACCGCCGGTGAGCTGCCTGCCGAGCGGCTGGCCGAGGCGGCCGGCCGGATCGCCGGACTCGCCGAACGGGCCCGCCCCGAGCGTTGTCTGACGGATGATCAGGACGAGGTGGGGCTCGTGGCCGCCCGGCGGGCGCTGCTGGCCCGCGACCTCCCGGTGCTCGGCGAGGCCCCCGTGGTGCTGGAGTTCCAGCACGAGCCCACCCCCGCCATCGGTGCGACCGCCTGGGGCCTGGGCGAGGTGCTGGCCCGGCAGCTGCCGCAGGCCCGGGTGGTCCGGGTGAGCGATCCGGCCGCGCCGCTGCCGCCGCTGCCCGCCGGCCGGACGGTGCTGGCGGTGGTCCGCGACCTGCACCGCCACCCGGCGACCCGGGCCGCCGTCGAGGCCCTGCTGGCGGCCAGGCCGGACACCGTCCTGGTCGAGATGGGCCTGCCGCACCACCGCCCGCCCGCCGCGGCGGCCTACCTGGCCACTCACGGCGCCTCCCGGGCCGCCGCGCTCGCGGCGACCGAGCTGCTGCTCGGCCGGCCGCTGGACCACTGACCCCCCCGCCACACCCCCTCGATCCGGAGAAGACCCACGATGGAGTACACCCACCTCGGCCGTACCGGCCTGTCCGTCTCCCGCCTGTGCCTGGGCACCATGAACTTCGGCGGCCAGACCACCGAGCCGGACGCCCACCGGATCCTCGACGCCGCTCACGAGGCCGGCATCAACCTGATCGACACCGCGGACGTCTACGGCTGGACGGTCACCAAGGGGCTCACCGAGGAGATCCTGGGCAACTGGTTCGCCCAGGGCGGCGGCCGCCGCGAGCGCACCGTCCTCGCCACCAAGGGCTACGGCACCATGCCCGAGCTCGGCGAGGGCTGGCCCAACAGCGGCCGGCTGTCCGCCCTGCACATCCGGCGCGCGGTCGAGGCCAGCCTGCGGCGGCTGCGGACGGACCACATCGACCTCTACCAGATGCACCACATCGACCGGGCGACGCCGTGGGACGAGATCTGGCAGGCGATGGAGGTGCTGATCGCCCAGGGCAAGATCCTCTACGTCGGCTCCAGCAACTTCGCCGGCTGGCACATCGCCACCGCCCAGGCGGCCGCGGCCAGGCGCGACCTGCTCGGCCTGGTCAGCGAGCAGTCGGTCTACAACCTGCTGGAGCGGGCGGTGGAGAGCGAGCTCATCCCCGCCGCCCGCCACCACGGCCTCGGCCTGCTGCCCTACTCGCCGCTCAGCGGCGGCCTGCTCGGCGGCATCCTGCGCCGCACCGCCGAGGGCGGCCGCCGGGCCGACGAGGCCCTGCGCGGCAAGGCCGAGCGGTTCCGCGAGCCGATCGCCGCCTACGAGGCCCTCTGCGAGGAGCTCGGCCTGCCGCCCGCCCGGGTCGCCCTGGCCTGGCTGCTGCACCGGCCCGCCGTGACCGCCCCGATCGTCGGCCCGCGCACCATGGAGCAGCTGGCGGCCGGGCTGGAAGCCCTCGAGGTCACCCTCGACGAGGCCACCCTGGCCCGGCTGGACGAGATCTTCCCGCCGCACCGCGAGGCCCCGGAGTGCTACGCCTGGTGACCGGTGGCCGGTGACCGGCCCGCCCGCCGCCCGGTGCAGGTGGTCGCGCGGCGGGCGAGCCGTGGTGGTTCAATGTTCCCCGCCAGCAAGGCACTTGATCACGGGGAAAGCAGGCGCAACGTGCGGAAGTCGTACTACGCGGCACATGTCTACATGATCCTCGGCCTGATATCGGGCCTCTACTACCGGGAGCTCACCAAGCTCAACCACTTCGAGGGCGACACCCAGTTGGCGGTGGTGCACACCCACCTGCTCGCCCTCGGGATGCTGGGCTTCCTGATCGTCCTCGCCCTCGACAAGCAGTTCGGGCTGTCCGGGGCCAAGCAGTTCACGTACTTCTACTGGTGCTACAACGCGGGCATCGCGATCACCGTCCTCGCCATGACCTACCGCGGCACCCTCACCGTCCTCGGCCACACCGTCCCGGAGGCCGTCTCGATGATCGCGGGCCTCGGGCACATCGTGCTCACCGTGGGCCTGATCCTGCTCTTCGTCCTGCTCGGCAAGCGCCTCAAGGACGACGCCGGTGCTCCCGTCGTGCCGGAGCCCGGCCGCACCGAGGTCTGAGCCCCGGCGCCACCCGGCCTTCGGTCAGGAGCCCTGCCGGTCGGCGACGAGGCGCTGCTGGGCCTCGATCAGGCGGCGCTGCTCGTCGATCATCCGCTGCTGGGTGGCGACCATCTCCTGGACCTGGCGCTGCCACTCCTGCTGCCACCACCGGGCGTCATGGGTCGCGGCCGGGTCGGGCCGCGGCGCCTCGGTGGTGGGTGCGGGGGCCGGCGGCGGTGCGGTCCCGAGGCCCGGCTCGGGGTCGCCGCTGCCCGGGGCGCAGTCGGCCATCGAGATCGGCCGGAAGTCCGCGCGCCGGGCGGTCAGCGGGGTGCCGGCGGCCACCGGTTCCACCCGGACGTCGACCAGGCCGGAACACAGGTTCGCGCCGAGCGCGGCGAAGGCTCCGGCGGACAGGTCGAGGCACCGGTGGCCGGGGTCGGTGAACGGCCCCCGGTCGGTGATCCGCACGGCGACCGAGCGGGTGGAGCGCCGGTCGGTGACCTTGACGACCGTGCCGAACGGCAGGGTGCGGCTGGCCGCGGTCATCTCGGCCGCGTGGAACGGCGCCCCGGAGGCTGTGGCCGCCCCCTCCGCGCCCTCGTCCCGCGCGCCGTACCAGGACGCGGTGCAGTTCTGCGGTGCGGGCAGCGCCGCCTCGGCGGAGGGCAGCAGCACGGCAACCCCCGTACCGCCGAGGGCGGTTGCCACCAGTACGGCCAACCAGCGGTTCCTCGGGAGTCGCCTGCGTCCCATGCCCACCCCTCCGTAGCAGTCCGGGCGGTGGTCCGTCGTCCGATGGTCCCGTGCCGCCCGTGCGGAGGAACGGCCCGGCGGCGCCCACCGGTTCACACCGGGTGCCGACCCGGGCCGCGGGGCTGACGTGGCATCGGCTGAACCCGGAGCGGTGCACGGGCCGTTCCTCCGGTCGAGGGCTCCTCCGGACAACGCGGACGGACCTGCGGCCGCCCGTGGGCGGGTTGCCGTCGAGGGCGGCGGCCCTGCGGCCCGGGTCCGCCCCGTGCGTCCCGGCGGGAGTCGGAACAGCGCTCGGGGGGCGCCCTTGTGGGAGGGCGCCCCCCGAGTGTGTCCGCGCCGCCCGCCGGCGCGTCCGCCCATGTCCCCTCTCAGGAGAATCCTCATGACCAGACACCGGTTCAGCCAACGGCGCCGGATCGCGGCAGCGGCCACGGCTCTCGCCGCCGGAGGCGTCTTCGTGGTCGCGCAGAGCTACGCGCCGGCCGCGACCAGCGACCCGATCGGCCTCAACGCCGTCTACGAGTACCTGGGTTGGGGCAAGGCGCAGGACCCGGTCGCGGTGATGAACGCCACCGGCGTCAAGCAGTTCACCCTCTCCTTCGTGCTGGCGGGCAAGGACGGCGGCTGCGACCCGCTGTGGGACGGCTCCCGGCCGTTGACCGGCGGTGACGACGAGGCGAAGATCAAGGCGATCCGGGCCGCCGGCGGGGACGTGCTGGCCTCGTTCGGCGGTTGGGACGGCGCCAAGCTCGGCGAGAAGTGCGGCACGGCGGCCGAACTCGCCGACGCCTACCAGAAGGTGATCGACGCGTACCACCTCAAGGCGATCGACATCGACATCGAGGACGTCGAGTACAAGGACGCCGAGATCCGCCAGAAGGTGGTCGACGCGCTCAAGATCGTCAAGGGCCGGAACCAGGGTCTGCTGGTCTACGTCACCTTCGCCGCCAATCCCGACGCTCCCGAGGCCGAGGGCCTCGACCTGATCGGCAAGGCCGCCAAGGCCGGCCTTGAGGTGGACGGCTGGACCGTCATGCCGTTCGACTTCGACAGCCACACCGGCACCATGGCCGAGGCCACCGCCTCCGCGGTCACGGGGCTGCAGAAGGCGGTGGCGACCGCGTACGGCTACGACGCGGACAAGGCCTGGCGGCACTCGGGCCTCTCCTCGATGATCGGGCGCACCGACCAGACGGGCGAGCAGGTGTCGGTGGCCGACCTCACGGCGATGCGCGACTTCGCGGCCACGCACCACCTGGCGCGGTTCACCTTCTGGGCGGTCAACCGGGACCGGGCCTGCGCCGGTGCCTACGCGGAGTCCGAGTGCAGCGGGATCGCCCAGGGCGACTACGAGTTCACCAAGGTGGTGGCCGGCTACCACGTGGACTCGGTCCCGGGTGACGGCGCCTGCGCGGCCCCGGGAGCGACCCCGTCCGCCACCGCCTCGGCGAGTGCCACCCCGTCGGCGACCGCGGCCCCGTCGAAGAGCGGGTCGGGGTCGGCCTCGCCGTCGGCGACCCGGACGCACTCGAAGAGCCCGCAGCCGTCCGCCGACCCGACCACCGCCAAGCCTGCGGACGACGGCGAGGACGACGGGGACGAGGACGAGCAGCGGCAGGCCCGGCGCAGCGCCGCCCAGGTCAGCGACCAGCCCGCGGTGCCCCGCGACGACAGCGACGACGACGGGGACGACGAGGACGACGACGAGGAAACGCGGATGGGGAGGAGCGCCTCCACCGCCCCGGCCGAGCCGGCCGTCTCCAGGAGCCCGTCGGCCTCCGGGTCCGCCTCCGGGTCCGCTTCGGCGTCCACGTCCGGGTCCGCTTCGGCATCCGCGTCTGCCTCTGCCTCAGCGTCCGGATCTGCGTCCGCCTCCAGGAGCCCCGCACCCAGCCGGAGCACCTGCGCGAGCCCGACCACCGTCCCCTCGGCGCCGGTCTCCGCCCCTGCCTCCGCGGTGGCGACGGCGACCAGGAGTGCCACCCCCACCCCCACCCCCACGGCCACCAAGCCCGAGGAGTGCACCGCACCGGGCTCCACCTGCCGCACGGCGACCCCGACCCCGACGCCGACCCCGACGCCCACCCCGACCCCCACTCCGGCGGACTCCAGCACCCCGCCCGCCGCCAAGCCCAAGCCCCCGGCCACCCAGCCGCAGGACAAGGGCGGTGACGGCCAGCTGGCCTCGACCGGCGGCGGTGACGCCACCAGTGTGGTCGTCGCGGGAGCGGGTGCGCTGCTGCTGCTCGGTGGCGGCTTCGGCTTGGTCGGCGCCCGCCGCCGGCGCAACTCCCGGCCGGCCGAGTAGCCAGGACCGGGCCCGGAACACCGGGGGCGGCCGGCGGAGGGTCCCGCCGACCGCCCCCGGTGCCGTCACGGCCGTTCAGCGCGGACAGTCCACCCGGATCTGGGCCGCCGCGAGGTGCGCGTAGGTCTTCTGGCCGGATCCGGTGAAGTCCAGGCCGCGGTTGTGGAGTTTGACGGTCAGCGTGCCGTTGCGGGCGGCGAACGAACCCGCGTCGACCCAGCTGCCCCGGTTCCCGATCTGGTCGACGGTGAAGGATCCGAGGTCGCCGCCCGAGCCCGCGCCGACCGTGTAGTACGCGGGGGCGCCGCCGACCTGCTTGACCGAGGAACTGGTCGGCACGTAGACGGCCACCGTGCAGGCGGCCGTCGTGGTGCCGACGTCGAAGGTCCACTGCGCGTAGAAGCTCGGGTCGTCCTTGTTCCGGTCGCCGGACATCGGGACGGCCTCGAACCGGCCGTCACAGGAGTCGCCTGCGTAACCCCCGCTGTTCACGGTGTTCCAACCGCCGGCGCCCTCGCTGAAGGCGCCGACCTCCTTGAAGTGGCCGCCGGGGCCGGCGCACCCGAAGCCGGCCACGGCCCGGAACGGGGCCGGTCCGGCGGGCGGCAGGGTGGCCGCGGGCGGTGCGGGGGCGGTGGTCCGCGGTGCGGCGGTGGTCGCCGGGGCCGTCGCGGTGGGGGTCTGCGGTGACGGACTCGCCGCGGCGGAGGGCGAGTCGGACGCGGACGGGGAGGGTGAGTCGGAGGCCGGTGCGGCGGCCGAGGCCGGCGGGTGCGGCCGGCCGCGACTGCCGGCCGGGCCGGTGCCCTCGGGCCCGGCCGCGCTGCCGGCGGCCGCCGGATCGGTGGCCGGTGCGGACTCCGGGCGCAGGCCGGGGGAGACCACCAGTAGCACCGTACCGACCACCATGCAGCCGATCATGACGCCCCGTCGCGCGTCCCAGAAGCCGGGTGCCGTCGAGCGCTCGCCGCCGTGTGCGGCCACCGTCCGGCGTCCGAGCGGCAGTTGGGCGGGCCGGAGCCGGCCGGCCGCGTCCACGGCGGTGCGGCGCACCGAGCTGCCGACCGTCGCGGCCCGCGCGCTCACCTGCTGCCAGGGGCCGAGCAGCCGTTCGCCCAGGCTCTGGCCGCGGTCGGCGGTCGTGTCCACCCAGGGCAGGTGCAGACCGTGGTCGGCCTCCGGCTGCCGGGGGCCGGGAAGACTGTAGTGGGTATCGGTCATCGGGTGGTCCGTTTCTGCGTCGAGGCTCCGGTGGGGGCGCCCGGCAGCGGGGCGAGGAGGCGCGGACCGGGCGCCGCGGCCGGCCCGAGGAGCTCGATCCGGACGCCGGTGCGGGAGGTGCTCGGCGCCGCCGCGGCCCTGGCGACCGCGGCGACCGAGGTGCCCGAGGCGGGCCGGGAGGCCGCGGCGGTGGCCGCGAACGAGGGCGGACCCACCGCGAGGACGGCGGCGGCCGCCAGGCCCAGAGCGGCCGCGGCCGGGACGAGGACGGCCGACCGTCCGCGCGTCGTTGTCATGGTGTGTCCCTTCATGGCTCTCCTCGGTGGCCGGACGGCGCGACGGCGCCGACCGGCGGGTGAACCCCCGCCCGGTGCGCGGCCGTTCCTCCGGTCGGGTCCCGCTTCCCCGGTGGGGCCCGGCCGTGCGGACAGCACCCGGGGTGCGCCATCCCCTGTCCCGGGCGGGCGCCTGTCGTCGGGCCGGCTGTTTCGGCGTGGGGTCGGGCATCTTCGGGGCACCGTCTTCCTGTGACCGGCGACCGGGGGTTCGCCCGGTTCAACGGCGCCGCGCCGTCGCCGGGTTCACCGGCCGGCCCCGCCCCGGTGAACCCGGCGGATGCCGGGTCCCGTTCCACCAGCGGCGGGCACGTCCACGGCCCCGCGGAGTCCCCCGAACGGAGTGCTGCATGCAGCGAGACCAGAACCGGCCCGTCCTGCGGCTGAAGCCGCGGGTGGTCCGTGCGGTGCTGATCGCAGGGGCCGCCTCGGCGGTGGTGGCCACGGTGGCCGTCAGCGGCGGTCCCGGCTCGGGCACGGCGGGCCGTGCGCCGACCGTGGCGGCCCCCGCGGGCCGGACGCCCGCGGCGACCATGGCGCCCTCGCCCACCGCGGCCGGAGACCCGGTGCCGAGCGGCTCGGCCGAGCCGTCGCAGCGGCGGAGCCCGGAGGAGTCCTCGCCCGCGTCCGGCCCGCCCGGCGCGACCCCGGTGGCGGTGCGCGACACCACGGGCGCTGACGCCGGGTCGCCGGCCGGCGCGGCCCTGACCACCGCCCCGGCGCCGCCCGGCAGCACCCCGCCGAAGCCGGCCCCGAGCACGGTCGTCACCGGCAGCGACCTGAGCGGCCCCCGGCTCAAGGACATCGCCCAGCAGCTGGTCTCCAGCGCGGAGAACTCCTCACTGGACTGGCGGGCCCAGTACGGCTACATCGAGGACATCAAGGACGGCCGGGGCTACACCGGCGGCCTGATCGGCTTCACCTCGGGCACCCACGACATGCTCGAACTGGTCCGGCACTACCGGGATCTGAAGCCGGACAACCCGCTGGCGCGGTACCTCCCCGCGCTGGCCGCGGTGGACGGCTCCGCCTCGCACCAGGGCTTGGACCCGACCTTCCCCGCCGACTGGGCGAAGGCCGCCCAGGACCCGGCCTTCCGGCGCGCCCAGGACGACGAGCGGGACCGCGCCTACTTCGACCCGGCGGTGCGCCAGGCCAAGGCCGACGGGCTGCGCGCGCTCGGCCAGTTCAGCTACTACGACGCCATCGTGATGCACGGTCCCGGCAGCGACCCGGTGAGCTTCGGCGGGATCCGAGCCGCCGCGATGCGCCGGGCCAGGACGCCCGCCCAGGGCGGAGACGAGACCACCTACCTGAACGCCTTCCTGGACGCCCGCCGGGCGGCGATGCTCACCGAGCGGGCGCACCACGACACCAGCAGGGTGGACACCGAGCAGCGCTGGTTCCTCCAGGCCGGCAACCTCGACCTGGCGGCGCCGCTGCGCTGGCGGGTGCACGGCGACACCTACCTGATCGGCGGCTGAGCCGGAGCTTCGGCAAAGCCCGTTGACGATGATGGCGGTGCACCATCAGCAGGGCCACTATCAGC
Source organism: Kitasatospora sp. NPDC049258 (assembly GCF_040678895.1). Taxonomy (NCBI): domain Bacteria; kingdom Bacillati; phylum Actinomycetota; class Actinomycetes; order Kitasatosporales; family Streptomycetaceae; genus Kitasatospora; species Kitasatospora sp. NPDC049258. Next base: position 15,875 of record NZ_JBFAQT010000043.1, read on the forward strand.
AGGGCCACCATCAACAGGCGTGCACGGTCGACGGGAGTGAAGGCGGCGGGATGAACGGCGGATCAAAACGGCCCCCCGGCCCGCGCCGGCGACGGCGGGCCATCGTGCTGGCGGTGGCAGCCGCCCTGCTCGGGGCCCCGGCACTGCACCACCTGCTCGACCGGGCGGCCCAGGCGCCCCCGGGCCTCAGCGTGCCCGCCCCGGCCGGTGCGGACCCCGCTCCGCCGCCGCCCGCCCCCTGAACGCCGGATCCACGAACGGAAGAGGCAGTCATGCGGAACGTGCTCGTCACCGGAGCCACCGGGACGGTGGGCGGCGCGCTGGTCGCGCGACTGCTCGGCGAGGGAGTGCGGGTACGGGCGCTGGTGCGCTCGGCGCCGCGCGCGGCGGGACTGCTGCCGCCGGGCGTCGCGGTGGCGGTCGGTGACGTGACCGACCCGGCCTCGGTGCGGGCGGCCGTCCGGGGCTGCGACACCGTCTTCCACACCGCCGGCCTGCCCGAGCAGTGGCTCAGGGACCCGGAGGCGTTCACCCGGGTGAACACCGACGGCACCCGGCACCTGGTGGCGGCGGCGCTCGCCGAGGGCGTGGAGTGCTTCGTCCACACCAGCACCATCGACGTGTTCGAGCGTGCGCCGGGCCGCCCGTTCGACGAGTCCCGGCTGGCCGCGCGCCCGCTGGAGACCCCGTACGAGCGGTCCAAGCAGGAGGCCGACCGGCTGGTCACCGCCGCGGTCGCGGAGGACGGCCTGCCGGCCCGGACCGTCCACCCGTCGGCGGTCCACGGCCCGGGCCCGGCGGTGGTGACCATGAACAACCTGCTCGACCGGCTGCGCCGCAACCAGGTCCCGATGCTGCCGCCGGGCGGCATGTCGGTGGTGTTCTCCGAGGACGTGGCGGCCGGCCAGCTGCTCGCGGCCGCGGCGCCGGTGGGCTCCCGGTTCATCCTGTCCGACCGCTATCTGACGATGCGCGAGATCGCCGAAACGGTGGCCGGTCTGTTCCCCGGCGTCCGGGTGCCCCGTACCCTGCCGGGCCTGCCGGCCGCCCTGCTGGCCGAGACGGGCGAGCTGTTCTCCCGGTTGACCGGTCGGCCGCCGCTGCTCGCCACCGGCGAACTCCACTTCCTGCGCTCGGAGTCGGTGGCCGACGCCACCCGGGCGCGGGTCGAACTCGGCTGGCGCGCGACCCCGTTCGCGGACGCACTGGCCCGCACCCTGGCCGCGCTCGACCTGGCCCCCTGAATAATTGGGAAACTTTCCTAACGATACATATTGACCGTGCCCGCTCAGGCGTCGATTCTGTACGTTACTCAGGCCGCTCCTCCCCGGGGAGCCTCGGCCGAGCACTGCGCACTCCTGAACCCCCATGCAGGAAGGCAAGGTCACGGCAGATGAACGCCACCCCCGAGAGCGCGGTCACGAGCACGGTCACGAGCGCGGCCGCGCCACCACGTACGCGCTGAGCGTCCGTCGCCCCGCTCGCCCACCCCCGACACCGGACGGCAGCGGTGCTGCCCTGCACAGTCCTGCCCTGCTCCGTCCTGCCCGGCCCCGTCCGCGCCGCCGCGCAGCCCCGCAGACCCCGAGGAGCTCCATGGACCGACCCTCGCGCAGAAAACTGCTCGCCGCAGCGCTCGGCACGGCCGCGGCGGCCGGCCTCCCCGCGCCCGCCTTCGCCGCCGGCAGCACCCTGGCGGTGTCCAGCTGGAAGCTGCGCTGGTCGCCCTCCGCGGCCGCCGACGGCCTCGCCGCCTTCGAGACGGTGGAGGACGACCGGGCGCACTCGCACCCGGGCGGCCACCCGCACATCCTCCCGCAGGGCGACACCTACCGCTGGAACATGCACCTGGTCGACCGGGACACCAAGACCGACCGGCAGCGCCAGGAGGTCACCGGCATGCGCAGCCCGGCCGGGGGCCCCGCGCTGGAGTGGCTGCCGGGGGAGACCTGGCGGACCACCTACGCCATGTACATCCCCTCCTCGCTACGGGCGACCACCACCTGGTCCGACGTCCTGCAGATCAAGCAGCCGGGCACCGGCACCCTGCCGATCGTGGTGCAGGGGCTGCGCCGGGCCGGCGCTGCGCAGACCATCGAGCTGACCATGCCGGGCGCCGGCATCCACCTCGGCGACACCAGCCTCGATCCGCTGCACGACAGCTGGGTGGACGTCGACTTCCGGATCAGGGTCGGCGACCGGACCTCGGGTTCGGTCCGCTGGGTGCTGCGCCGCGCCGGCGTGACGCTGATCGACGTCACCAGGACCGGCATCGACACCTTCCTCGCCGACCGGGTCCGGCCCAAGTGGGGCATCTACCGTTCCCTGAACGACACTTCGGGCTCGCTGCGGGACTGCTACCTGCTCACCAGGGACATGCGCGGATACCAGCTGGTGAGCGGTTCCTCCGGGGTGTACCAGGCCGAGGAGGCCCGGATCTCGCAGGGCACGGTGGAGTCCGAGCACTCCGGCCACAGTGGTTCCGGTTACGTCAACCTGGCCGACACCAAGGGCAGTTACCTGGAGTGGACGGTGGAGTCCGGCGCCCCGGCCGGCGCCGCGCTGGACCTGCGCCACGCCAACGGGAGCCCGACCGACCGTCCGATGGACATCTCCGTCAACGGCGCCGTGGTGGGCGCGGGCCGGCCCTTCGGCCCGACCGGCAGCTGGGACACCTGGGCGACGAGCACCCTCCCGATCACCCTCCGGGCGGGGACCAACACCATCCGGGCGACCACCGCCAGCGCGGCCGGCGGCCCGAATCTCGACAGGATCACTGTTCGCTGACGCCCCCTACGTCAGCCGATTCCGGAAGCGAGCACCATGCCCTCCACCAACCCGAGACCACGACTGATCGGTGCCGTGCTGGCCGCCGCCCTCGGCCCGGCCGCCCTGCTGCTGGCCCCGGCGCACCCCGCCTCGGCGGCCACCGGTCGGTACGAGGCGGAGAGCGCCACGCTCTCCTCGGCGACCACCGCGAGCAACCACGCCGGATTCTCCGGCAGCGGCTTCGTCGACTACACCAACACCACCGGCGGGTACGTCCAGTGGTCGGTCGACGCGGCCGCCGCCGGCAGTGCCACCCTCACCCTCCGCTACGCGAACGGCACCTCGGCCGACCGGTCGATGGACATCAGCGTCAACGGCACGGTCGTCGCGGCCGCCCGGTCGTTCCCGGGCACCGGCTCCTGGGACACCTGGGCCACCGCCACCCTCACCGTGCCGCTCAAGGCCGGCGCCAACACCGTCCGGGCGACCGCCACCACCGCGAGCGGCGGCCCGAACACCGACTACCTGGAGGTCACCCCGCAGAGCGGCTCCGGCCCCGGCGCGATGGCCGCGGCGCCCTACGAGTACCTGGGCTGGGGCAGCCCGCAGAAGCCGACCGACGTGATGGCCGCCACCGGCGCCAAGTGGTTCACGCTGGCCTTCATCCTCTCCGACGGCTCCTGCAACCCGAAGTGGGACGGCAGCCGGGCGCTGGCCGGCGGCACCGACGAGGCCGCGATCAACTCGATCCGGGCGGCCGGCGGCGACGTGGTGGTCTCGGTCGGCGGTTGGAGCGGCAACAAGCTGGGCGAGAAGTGCGCCAGCGCCACCGCGCTGGCCGGCGCCTACCAGAAGGTGATCAACGCCTACCACCTCAAGGCCCTGGACATCGACATCGAGGACACCGAGTTCTCCAACGCCACCGTCCGGCAGCGGGTGGTCGACGCCCTGAAGCTGGTGAAGAGCGCCAACCCCGGCATCGTCACCTACGTGACCATGGGCACCACCCCGACCGGCCCCGACGCCACCGGCAAGGACCTGATCAAGCGGGGGGCCGCGGCCGGACTCGGCAACGACGGCTGGGTGGTGATGCCGTTCGACTTCGGCGGCCACAGCGGCAGCATGGGCCAGGCCTCGGTCGGTGCGCTGGAGGGGCTCAAGGCGGCGGTCAAGAGCGCCTACGGCTACAGCGACGACGCGGCCTACCGCCACATCGGGGTCTCGTCCATGAACGGAAAGACCGACGAGGCCGGCGAGAGCGTCACCACCGGCGACTTCCGGACCATCCTGTCGTACGCCCAGCAGCACCACATCGCCCGGTACTCGTTCTGGTCGGTCAACCGTGACCGCGCCTGCGGCTCGGGCACCGACGCCGACGCCTGCAGCGGCGTCCCGCAGTCCCCGTACGAGTTCACCAAGATCGTCGTCCAGTACCAGGGCTGAGGAGCTCCCGATGAACCGTACGCACAGAACGGGCTGCACCCTGCTGGCGGCCGCGGGCCTGCTGGTGGGCGTGGTCGCGGCGCCGTCCGCCTCGGCCGCCGCCACCCGGTACGAGGCGGAGAGCGCCACCGTCACGCTGGGCGCGGTGGAGTCCAACCACCTGGGGTACTCGGGCACCGGCTTCGTCAACGGCGACAACGTGAGCGGCAGTTCGGTGGAGTTCACGGTGAACGCCGCGAGCGCCGGCACCGCGGTGATCGGCATCCGCTACGCCAACGGCACCGCCCTGGACCGCCCGGGCGACGTCACGGTCAACGGCGCCGTGGTCTCGGCGGCCCGCTCCTTCCCGTCCACCGGCACCTGGGACGACTGGACCACCGCCACGGTCACCGCGCAGGTGACCGCGGGTGCCAACCGGATCCGGCTGACCTCGACCAGCGCCAACGGCCTGCCCAACCTGGACTACCTGGACCTCGACCTCACCGCGCCGACCACCGACTACCAGGCCGAGGACGCGGCCCTCGGCCAGGCCGCGGTCGCCACCAACCACAGCGGCTACACCGGCACCGGCTTCGTCGACTACGCCAACACCGCCGGCGGCTCGGTGGAGTTCACGGTGAGCGCGGCCACCGCGGGCAGCACCGCGCTGGAGTTCCGCTACGCCAACGCGGGCACGGCGGACCGGCCGCTGGACATCGCGGTCAACGGCGCGGTGGTGGCCTCCGGCGTCTCCTTCCCGCCCACCGCGAACTGGGACACCTGGGCGGTGCGGACCGTCAACGTCACCCTGGCCGCCGGCAGCAACCGGATCCGCGCCACCGCCACCGGCACCGACGGCGGCCCCAACCTGGACCGGCTCCGGGTGGGCGCGGGCGCCGACACCACCCCGCCGACCCGCCCCGGCACTCCCGTCTGCTCGGGCATCGGGCCGAACGGCCTCACCCTGGCCTGGGGCGCCGCCGCCGACAACGTCGGCGTCAGCGCCTACGACATCTACGAGCACGGCAACAAGCTCGCCGAGGCCCCGGGGGACACCACCGGCAAGCAGCTCACCGGTCTCACCCCCGCCACCACCTACAACCTCACCGTGATCGCCCGTGACGCGGCGGGCAACGCCTCACCGGCCAGCGTCGCGATCGACTGCACCACGCAGGCCGGTACCGACCCGCTGCCCGGCAGGCCCGGCACGCCGACCGTCTCGGCGGTCGACTCCACCGGCGCCACCCTCACGTGGGGTGCCTCCACGGACGACAAGGGCGTGGTGGCGTACGAGATCCGCAGCGGCAGCGCGGTGCTCAAGACGGTGACCGGCACCCCGCCGGCCACCTCCACGGCGGTGACCGGGCTGGCCTGCGACGCCCCGTTCACCCTGACCGTGGTGGCCGAGGACACCGCGGGCGGCTACTCCCCGCCCTCCGCCCCGGTCTCCTTCACCACCGGTGCCTGCGCCGCCGACGGCGGGGTACCCGGCTCGCCGGCGACCCTGTCCGGCGGCTGGACCGTGCCCTGGGGCGTCTCCTGGATGCCGGACGGCAAGAGCGCCCTGGTGACCGAGCGGGACAGCTTCAAGGTGTTCACCCTCACCACGGGCGGGACCAAGGCCCAGGTCGGCACCGTGCCCAACGCGGTGACCACGGACGGCGAGGGCGGCCTGCTGGGCGTGGCCGTCGACCCCAACTGGTCGAGCAACCACTACGTGTACTTCATGCACACCGCCGCCGAGGGCAACCGGATCGTGCGGATGACGTACAACGGCAGCACGCTCGGCGGGTACACCGTGCTGCTCCAGGGGATCCAGAAGAACCGCTACCACAACGGCGGCCGGCTGGCCTTCGGCCCGGACGGCTACCTGTACGCCTCCACCGGCGACGCCCAGACCTCCAACCAGGCGCAGGACAAGAACTCGCTCAACGGCAAGATCCTGCGGCTGACCACCGACGGCAGGCCGGCCCCCGGCAACCCGTTCGACAACTACGTCTACAGCTACGGCCACCGCAACCCGCAGGGCCTGGCCTTCGACCGCAACGGGCGGCTGTGGGAGGCGGAGTTCGGCGACTCCAAGCGGGACGAACTCAACCTGATCAAGCCCGGCGCCAACTACGGCTGGCCGATCTGCGAGGGCACCTGCAGCACGGCCGGGATGACCAACCCGAAGGCCAGCTGGCCGGTCAACGAGGCCTCGCCCAGCGGCATCGCGATCGTCCGCAACGTGGTCTACATGGCCGCGCTGCGCGGTGAGCGGATGTGGCGGATCCCGATCAACGGCGGCACCGAGAACGTCGGCACGCCTACCTCGTACTACGTCGGCACCTACGGGCGGCTGCGTACGGTCAGCAAGGTGCCCGGCCAGGACCAGCTCTGGCTGACCACCACCAACGCCGACAACAACGGCGGCGCGGCGGACGGCGCGGACAAGATCTTCCGGATCACCATCGGCTGAGGCCGGACCGGCGGCCGGGCGGCGGTGAACCCCCGCCCGGCCACCGGCCGTACCAGGAAGGAGGAGTACCGACCAGCCGAACCAGCCCGCGGGAGTGACCGATGCCGAAGTACCGAGGCGCCCACCGGATCACCGTGACCGGCGTCCAGGCCGAGTGGCCGCAGCGCGCCGTGGTGACCGTCCGGGGCGGCGGCACCGTGGTGGTGCCCGGGGTCCTCGGCGCCAGCGAGCTGATCGACGCCGAGGACTGGGACCTCGCCGTCGAGCACGAGCACCAGGGCGCCTGGGGGCCCAGCATCCGGGCCGTGGTGGGGCGGTGGGAGGAGCGCGGCGGCACCCGCAGCCAGGTGATCCGCTGCACCGACCGCGACCGGGTCGGCAACCCCGGTGGCCGCAGCCTGGTGCTGCGAATCGACCAGGAGCGCCCGCGCCCGCCGGCGGCGCCCGAGCCGGCCGCCGCCACCTGGCGGGCCGCCACCGAATCGGCCGGCCGCCACCAGGAACCGGGCCGGGGCGTCGCCCGGATCAGCACCTCCGGTGCCGACCTCCCGCCGGTCCGGACCTCGACCGGCTCCGGCACGTCCACCACCTCGACCTCCGGCGGCTGGTAGACCAGCGGCTGGTGGACGACCGGCCCGACCCGCCCGGCGGTCAGGGCCGGTCGTACCAGGCGAACGCGGAGATCCGCCAGCCCTCCGGGGTGCGGACGAACTGGATGGTCTTGGTCCCGCCGCCCTCGAACGGCTCGCCGTCCAGGATCCCGGACTTGCGGTACTCGCCGAAGCGGCTCGCGATGTCGCCGGTAAGATCGGTCCGTTCGGAGGTCTCCCACTCCGAGAACTCGGTCAGCCGGCCGTCGGCCAGCAGCTTCTCGCGCGGTTCGACGAATTCGTCCACGGTGTAGACCGTGAACGCCGCCCCGGTGTTGACGATCACCCCGCCCGGGATGATCAACCGGCGGAGCCGGGCGACGTCGGCGGCCTTGCCGCCCCGGTTGTCGAAGGCGCCGAAGAACTCGGCGGTGAGCGCGTCGATTTCGAGCTTGGACATGGCGCGACAGTAACACCGGCCCCGCTCCGTCCACGAGGGCTTCGCCACCCCGGTCCCGCCTACGGCCGGGGTGGCTCGACCTCGGTGAACCAGCCGCCGACCAGGCGGGCGTCCGGATGCCCCGGGTCGAGCTCGCCGTGCTCGGCCAGGACGGCCGCGGCGAACACCTCGGCGTCGTCCTGCGGCCGGTAGCCCAGCGCCCGGGCGGAGCCCAGGTCCCACCAGGCTCGGGTGTTGGCACTGATCCCGTTCACCACCGTGTGCCCGACGCCGGGGGCGGTGAGCGCGGCGTGCACCAGCCGGGCGCAGTCGTCCGGGCTGAGCCAGGTGGAGAGCATCCGCACCGACCGGGGCTCGGCGAAGCAGGAGCCGATCCGGATCGACACCGTCTCCACCCCGTACTTGTCGGCGTAGAGCGAGGCCAGGCCCTCCCCGAAGACCTTGGACAGGCCGTAGTAGGTGTCCGGCCGGGGCACGATCGCGCTGCCGACGAGCTCCCCGGCGGCGGGCAGCGGCACGAAACCCACCGCGTGGTTGCTGCTGGCGAACACCACCCGGCCCACCCCCTCCTGCCGGACGGCCTCGTAGAGGTGGTGCAGGCCCCGGACGTTGGCGTCCAGCACGGCGTCGAAGGAGTCCTCGACGGAGATCCCGCCCAGGTGCACCACGGCGTCGACGCCCCGCACCGCGGCCCGGACGGCCTCGGGGTCGCGCAGGTCGCAGACCAGCGCGTCCGGGGCGCCCTCGACCGGTCGCAGGTCGGCCGGGCGCAGCCGGTACCCGTACCCGGGCAGCCGCTCGCGCAGGAAGGTGCCCACGCCGCCCGCGGCGCCGGTGAGCAGGATGGTGCGGGGCCCGGTCGTCGGCCGGGGCGTCGGCTGGGTCATCGGCTCGCTCCCGGGCCCGGGTCGGTGGTGCGGAACTCCTCGGCCAGCGCGGCCAGCAGCGGCTGCTGCCGGGCCGGCAGCAGCCCGAGGTGGTAGAGGCTGAGCCGGCTCGCACCCGCCGCGCGCAGCCGCCGGACGTGCCCGGGCAGCAGGGCGGGGTCGGCCGGCGGCAGCAGGGTCACATAGGCGTCGACCGGACGGCCGTGCGCGGCGGCCCGCCGGACCAGCTCGGCGCTGTCCGGGCCGGTGGGCCAGCAGGGCACCAGCAGCGCGTCCACCTCGGCCGGCGCGCCCGGGGTCAGTCCCGGGGACGGGCCGGTGGCCCAGGGGTCGGGGTGGGCGTGCAGGGTGATGTCGGCGCCGGGCAGGGCGGCCCGGGCGGCGGTGACCGCGGCCCGGCGCAGCCGGTCGGCGGCCTCCTGGCGCACCGTCAGGACGGCGGCGGCGAGCTCCTCGGGGAGCGGCCGGTCGGTGTCCACCGACCGGCGCAGCCGCCCGGTGACGTCGGCGGGGTCGAGGCCGGCGGCCCGCCAGCCCCGCCGGCAGCCCTCGCAGCAGCAGACCGAGAGCGCTCGCAGCGCCGCCGGCCCGTACGCCCCGTCGGTCTTCTCGTGGCAGCCCGGGTGCGCGGCGCCGAGCTGGCCGGCCGACTCCAGCGAGACCCCGCGGACCGCGCCGGTCGGCAGCGCGCGCAGCGCTTCGGCGGTCAGTGTCGCGCAGTGCTCGCGCACCTCGGGCCGGGCCGGGCAGAGTGCGTACGGGTACGGCTCGCCGAAGCAGTTGGTGACGGCGAGGTCGGGGTGCAGCCGGCCGAGCCGGCTGTTGTGGGCCAGCACCACCCAGGCGTTGACCGGGATGCCGGCCCCGGCCAGTGCGGCGGCGGCCGCGCCGGCCGGGTCGGGGCCCGCCATCCAGTCGGCGCCCAGCGGCGCCAGCCGGCGCCCCTGCCAGGCCCGTGGCCTGACCGGGCGGTAGAGCGCGGCGTGCCGGGCGTCGACGAAGCGGTGGCGCGGGTGCTGCGGGGTCGCGGCGCGGGTGGAGTGGTAGCTGACGGCGAGGGTCACGGCGTCCAGTCCGGCCGTCCGGACCCGGTCCGCCAGGGCGGGGTCGCCGAGCACGTCCCAGGGGTAGGCGTGGGCGGACACGGTCGAGGTCACCAGTGGGCCCGCCGCACGCGGAAGGCGGGGTCGAACTGCCGCAGGTAGCCGGTGTCGTCGCGCTCCCGGATGCCGCAGCGCAGGTAGTTCTCGTGCAGCCGGGCCAGCGCGTCGGGGTCGAGCCGCACCCCGAGGCCGGGGCCGTCGGGCACCCGGACCGCGCCGTCGGTGATCGGGAGCGGTTCCGCGAGCACGTCCTGGCCGTTCTGCCAGGGGGTGTGGGTGTCGGCGGCGTGGTCGAGCTCGGGCAGCGCCGCGCCGAGGTGGGTCATCGCGGCGAGGCTGATCCCGAGGTGGCTGTTGGAGTGCATGGAGACCCCGACGCCCCAGGTACGGCAGATCGCCGCGAGTTCGGCCGAGCGCCGCAGGCCGCCCCAGTAGTGGTGGTCGGCGAGCAGCACGCCGACCGCCCGGCGGCCGAAGCCCTCGGGGATGTCGTCCGGGCCGACCACGCACATGTTGGTGGCCAGCGGCATCGGCGCCTTCGCGGCGACCTCGGCCATGCCGGGGATGCCCGGGGTCGGGTCCTCCAGGTACTCCAGCAGGCCCTCGGTGGCGGCGGCGACCCGGAGCGAGGTCGCCACCGTCCAGGCGGCGTTCGGGTCGAGCCGCAGGGGGTGGTCGGGGAAGGCGGCGCGCAGCGCCCGGATCGCCTCGACCTCCCGGTCCGGCGGCAGCACCCCGCCCTTGAGCTTGATCGAGCGGAAGCCGTGGCGGTCGATCAGCAGCCGGGCCTGGGTGACGATGCCCTCGGTGTCGAGCGCCTCCGGGTACGGGTCCTCCGCCACCCGGCCCGGGTGGCCCGCCCACTTGTAGAACAGGTAGGCGGAGTAGGGCACCCGGTCGCGGACCGGGCCGCCGAGCAGGTCCACCACCGGCCGCCCGACCAGCTGCCCCTGCAGGTCGAGGCAGGCCACCTCGAACGGGCTGTGCACCCGCAGCGCGGTCTTGCGCGGGGTGGACCCACCGGTCAGCCCGTGCCGGTCGGGGGCGTCGGCGCCACCGAGCACGGCCTCGACCCGGCGCAGCAGGCCGTTGGTGTCGAAGGGGTCGAGCCCGGTCAGGGTCGGGGCCACGGCCTCCAGCAGCCGCAGGTGGGGGGCGTCCCCGTAGGTCTCGCCGAGGCCCACCAGGCCGTCCTCGCCGTGCAGTTGGACGATCGCCCGCAGGGCCCAGGGCTGGTGCACCCCGGCCGCGGTGAGCAGCGGCGGGTCGGCGAAGGCGACCGGGGTGATCACCACGGAGCGGATCCGCATCAGTCCTCCGACCGGGCCGACGGGGCCGACCGGGCCAGCGCGGCGCGCCCGCGCGCGATGATCCCGGACAGCTGCCGGACGTGCTCGGGGGAGGCGTCCACCAGCGGCGGCCGGACCGGGCCCAGGTCGAGGCCGGCGAGCCGGGCCCCGGCCTTGACCAGGGCGACGGCGTAGCCGGGCACCCGGTCGCGCAGCGCGACGAACGGCAGGTAGAACTCGGCCAGCAGCAGTTGGACGGCCCGCTGGTCGCCGGTTCGCACCGCGCGGTGGAAGGCGGTCGCGATGTCCGGGGCGAAGCAGAGTACGGCGGAGGAGTAGCCGGGCACGCCGATCGCCCGGTAGGCCTGCGCCGACAGTTCGGCGGTGGGCAGGCCGTTGAGGAAGCCGAATGCGGCCGCCCGCGGGTGCCCGCTGGTGCGGACGGCGGTGACCAGCCGCAGCATCGCGTCCACGTCGCCCCGGCCGTCCTTGATGCCGGTCACGGTCGGCAGGTTGAGCAGGGCCACCGCCGCGGCCTCGTCCAGCACGGCGTTGGCCCGCTGGTAGACGATGATCGGCAGTTCGGTGGCCCCGGCCACGTAGCGGACGTGGCCGACCAGCCCGGCGGGAGTGGAGGCGACCAGGTACGGCGGGAGCAGCAGCAACCCGTCCGCGCCGCACCCGGCGGCGGCGAGCGCGAACTCGCGGGCCAGCCGCGGGCCGCCGCCGCAGCCGGCCACCACCGGCAGCCGCCCGCCGGCGACCCGGACGGCGGTGGCCACCAGGTCGCGGTACTCCTCCCGGTCGAGGGCGGTGAACTCGCCGGTGCCGCAGGCGACGAAGAGGGCGGCCGGCCCGGCGGCGATCTGCCGCTCCAGGTGCTCGGCGTAGCGCGCCAGGTCCACCGTGTCGTCGGGGGTGAACGGGGTCAGCGGGAAGGACAGCAGCCCTTGCAGGTGCACGAGGTCCCCTCGAGGTCGCGACTGCGGGACGGACGGATACCGGGCGATGACATCCTGTCAGCCCCGCCCGGCCCCGGCGGCGAGGCCACGCGTACGAACCCCGACCGTCCGCCGGCGCCGCCGCCGGTACACCCGCGACGGCCCTCTCGGTCCGAGCCCCGCGCGCTACGAGGCGCGAGCCCCGCGCTACGAGGCGGCGGCCGTCAGCAGCCGGCCGAGGGCCTCGACGGTGCCCGGGCACTCGCGGCCGAGCGCGGCCACGTCCAGCCCTTCGTCGCCGACCACGACCAGCAGGGCGTGCTCACCGATCGCGGTCACCACCACGAAGCCGCCGCCGGCCCGGGTGACGTTCTCCCGCATGCTGCCGAGACCGGCCTCCGCCGTGGTGCGGCGGCCGAGCGCCAGGGTGGCGGCGGCCAGCGCGGACAGCGACTCCGGCTGGACGGACACGGTGTCGGCCGCGACGAGCAGGCCGTCGGCCGTCGAGACGACGGACTCGGTGACTCCCATGACCCGCTCGCGCAGCCTTCTCAGCTCGTCCACCAGTGCCTCGGACGAGATCCGCTGCTGCATGACTGTGCTCCTTGGATAGGCGTCGGTGACGCGGAGGGGCCCGCGCCGGAAGGCTGAGGGGGTGGCCGGGCGGTGCGGTCTCACCCGGCGTCCGGGTCGACGTGGCGGGCCGCTTCGGCGCGCCGGGAGTCGGCCAGCGCCTGCTGGATGCGCCGGAGCGCGTCCGCGGTGGCGTCGGCCTCCATCCGGTGCGGGCCGGCCTCGTCGGCCGGGGCGGTGCCGGGCCGCCGGTCGCCGGGGACCCGGCGCGGCAGTGCGGCGGCCGGGTCGGGCGCCGCGGAGGGCTGTGCGGGCACCGGCGCCCGGGGCCCGACGGCCGGGACGGTCGCCGCCTGTTCCGCCTCCGGCCGCAGCAGTCGCCGCTCCCGCATCCGGGCCAGGTCGAGCATCACCGGGAAGACGCCGCGGCCGACCGCGAAGGCGAGGTCCCGGGGCACCCGCCGGCCGTTCGCGTTGAGCAGCAGGTCGCGGTGGCGCGGGGCCAGCTGGCCGGATTCGACCTGCGCCGCGGGCCGGGGCCGGGCCTCGGCGATCTCGCCGAGCGGGCCCCAGAGTCGGGCGAGCAGCGTGCCCCGGCGCACCGTCTCCTCGGCCAGCTGCCGCGGCTCCACCCCGGGCCGGGCGCCGAGCTCGGGGGCCGCGGCGGCCGGCTCCACCTGCCAACTCTCGACCGGGCCGAGCGACATGGCGAAGGCACCGTCGAACACGGCCGCCGTGCAGACGACTTCCAGCTCCACGCCGCCGATCAGCCCGTGCCCGACCAGGGCCGAGCCGAGATCCGCCGCCTCGGTCGGTGCCGACTCCGCTGCCTCGGTCGTGGCCTCGGTCGCGGCCGGGCCGGGCGCGTCGTCGGTGCGGCCGGCCGCGGCCCGGGCAGCGGACCAGTCCTCCTCGGTGATCCGGCGGGACTTCAGCAGCACGGTCTCGACCGAGGGAGCGCCGGGCGTCTCCACCGCGACGACCAGCCCCCGGCGCAGGTGGACCACCCCGCCGGGGGTGCCGGAGACCAGGACGGCGCCGGTGAACCGCTCCTCCTGGAGCCGGACCAGCAGGGTGGGCACGTTGCGCGGTGCGGGCGGTGCGGCCGGGCTCATGCCAGCACGGCCTTGGCGAGGTCGTTCACCTGGCGGATCGCCAGGGCGAGGTTGGTGGACGCGCGGTCCAGCACCACCGCCAGGACCAGCGCGTCGCCCCGCCGCGGCACCAGCTGGACCACGTGGTGGGCGCGCGCGGTGGTGATCACCAGGCTCTCCAGCTCGCCGCCGGCGCCCGCCTCGTGCATCCGGCCGGAGACCAGGGTGGCCAGTTCGGCGATCTCGGCGCCGTCGCCGGCGGCCGTCCCGGAGCCGACCGCGCCGTAGGTCAGGCCGGTGACGGCGTCGGCCAGAGTGGCCCGGACCACCCCGGGGGAGTCCAGCACTTCGCGGAGCGCTGCTTCGACCGTGCTCACCTGCACCCCTTCACTTTGCGACTCCGGTCAGAGTACTTTAAACATCATCTTGTGCAACTACGACCGAAGATGACGGTTTGTCGTCGCTTTGGCCCGCCATAATGCATCGCCAGCCGAAGTCGTGAACGAGAAGGAACGCCGTGAACATTGAGAGCGCGCTGAAGGAAGCGATGGCCATCGACGGCGCCATCGGGGTGTCCCTGGTCGACTACGAGAGCGGGATGTCGCTCGGCTACCTCGGTGGCGGCAAGGACCTCGACCTGGAGGTCGCGGCGGCCGGCAACACCGAGGTGGTGCGCGCCAAGGTCCGTACCCTGGCCAGGCTTTCGCTCGACGAGGCGATCGAGGACATCCTGATCACGCTCAGCAGCCAGTACCACCTGCTGCGCCCGCTGGCCCGCAGCCGCGGCTCGCTGTTCCTCTACTTCGCGCTGGACCGCTCGCGCGCCAATCTGGCCCTGGCCCGTCACGAACTGAAGCGCATCGAGGGAATCCTGGAGGTGTAACGGACGGCAGGGTGGCGCCGGTTCAGCGAAGCGGCGAATTGTCGTCCGGAACACAACGGCGGCCGGTGGGCGATGCCCTTCCGGCCGTCCGGCATTTCCGCCGGGGATTACCCGCCGGTATTCCCCGCGGCCCCGGGGTTACTGCTGCCGGGGCTGCTTGAGCTTGCGCCAGACCGTCTCCAGCGCCTGGATGTCCGCGGCGTCGAGGAGATCGGTGAACACCGGCCGCAGCAGCTCCCGCCGGGTCTCGTCGGCCTCGGCGAAGGCGGCGCGGCCCTGCTCGGTGAGCGCGATCCGCACCGAGCGGGCGTCCGAGGGCGAGGGGGAGCGCTCCACCAGCCCGCGGGCGGCCAGTGCGTCCACCACGCGGGAGACCTGGCTGCGGCTGAGCATGGTGCGGGCGCCGAGGTCGGAGGCGGCCACCGGCTCCTGCTGGCCGGCCAGCCAGAGCATCACCTCGAACCAGGACATCGGCAGGTCGTGCACCCGGGTCAGCTCGCGGTCGACCCGGGCGGCGAGCGTGGTGCCGGCCCAGACCAGGCCGTAGAAGGCGTGGTCCTGCTCCGAGAGGGGCCCCAGGGTCAGGTCGGCGCGCGTCATGCCGGTCATCGTACCGGTTTGCGTGCACGTGCACACAGCATTAGTGTGTGTGTACACGCAATCGGATCCCCTGATCCCCTGATCGCAACCCCGGAAGAGGTATCGGCATGTCCACCACCCCGCGCAAGACCGTCCTGATCACCGGCTGCTCCTCCGGCATCGGCCTGGCCGCGGCGGTCGACGCCGCCCGGGCCGGCTGGCTGGTCGTCGCCACCATGCGCGACCTCGGGCGCTCGGCCGCCCTGGAGCAGGCCGCCGCCGAGGCCGGTGTCGCCGGGTCGGTCCTGCTCCGGCAGCTTGACGTCACCGACCCGGCCTCGGTGGCCGCCTGCCTGACGGGCGTGATCGCCGAGCACGGGCGGCTGGACGCCGTGGTCAACAACGCCGGCTCCGGTCACGTCGGCACCATCGAGCAGGAGACGGTGGCGGACGTCCGGGCCGTGATGGAGGTCAACTTCTTCGGCGTCGTCGAGGTGACCCGCGCGGCCATGCCGCACCTGCGGGCCTCCGGCGGCCGCCTGATCGCCGTGACCAGCGTCGGTGGCGTGGTCGGCCAGCCGTTCAACGAGGCCTACTGCGCGGCCAAGTTCGCCGTCGAGGGCTTCCTGGAGTCGCTCGCCCCGGTGGCCGCCACCGCCGGCGTGCAGGTGACCCTGGTCGAGCCGGGTGCGGTGGCCAGCGAGTTCATCGCCAACCAGGGCATCGACCTGGACGCCGAGCTGCGCGCCGCCGGCCCGTACGCCCCGGCGCTCGGCCGCTACGCCGAGCGGACGCTGGCCGCCTTCGCGACCGCCGCCCAGACCCCGGCCGAGGCCGCCGTGACGATCACCGAGGCGCTCGGCACCGACCGCCCCGTCCTGCGGATGCAGACCTCCGAGGCGGCCCGCGCCTTCGCCGGCCGCAAGCTGGCCGACCTGGACGGTTCGGCCGTCCTCGCCCTGACCGGCAGCTGGGTGGCCTGACCCGCCGCCCGCTGTTCACCGACCTGCCGGTTGCTGCTCACGCAGGTGAGTGGAAGGGCATCGTCCGGATCTCCTACGGTACCGCCAAGGCACCCGTGGCCCGGCCGAACCCGCCCGACCCAGAAGGGAGTTCGCGCCGTCTTCGGCACCGGTGCCGATCTTCCGGCACTCGCCCCCACCAGCGGCCGGCACCGTCGGCGACGCGACGGGCCGGACGCTCCTCGCCGAGCGGACCTTCATGAACGTCCTCGAGCACGCCTCCCCGACCGGCCACCGCCCCGCCGGCGCCGACCGGCCGCCCGCCCGTCCGCGGACCCGACCGCAGGCCCGCCCGGCCCGCCCGCCCCGGGTCCTGGTGATCACGGGCAGCGTCGGAGCGGGGCACAACGGCGCCGCCCGCGAGCTGGTGCACCGGCTCCGGGCCCTCGGCGTGGACACCGCCTACCGCGACTACCTCGACGCCCTGCCGCGCCGCCACCAGCGGCTGCTGCAGGACGGCTACGCCTTCAGCGCCGGCCGCGCGCCGGCCGTGTTCGAGTGGCTGTTCCGCAGCGAGGAGCGGGACTCGGTGGTGCGCGCCCTCACCATGCGGCTGTGCCGGCTGGCCTGCGAGGAGCTGGCCCGCTGGGCCGGCGAGGGCTACGACGCCGTGGTGACCACCTTCCCGTTCGCCGCCCAGAGCCTGGGGATGCTGCGGCAGCAGGGAGTGCTCACCGCCCCCGTGGTCAGCTACCTCACCGACCCGGCGCCGCACCGCCTGTGGGTGCACCCGCACGTCGACCTCCACCTCACCGCCACGGCGGCCACCGCCGAGGAGGGCGCCGAGCGCTACGGCGTACCGATGTCGCCGGCCGGTCCGCTGGCGCCCGCCGCCTTCGCGGCGCCCGTCGACCCGCTGCGCCGGCAGGCGCTGCGTGCCGAGCTGGGCGTACCGCCTGAGCACCGGATGGCCCTGCTCAGCACGGGCTCGCTGGGGCTCGGCGACGTGACGGCGGGTGTCCGTGCGCTCGCCGCGCTGGACGGCACCGTCCCGGTGGTGCTGTGCGGGCGCAACGAGCGGCTGCGCCGGCGGATCACCCGGCTGCCCGGGGTGGTGGCGCTGGGCTGGCGCGAGGACGTCCCCGCGCTGATGGCCGCCGCCGACGTCCTGGTCCACAACGCCGGCGGGCTGTCCCTGACCGAGGCCCTGGTCGCGGGGCTGCCCGCGGTGAGCTACCAGGTGATCTCCGGGCACGGGCGGGCGAACGCGGCCACCCTGGCCAGGGCCGGGATCGCGCCCTGGCCGCAGCATCCGGTGGAGCTGGCCGAGGCGCTGGAGCGGCAGGCCGCACGCGGCCGGGTCCACCTGCCGGAGCTGCCCGAGCACCGGCAGGCCGCGAGCGTGGTGGCCGCGCTGGCCCGGGCGCGTCAGGTGGCCTGAGCGGGCTCCGGCTGGACGTCCCGCTCGATCTCGCTCTCCCGGACCAGCCACAGCGCCAGCGCGGCGCCGGCGAAGGCGAGCAGCGCACCGAGCGTCAGCACGGTGTTGAGGCCCGACAGGAAGCCCTCGCGGGCCGCCCGGGCGACCGCCTCGCGGGACTCGGCCGGGACGGCGGCCAGCGCCTCGTCCAGGCTGCCCGAGGAGGCCGCCTCGATCAGCTCGCGCGGGCGCGCCCCGACCGCGGCCGGGGTGCCCGCGGCCAGCTCGCGGACCTGGTCGGCGCCGCGGCCGACGAAGATCGCACCCCAGACGGCGATGCCCACCGCGATGCCGACCTGGCGGAAGGTGTCGTTGATGCCGGCCGCCATGCCGCTGCGCTCCTTGGGCACCACGCTCACCGCCACGTCCGCGATCACCGGATTGACCAGGCCGACCCCCGCGCCCGCGAACAGGAAGCCGCTGAGCAGGGTGGTCCAGGTCGAGTCCGGCTGGATGCCGTTCATCAGCAGCAGCCCCAGCCCGACCGCGGCGAGGCCGACGCAGAGCATGAACCGGGCCTGCACCCGGGAGAGCAGCGCGCCGGCGATCGGGGCGACCAGGAAGCTGAGCACGGTGCTCGGCAGGTAGCGCACCCCGGCCTGGAAGGGGGACAGGCCGAGGTAGTTCTGCAGGTAGAGGGTCAGGTAGAGGAACAGGGCGAAGAGCGAGCCGGAGACCGCGAAGGCGGCCAGCTGCACGCCGGTGAAGGCGCCGCGCCGGAACAGTCCGAGCGGCAGCATCGGCTCGGCGACCCGCTGCTCGATCACCACGAACGCGCCGAGCAGCAGCGCCGCGGCCACGAACAGCGAGACGATCAGCGCACTGCCCCAGCCCTCCGCGTTGCCCCGTACCAGGGCCAGTACCAGCAGGAAGAGCGCGGTGCTGAAGGTCGCGACGCCCGGCCAGTCGACCCCCGTGGCGTTCGGGTCCCGGCTCTCGCGCAGCTTCAGGAACGTGACCACCAGCGCCGCCGCGCCGATCGGCAGGTTCAGGTAGAAGATCGACTCCCAGCCCAGCGAGTCGGTCAGCGCCCCGCCGACCAGCGGGCCGATCGCCACCGCGACCCCGATGGTGGCGCCGTAGATGCCCATCGCCGTGCCGCGCTCCCGCCCGGCGAGGAACTCCTGGGCGACCAGCGCCAACGACACCGCGAACATCACCGCGCCGCCCACCCCCTGGAGCGCGCGCGAGAGGTTGAGGAAGGTCGGGTTCGGCGCCAGCGCGCACAGCAGCGAGGCGAGCGAGAAGATCACCAGCCCGGCCGCGAAGGTCCGCCGGCGGCCCACCCGGTCGGCGATCGACCCGGCCGTCAGCACCAGCGCGGCGAGCGTCAGCGCGTACGCGTCGAACACCCACTGCAGGTCGGTGAAGCTGGCGCCGAGGTCCTTGCGGATCGACGGCAGCGCCACGTTCACCACCGTGATGTCCAGCAGGAGCATGAAGGTCGCCACCGAGACGGCGAGCAGGGTCCACCACTTGCGTTCCACGGGAGCCGTTCCCCTCGTCGCACCGGCCGGCCCGGTCCGTCACCGCCCGACGCTACGGGTCGAGGGGCCGCGACCGGCGCACGGACACGGCGGCGGCGGCGGGCGGCGCCTGCATGGAGGACAAATCGGGTGAACAGGAACACACTGGAAGTGAGGGCCCGGCCCAATCCGTGAGGTGGTGGCCCCATGTCCCGGACGATCTCCCCAGACTGCTCCAGCGCGTTACTCCGTTCGCGGGTCGACGCCCTGATCCAGCAGATCGACGCGGCGCAGGAGAGCACCCTGGCCATCGGGGCGGCCCTGCGCGAGCGGGTGGAGATCCGCCTGGCGACCGAGTTCAACCTCCACCGCATCGAGGTCCAGAAACTCTCCGAGGCGGTCGACGCCACCGCGGCGACCCAGCTCTGGCCCCGCCTGCACCGGCTCCAGGCCGAGCTCGACGAGGTCTTCGAGGAGGCGCTCGCCCTGGTCGAGGGGGCGGCAGTGCGTGATGCGGGACTGGACGACGGGTACTGCCGGCTCGCGGACGCGCTGCTGGACGAGATCACCCGGCAGGCCCCGGTGCGGTGGGAGTCGTTCACGGTGCTCGGCACCGCCGAGTCCTACACCCGCTTCTCGCGGGTGATCCGGGTGCGCTTCCCGAGCAAGTCGTTCTGGGAGCTGCCGGTGGTCGCGCACGAGCACGGACACTTCGTCGGACCGGCACTGACCATCGTTCAGGGCGGGCGGACCGTGCACCCGCTGGAGGATCTCGCGGCGCGGGCACAGGAGGGTGACAGCCGGCACTGGGCGTGGTTCCACGAGATCTTCGCCGATGTCTACGCGTGCTACGTACTCGGCCCGGCCTACGGCCTGACCTGCGTGTTCGAACGCTTCGACCCGGTCGCCGCCCAGCTCGACCGGCCGACGCACCCGGCCGCCAACACCCGCGTGGCGGTGATCGACGCGACGCTCAAGGCCCTCGACGAGCACGGGGACTACGACCTGGCACTGGCCGCCATGCGGCAGGCCTGGCAGGACGGCACCACCGCGGCGGGCACGGCGGCCGATCGCGGGCCCGAGGAGCCGTTCGCCAGCTGGCGCGAGCAGTCGCTGGACCTGCTGCGGGCTCATCTGCCGACGGCCCGCTACGACGGTGAGCACCTGGTCGGCACCGGAGGCCTGAGAAAGCGGCTCCGGGACGGCACGGCGGGGGCCGACGACGCCCGGCCGATCCCGGATCTGGTCAACCTGGCGTGGCTGGCACGGATCGGCGCGGCCGACGAGCCCGCCCGCGGGAGGATCGCGATCGGCGCGCGGAGCCTGGCCGAGCAGCGGGTTCCGGAGGTGCTGTGATGCCCTGGTCGATGCTCCAAGGGCGGGTGGAGGCGCTGCGGCTGAATCTGGAACGGGCCCGGGACCTCTCGGTCCGCGAACTCGCCCTCGACCACGTGCCGCTGGAGGAGGGCGTGTGGGACGCGGCCTTCGACGCCATCCGCAGCGATTCGGTGTCCAGGCTGTGGGAGCTGGAACAGCTGTCGACCGGGATCGACCGGAGTCCCCACCCGCTCCACCAACGGGTCGCTTGGCAGAAACTTGCAGCGATCCAGGAGCAGAGCGAGGACATCTTCCGTGAGTGCCTGGAGCTCATGGGCGGCCTGACCTTCCGCGAGCGGGACCTGGACAACCAGATCTGCACCTTTGCGGACGAGCTGATTAACGAGTGCGCCAGGAGTGTAGGCAGGATGCTGACCACCATCGCGATTCCCGCCCACAATGGGGGCCGGCACGCGGGGGCTCGGCACATTGCCCACGTCCAGTTCCCGGAATGGGACGTGTGGACGCTCCCGCTCGTCACCTTCGAGTACGGGCAGGTCGCGATCACCGACCGCCCGGAGATCGACGCATTTGCTCGGAAGTCCGCGATCGACGTGCACCATGGCCTCGGGGCTGACCAGGATGTTATCGAGGAGCGAATCCGGGCGTTGCTCTCCGACGCCTTCGCCACCTACACACTTGGGCCTGCGTATGCCTGCGCGCTCATGCTCCTACGGCTCGATTTCGTTGCTCCCGATCCGGACTGTCGGGAGTTCGTCGCGCAGCGGGTGGCGATGGTTCGTGGAATCCTCGCTCGGATCGCCGACGGGGACGTTGCCGACCTCCACGACAAGCTGGGCAAGCACTGGGACCAGGCGTTGCACCTGGTGCTAGGGACGGACCCGGGTGCGGCCGACCCGCTTGAGCGACTCGCGCTCGATCCGGCGACGGTCTTTGACACCTTCAACTGGTTTTTCCTTCCGCAGGCTGCATACGCGGTCGACGACTGGGACACGGCTGTGCAGTGGGGTAGCCGCTGGTGCAAGGAGCTGAGAGACCCGAAGCTTTCACCAGCGGTGCCGGCGGTGGCGCCGATAAACCGCCTGCGCGATGCGCTGAACGCCTCCTGGTATGCGCGCATCCACGAGCCGGCCTGGGTGACGGAGGGGGCCGACGTCACCCGTGAGCTCTGTCAGCAGATCATCGACATCCGGGGTCGGACCAGGCGGCCGCCAGGTGTGGAACTGCCGGGCGCCATCCGTCCGGACCCCTGAGGATGGTGAGTTGCTGATGACGATCCGGACCGAACCCTGGCGAACGACGGCGGGTGGCGAGCGTCCGCTGGCCGTGCCCCGCCACTGGGACCTCATCGGCGCACCTACCGGCCGTCTGCTGATGGACCTGGCCTCGGCCCGTGAGGCGCTCGCCGCGGGGCGGAACTCCGAGAGCGCCCAGATCTCGACCAGGCTGCTCGCCCTGCTCCCCGGCCGCAGGGCCGCCGCCGTCGCGGCGGCGGACGCCGACGGCACGCAGCAGGTGGACGTGATCCACGCCTGTGTCCTCACCGTGCTCGGCCGCGCGATCGAGGCCGCCGAGCCCGATCAGGCGCAGGTCCGGTTCGCGGCCGCCGTGGCGATCTTCGACCGCCTGGTCGCCGGGGGAGCGGAGCTCAAGCCGGCCGAACTCGTCGACCACGGCACGGCGCTCGCCCGGCTCGACCGGCTGGACGAGGCGTTCGAGGCCGTCGTCACGGCCCTCGAAGCGCTCGCCGCCGTACCGGTCGACACGATCATCCGGATCGTCCTGACGTTGCGTGAGCGGCACGACCTGGCGCGCGCCGAGCGGCTCCTGCAACTGGCCATCGACGTGGAGGAGGACGACCCGCGGCTCGCCCAACGGCTCGCCGAGACCAGGCTCCTGGACGACCGCCCCGAGCAGGCCGCCGCGGCCTACGTGCGGGCAGGAACGCATTTCGGGGCCGGCGGACAGCCCGGTGAGGCGCTGCACTGCTTCGAGCAGGCCATCGGCCTGAGCCACGATCCGGTGGACGCCATGATGGGGAGGAGCTTCGCGCTCGCCGACCTCGCCGGTCCGCAGGTGGCGTTGGAGGCCATCGAGAGCGTGCGGGACAGCCACCCCGAGCTGGAGGTCGCGCGGGCCTTCCAGGCCCAGCTGCTCGCCGATCTGGGCCGGGTCGAGGAGGCGTTGGCGCTGCTGGACAGCGGGCTCACCATGTCCCCGGTCGATCCGGTGCTGATGGCGGCCCGGGTCCGGGTGCTGGTCACGACCGGGCGGCGGGCGGAGGCTCTCGACACGGTGGACGAGGCACTCGTCGCCTGGCCCGGTGATGTCGAGCTGCGCAGGCTGAGGGCGAGGATCCTGCGGCAGTCGGGGAGGTCGGCCGAGGCGCTCGGGGTCCTGCAGGAACTCCTGGCCGAGGAGGTGGCCGACCTGGACGACCGGGTGGAGATGATCCTGACGATGGTCGACCTCGGCCGACCTGTGACGGCCCTGGCCGAGACCGACCACGCACTGCTGTTCACCCCGGACAGCGCCGACCTGCTCGCCTGCCGATCGATGATCCTGCTGCGGCTCGACCGCTTCCGGGACGCGCTCGACGCGGCGACGCGGGCGGTCGGGCTGGACCACGACCACGTGATGGCGCTCTCCGCGCAGGCGCAGGCGCTGCTGCGGCTCGACCGGCACGACGAGGCGCGCAAGCCGCTCGGCGAGCTGCTGCGCCTCGTGCCGGACTCCCCGGAGATCCGGCACACGCTGGGCGGGCTGCTCCTCGACGGGGCACGGTACGACGACGCCGAGCAGTTGGCGGTCGAAGGACTGCGGATCCACCCGGGCGAGCCGTCGCTGCTGCTCCTGCAGGGCAAGGTCCGCGTCCTGGTCGGACGGTTCCAGGACGCCGTGGTCGTGCTGGAGCGCGCGGAGCGAGGACTGGCGAAGGCCGGTGGGCCCGCGGCAGCGGTGACCGACGTCCAGGCCCACCTCGGCGAGGCGCTCCGGCGGCTCGGACGCGACCGGGAGGCGCTGGTCCACCTGGACCGGGCGCTGGAGGCCGGCCCCGACAACGCCTTCGCCCTGGGCACCAAGGGCCAGGTCCTGCGGGCATCGGACAAGGTCGAGGCCGAGCGCCACCTGCGCCGGGCCCTGGAGCTGGACAGCACGCTCAACTGGGCCCACACCGAACTCGGCGAACTGCTCCGCGCCGAAGGGCGCCTGGCCGAAGCGCTGGAGTCCTACACCGCCGCGACCGACCTGGCGCCGCAGGACGCATGGGCCTGGGGTTGCCGGGGCGCCACCGAGTACACCCTGACGCGGGACGACGAGGCCGCGGCATCGCTGGCACGCGCCATCGACCTCAACGACACCTACGCCTGGGCCTGGGCGGTCAAGGGCGCGCTGCTGATGGACCAGGACGAATTGGCGGACTGCCTGCTGGCGCTGGGCCGGGCGGTGCAGCTCGACCCCACGATCGGTTGGGCCTGGACGATCCGCGGCTGGGCCGAGGAACTGCTCGGCATGCGGGAGGATGCCCGCAGGAGCTTCCGGTCCGCCCTGGCCGCCGGTGGTGGCGGAGCCTGGGCGGAGATCGGCATGGCCGACCTGTTGCTCCAGGACGGCATGCCGGCCCAGGCGGAGCAGAGATTTCGGACGATCCTCAAGGCCATGTCGCCCAGGGACGCGCTGGAGCTGGCCCAGGCCGGCTGGTGCCACCTGCGGCTGGACGAGTGCAGGCAGGCCGCCAGGAACTTCGGCGAGGCGCTGCTGCTCGACGACAGCATGCACTCGGTCCGCTTCGACCTGGCGCTCGCGCTGCTCGGCACCGGCCCGGTCGAGCGGGCCGTCGAGGCCTACGAGGAGGCGGTGACGAGGCTGCGCGAGGTCCCCTCGCCGGGGCGCCGCCGCGCCGTCCTGCGGATTGCCGCGCACGACCTGCCGACCGTGCTCACCCAACCCGCCTACCGGGAGACGGACCAGCGCTCCCTGACGGTCCTGCAACGCTTGCTGCAGCCCGACGGATCGGCCGAGCCGAACGGAGCGGGACGGTGAACGCGACACTCACGCCCACGAGTTACGTCTGCGCGGCACACGGCAACGACCTGACGGCCGAGGTGGGGGACCAGGTGGCGAGTGACCCCACCAGGGTGGCCAACTTCGGGTTCTCGTTCCGGCGGCGAAGCAGGAACGCGGACCAACCCTTCACCGTCGTGGTGCGGTGTCCCGGATCGGGCGGGGACGCCCACGAGGTCGAGTTCGAAGGGACGTTCAGGCCATGACCGCCGCCGACCGGCAGGGGAGGGCACCGTCACCCGAGACGGTGCGCTGGCAGCAGGCGGCCGCCGCGCTCGGGCCCGAACAGACGCTGCTGCGGATCGCGGCCAACGCGAAGTACCTGGTGGCGACGGTCACGCTGGTGGGCACCGCGCTCACCGCGCTGGGCCTGGTGTCCGTCGACCGGCTGGCGGACCGACCGCTCCCACGGACGCTCGCCGGTATCGCCGTGCTGCTGACGCTGCTGGCGGTGCTGCTCGCACTCGGGTCGCTCGTGCTGCGCAGCCGCGATGTCCGGTTGGGCAACCTGGAGGATGTGAAGGCCTGGTACCAGGACGAGTTCAAGCGCGCCGGGCGGGTGACCGCCGCCGGCTGGCTGCTGCTCGGCGGGATCCTGTTCGCGGGCGCGGCCGGAATCGTCGCGGCGGTGGCGGCAGCTCCCTCCTACCAGGTCGGCCTGCAGAGCGCCGCCCGGGCGACCGGCACCGCGCTCTCGGTGAAGGCCACCGCGGACGACGTCGCCGACGGCTCGGTGATCACCGTCAAGGTCACCGGCACGGACCGGACGGGTGCCGAGACGCTGCTCATCACCGGTAGCGGGACGGCCGACCACGGCGGCGACGCCTCGATCGAGGCCTCGGCCGTGGTCAGCACCCACTTCGACTCCTATGCGGTCGTGCTGACCGCCGACGACCACCAGCGGGCGGCCCTGACCGTGCCCGGGACGTGAGGAGGGCCGCGCCCGGCCGTACGGGGCGCGACGCGCGATCAGCGCCGCAGGGCGGTGGCCTCCTCCGTCGTGCCGGACCGGGCGGAGATCCGCGCCAGCAGCCGTTGGGCCGGGTGCAGGTCCGGCTCGGCCGCCAGGGCGCGGCGCAGCAGTACCAGCGCCGACGGATCGTCACCCGCCCGGGCCAGGGCGAGCGCCTCGTTGTAGTCGATCCGGCCGGCGTAGCGCAGCCGCACCAGCGCCGCCAGGTCCTCCCGGCAGGAGGGGCAGCGCAGGCTGTCCCGGTCGGCCGGCACCGCGCACTGCGGGCACGGCACCTCGATCGGCGGCACCTCGGTCTTCGGCGGCATGCTCATCGGGGGCCGGCCTCCTCCGGGCGGACCGGGCCGACCGGCTCCGGCAGCGAGTCCTCGCCGAGCTCCCGCTGGGCCTCGGCGTACAGCCGCAGCAGCGCCGTGTTGTGCCGGTTGGCCGCCTCCATGTTGGCCGACTCCACCGCCCCGTCCAGCCCGCGCAGTTCCGCCATGATCCGCTGGGCCAGGGCCGCCGAGACCAGGTTCTGGTTCACGTACACGTTGCACATCGTCAGCATCCGGAAGGTGTGCCCGAGCGAGTCGCAGAGCTCGTCCGCGCGGGCGGCCGCGGCCACCGCGCCGTCCCAGTCCGCGGCCTCGCGGCGCAGCCTCAGCTCCGTCGCGACCGCGCGCAGCCGGCTCAGGTCGCTCGGGTCGAGGTGCTTCTCGCAGTAGTGCAGGAACAGGCTCAGGTACGCCTCCGAACCGCGCACCCAGCGCTGGGCCCGCAGCTGGGCCTGGGCCCGCTCCAGCGCCTCGTCCACCGACCGGCCCCCGGTCTGGCCGGCGGCCATGTCGTCCAGGGTGTCCATCAGCCGCCGCGCCTCGCGCAGTTCGGCCTCGGTGAGCTCGGCGCCCCAGCGGTCGGTGAAGCTCTCGATCTGCCGCTGCTGGTCCTCGACCTGCACCTTGAGCTCCGGGTCGAGGGTGACCCGCTCCAGCTTCACGGTCTTCTCGTCGCCGCCCTGCACCCGCACCGAGAGGGTGATGGTGCGGTCCCGGTCGAGGCCGAACGAGACGTCCACCGGGGTCCGGCCGCCCAGGCCCTCGGGCAGCCGCAGGGTCAGGTGCCCGATCAGCTCGTTCTGCTGGGCGATCTCGTGCTCGCCCTCGTAGACCGCGACCTCCAGCCGCTGCCGTCCGCTGCCGGAGACCACGAACTCCCGGCTGACCGGCGAGGTGGTCGGATAGCTCGTGTTCTTGGGGATGATGACGGCCAGCCGGCCGTCGTTGAGCTCGATGCCCAGGTTCTTCGGGGTGATGTCGAACGGGTTGGTGACCTGCATCAGCTCCCCGCAGGAGGCACACACCTCGGTGCCGGGCGGATTGACGGTGCCGCAGCCTGCGCACCGCAGACCCACGTCCTCGGCGGCCGTGGAGCGGGCCCCGGCGGCGTCCGCGCCCGGCTCCGCCGTCCCCAGTGCCTCCCCGCAGAGCTCGCAGGCGCTCGCCCCGGCGGCCGCCGGGGTGCCGCAGCGCGGGCAGCCGCGGGTCCGGGTGGCGGGCGCGGTCGGTACCGGGGCGGCCGCCGGCCCGGCCACGGCGGCGTCGGCGGCCAGGTCCTGCCCGCACTTGGGGCAGGCCGCGGCGGCGGTGTCCACCGGCAGGTGGCAGCCGGGGCAGGACACCCGGGGGCCGCCGAGCAGCGAGGCGGAGCAGTTGGCGCAGGCCGAGGCGGCCAGGTCACCGGGGGCACGGCACTCCGGGCACTCCACCTCGGAGACCAGCGCGCACTGCACCGCCGCACCCAGCGCCACGCACTGCATCGGGTTGACGCCGCGCCGGATCCGCTTCGGCCCGAACACCTCGCCCAGGCGCCGCGCCACCAGCGGGATCGCGGTGGAGCCGCCGACCAGCAGCACCTCGTCGATGTCCCCGACGGTGAGGTTGGCCTGCATCACCGCCTTGTGGGTGAGCTCGATGGTGCGCTCGATCCGGGCCTCGATCAGCTCCTCGAAGCGGGGCCGCTCGAAGACCGTCTCCAGCACCAGCTGCCCCGCGCCGAGGCCGGCCAGGACCACGTCCGAGGCCTCCTGGTTGGACAGTTCGATCTTGACGACCTCGGCGGCCGAGGCGATCCGCGGCCGGTCCCGGCGGTCCGGCCGGTAGTCCGCGCCGTACTCCTCGCGGATGTCCTCCAGCAGCGCGGTGGTGATCGCGCGGTCGAAGTCGTCGCCGCCGAGCAGGTTGTCCCCCTCGATGCCGAGCACCGAGACCGAGCCGGGCACCAGCAGCAGGATGGAGATGTCGAAGGTGCCGCCGCCGAGGTCGTAGACCAGCACGGTGCGGCCCTCGTCGCCGGCCTCGTTGGTCATCCCGTACGCGAGGGCCGCGGCGGTGGGCTCGTTGATCACCCGCAGCACGTGCAGCCCGGCCATCCGGCCGGCCTCCTGGGTGGCCGCCACCTGGCGCTCGCCGAAGTACGCGGGCACCGTGATGACGGCCCGGTGGAACGGCTCGCCGAAGCGCTGCTCGGCGTCCTCCTTGAGCCGGCGCAGGATGATCGCGGAGATCTCGATCGGGGTGTAGGAGCGGCCGTCGAACCAGACGTTGACGTCCCCGTCGGTGCCGGCGGTGACCTTGTAGTCCAGCTCGTCCAGGGCCGCCTGGACCTGCGGGTCGCGGAACTTGCGTCCCATGAAGCGCTTGACCGAGCGGATCACGTTCTCGCCGTCGAGGGCGAGCCGGCCGCGCGCGGTCGAGCCGACCAGCAGCTCGCCACGCCGGCCCCGGCCGACGACGGAGGGGGTGGCCTCCTGGTTCTGCCGGTTGAAGATGATCTCCGGCTCGCCGCGGCGGAGGTGGGCCACCACGGAGTTGGTGGTGCCCAGATCGATCCCGAGAGTGCGGTACATGTCTTCCGAATTCCCCTCTTGTCCCTAACGCTTCCGTCGCCTGCGCCGACCGCCCGCCGCGGCTCCGGCCCCGCCCTTCCGGGCCCCGGGCACACCGGCGCCGGGTGCACCCGCCCCGGTCGGGGCCGGCGCCGCGGCGGGCGGTGCCGCGGCGGGCGGTGCCACGGCGGCCGGCGGATCCACGGCGACCGGCAGCTCCACCGCCACCGGCTCCCCGGGCCCACCCGCTTCCGGGGGCCCGGCCGCTTCCGGGGGCCCGGCCGGCCCGGGCGGGGGAGTGGCCACCACCACCTGGGCGCGGCGCAGCACCTCGTCGTTCCAGAAGAAGCCGGTGACCACGGTCTGCACGACCGTCTCCGGCTCCAGCCCGGGCCGCACCTCGCCGCCCACGATCTCGGACAGCGCCGGGTCCGCCGCCAGCCCCTCCAACCGCATCGGCCGCACCCCGGCCTTGGCCAGCTTGCCCAGCAGCCGGCGCCGGGTGGCGTCGATCCCGCTGCCCCGGCCGAGCAGCACCAGCTCCTGGTCGAGCCCGAGCGCCGCCAAGGCGTCGTCCACCTCCACCAGCAGCCCCAGCAACTCCCGCTGCGCCGCCCTGGCCGCCCGCGCCTCGTCGCCCCGCAGCCGCTGCAACAGCGAGGCCCGGAACAGCAACTGGCTGAACGCCTGCGCCAGATCGACCTCCAGAGCCCGCTGCGGCACCTCCAGCGGCTCGTCCAACTCCTGCTCCAGCACGCTCACTCCGGTATCTCGATCGGCGGCAGCACCGACAGGTCGGCGGTGAAGCGCGCGGGGACGGGGGGATCGGGGTCGACACCGGCCGGGGCCGGCTCGGCGAAGTCGGCCACCAGTTCGGCGCGCCGCAGCACCAGCAGCGCCTCGGGCGGCAGCGGCCCCCGCTCGACGGTCAGCAGCGGCTCGGCGAGGGCCGGACCCAGCAGCGCGGCCACCCCGTCCACCGGGTCCGGCGGCAGCTGCTGCTGGAGGTCCAGCTCCAGCCGCCGGTCCGGGTTGCGCAGCAGCGCCGCGGCCTCCTGGATCTGCTGGCGGTCGAACCGGCCCGCCCGCATCGCCGGGCCGACGGCGAGGTTGATCTCCCGCACCCCGGCCGAGAGCGGGATGCCCAGGACCTCGTACGGCGACGGTTCGTGCAGCGGCATGGTGGCGGTCACTCCTCCTCGAACGGTGCGGCGGTGGCGGTCGGGCGGTCAGGTCCTGGTCAGCGCAGGGCGTCGATCCGCCGCTTGAGCGCGCGCAGCTCGCGGTCGTCCGGGCTGTGCCCGACGGCTTTCGCGATCAGGGCGCGGGCCTGCCGGTACTGGCGCTGGTTGGCGTTCTGGACGGCGTGCGCGCCGCAGACCACCCCCAGCTCGTTGCGGATCTTCGCTAGGTCCTCGGGGTGGTGCGCCAGGTCCAGCGCCTGTTCGAGCAGGGAGGTGGCGTCCTGGTAGCGCTTGGCCACGTAGTCGTCCGCCGCCTCGCTGCGCCAGACGCTGACCATCAGTCGCCGCAGGTCGGCGGAGTCGTCGTAGGTCTGGGCCTGCCGCAGCAACCGGGCCCGCTCGGCGAACGGCCGGTCCTGCAACTCGTCCACCGTGTGGTTGGCCAGCAGCACCGAGACCCGGCGCGGCGCCTCGCGCGCGGTGTCGCCGTTCCACTCCGGGTCGGCCCGCAGCGAGGCGGCCATCCGGGCGACGGCCTCGGCGCGGTTGTCGGCCAGCGCGGCCGAGCGGGCCAGCAGCCGCTGGGAGTAGGCGAGCGCGAGGCGGTGCTCCGGGTCGGCGTCCAGCTCGATCAGTTCCTGCCACAGCTCCACCGCCTCCAGCAGGTCCCGGTCGGGGCCGGGGCGGGTGAGCTGGTTGGCCCGGTTGCCGAGGGCGGCCTCCAGGAAGTGCCGGGCGGTCGGGTCCTCGGGGGCCAGCGTGAGCGCCTTGCGCAGCAGGACCAGGGCAGCGGAGTAGTCGGTGCTCTCGTTGTTGGTCTTGCGGGCCAGCTGGGCGTAGGCGGCGCCCAGGTTGCTCCGCACCTCGGCGTGGTCCGGCGCCAACTCCAGCGCCTGCTCCAGCAGTTCCACCGCGCCCTGCTGGTCGTCGTCGCTCTCCTTGAGCAGCGCGCGGGCGGCGCGCAGCCCGGCGTCGGCGGCCAGCAGGGAGAGCTCGGCGGCGAGCGGGGCGCCCGGCAGCGCGCGGGCCCGGGCCAGCCGGTCGAGCGCCTCGCGCCAGTCCTGGTGGCGGTGGTGCTCCCTGGCCTCGCTGATCAGGGCCTCCCGGGAGAGGACGTGCCAGGCCTCGTCGCGCTCGGCCTCGGGTATCGCGTCCAGGGCGGCGACCGCCGCCGCGTGCCGGCCCTGGAGCAGCAGGTAGCGGTGCGGCCCGAGGCCGTCGAACAGGCTCAGCGCCTCGGTCAGCGGGTGCGCGCCGAACGGCCCGGGCCGGCGGAACGGCAGCACCGCCTGCTCGAACTGCCCTTCCCAGGTGGCGAGTACGGAGCCGGCCGGGGCCGGACGCAGCAGCCCCCCGAGCGCCGGGCCGAGCACCAGCCGCCGCTCGGGGGCGCCGGGCACGGCCACCCGCAGCTCTTCCTGGGCGAAGGCCTCGGCACTGCGGGCCTCCATCCCGAGCCGCACCGTCCAGGCGTCCACCTGGTCCGCACTGCGGCCGCGCGCCCGGTCCAGCTCGCGCAGATCGCCCCGGAGCCGGTCGGTCAGCGCGCCGCGGGCGGCGGCGATCCGCTCGGCCTCCAGCGGGCGGCCGGTGACCCGGGCGGCCTCGGCCCACAGCTCAGGCAGGTGCAGGGCGCAGACCAGGCAGCCGACGGCCCACTGCCACAGGGCTTCGGCCTCGGCCGACCCGGCCGCCTCGGCGGCCAGCGCCCGCCGGTAGCTGACCAGGCCGAGCGAGTGCAGCACCCGCGGGTGGCCCGGATCCCGGAGCAGCAGCGTGCGGTAGCCCTCCCAGGCGTCCTCGTCCCGGCCCTCGGCGGCGTGCTGCCGGGCCTCGTGCTCGGCCAGCGTGCCGAGCGCGGGGACGGCCTGCGGGTGGTCGGGCCTCAGCTCGACGGCCCGGCGCAGGTCGACGGCGGCGGGCCCGGCCTGCTGCGCGGCCAGCGCGGCGGCGGCGCGGCGGACCAGGACGGCGCTGCGCTCCCGGGCCGCCCCGGCGGGCAGCAGGTCCAGCGCGGCGTCCAGCTCGCCCGCCTCGGCGCGCAGCAGCGCCAGGTGCCGGCGGACGGTGCGGCCGGCGGGGCCGTCTCCGAGCACGTCGGCCCAGGCGGTGAGGGCGGGCTCGGCCCGCTCCGGCAGGCCGAGCCGGCGCCCGCAGTCCAGCACGGCGTCCAGGGCGTGGCCCGCGCAGTGGTCGCAGCGCGGGGAGAGCGCGCCGGCGGGGCGGTACAGGTGGCCGGCGCAGCCCTCGCGGCCGCAGCCGCCGCAGGCGTCGACGGCCGGCTCGGCGCAGTCGGCCCCGGTGGAGCAGCGGGCCCCGTCGAGGGCGTCCGGCCCGGCCCCGCCGGCGGCCAGGAAGTGCTCGTGCCACTCCAGCGCCAAGGGTAGGTTCCCGGCCCGCTCGGCGAGCAGCGCGCGCAGCCTGGCCAGGCCCGGGTCGCCCTGCGGGTCCGGCTCCAGCGGGGCCAGCAGGGTCACGGTCTGCACCGCCCGCCCGGTCAGCAGCGCCGCGGCGGCCAGGTGGTAGCGGTCCCGCGGGGCGCCGCTCGGATCCAGCAGCGCCCCCAGCCCCTCGGCCGAGCCGCCGGCCAGCGCGAGCGCGGCCCGCAGCCGCCCCTCCCGGGCCGCCTGGCCGGCCCGGTCCGTCGAGGGCGGCGGGCCGGCCAGCGCCAGTGCCTCGGCGGCCCGGGCCCGGGCGGCCGGGACGTCCCGCGCGCCGAGCAGCAGGTGCGCGGCTTCGCGCAGCGCGGCCTCGCGCAGGGCCAGGCGGTAGCCCGGTACGGCCGGGGCGTCGGCGACGGCCCGCTGCCACAGCGCGCGGGCGCCGGCCGGGTCGGTGGCGAGCACCCGCCGGGCCAGCCGGTCGCGCAGCAGCGCCAGCCGGTCGAGCAGGTCCTCGTCGCGCAGCGGCTCCCAGCACTCCAGCGCCCCGGCCGGATCGCCGGTTTGCGCCAGCGCCAGACCGTGGTGGAAGGCGGCGATCCGGGCCCAGGGGGAGTTGGCCGAGGCCTCCGCCCGCAGCAGCGGCTCCGCCTGGGCCGGCTGCCCCGCGGCCAGCAGGGCCGCGCCGAGCCGGACCAGGGCCGGCCGCCAGTCCGGTGCCAGGGCGAGCCCGGCCCGGTAGTCGGCCGCCGCCTCGGCCGCCCGCCCGGCCCGCTCGTGCAGCAGGGCCAGGCCCAACCTGGCCGGGGCGTAGGAGGGTTCGGCCGCCAGTGCGGCCGTGAAGTGCTCCCGGGCCTGGTCGTCCGCGTCCCGCAGCAGGGCCAGGCGCCCCAGCGCGTAGCGCGGGCGCGGGTCCGCCGGGGCCTGCGCCGCCGCCGCCCGCAGGTCGACCTCGGCCGCCACCGGGTCCTGCAGGAACTGCCGGGCGAGCCCCCGGAACAGCAGGCACTCCGCGGGCAGCGCCGGGCCGCGGGACCACGGCGAGGGCTCGCCGGGGCCGCGCCGCAGCGCCTCGTCGAAGGCCGCCACGGCCTGCGCCTCCCGGCCCGGCGTGCTGAGCGAGGCGCCCAGTCGGAACCAGAGTTCGGCGCCGCCGGCCGGCGCCGCGGTGGCCAGCACCGCCTCGGCCTCGGCCCGCCGGCCGCTGTCGCGCAGCAGCGCCGCCCGGGCCAGCACCGGCCAGTCCCAGCCGGGCAGGCCGCCCTGGACCGCCGCGGTGGCGCTCTCCCGCTGCTCGACGGAGCCCTCACGGCAGAGCTGCTGCAACCACCCCAGGGTGCGGCCCACCGCCTCGGCCTCGGCCCCGGGCTGCGCGCCACGGCCGGCTGCCCGGACGAAGGCGAGCGCCGGCGCGAGGTCGCCCTCCGGGGCGCGCATCCGCTCCTCGGCGAGCTGGGCGAGGCTCCACCGGGGCAGCTGACGGGCCGGATCGGCCAGCAGCGGAAAGGCCTCGCGGTAGAGCGGCAGCGCCGCCGGGCCGTCGCCGAGCGCGGCGGTGGCCTCGGCCTGGCCGAGCAGCGCCAGACCGCGCTGCGGCCGCATCGGCGCGGGGGCCGCCGCCAGCCGCCCGGCCAGCCGGGCGTACTGCCGCCGGGCCCGTTCCTGCCGTCCGGCCGCGGCCTGCACCGCCGCCGAGGTCAGCGCCTTGGCCACCGCCCCGGGGTCGAGCGCGCGGGCACGCCGCAACAGCGCCACCCCGCCCGCCCCGACCAGCGCCACCACCAGCAGCACCAGCACGACCTGCGCCATGCACCGTCCCCCTGCAGTTCCGATCCGTCGGCCGGCAGCGCCAACCCGACTGGTGAAAGGAGGCCTTGACGCATGGTCAAGTCGGCCCCCGTGGGATCAGGATAGGCCTTCGGGGCGCCCCGGGTCGGGAAAGAGCACTATCCTGGGGCTGCCGAAGGCGGGGGCCGGGTCCAATCGGCGGGTCGTCTCAGACGGGGGTGGAGTGACCGAGTCGCGTTGGGTGCCAGGGCTCCGGTTCGGGCCGGAATTCGACCCTGAGCAGTACGAACTGCTGGAGTTCCACCACCGCGGCGGCGAGGCCGAGGTGTGGCGGGCGGTGCGCACCGGCCACAGCGGGCTGAAGGAACTGGTGGCCGCGAAGATCATGCTGGAGCGCGATCCCTCCGAGGTCCGCCGCTGGCTCGGCCGCTGGGACGACGTCTCGCACAACGCCCACCGCCTGGGCATCACCGACCTGGTGGTGCCCAGCTTCCTGCTCGGCCCCTCCCCGCACCGGCCCGGCGGCGCCCCGGGCGGCGGGTTGCTCGGCTACCAGATCTCCCCCTGGGTGGAGGGCGTGCCGCTGCACCGCTGGGCCGGCGCCAACCGCGGCGCGCTGCCCGCAGCGGCCGAGGTGCTGGTCCGGCTCTGCCGGATCGTGGACGAGCTGCACCGCAAGCGCTGGGTGCACCGGGACATCTCCCCGGCCAACGTCCTGGTGGACGCCGAGGGCAACGTCAAACTGATCGACCTCACCTTCCTCGCCCCGCTGGACCACACCCTGACGGTCGCGGTGTTCACCCCCGGGCACGTACCGCCCGAGGCCGAGCAGGTCGGCGGGTTCCCGGCCGCCGCCAAGGACCTGTTCGCCGTCGGCACCCTGGCCCGCGCCCTGCTGCTGCCCGACCATGCCCGGCTGGACCACCGGCTGGCGGCCGAGCAGGCCCGGCGCGAGCTGGTCGAGGCCGGCTACGGGGAGGAGCTGGCGCAGTGGGCCTGCGAGCCGCTGCACCACGACCCGGACCGCCGGCCCGCCCCGCTCGGCCCCTGGGCCGCCCGCGGCCGCGATCTGCTGCGCGCCCACCGGCCGCTGCCGCGCACCTCCTGCCTCGCGGTGCTGCCGGGCCCGGCCGGGCGGCCGCTGGTGGTCGCGGGCGGCGCGGCCGGGGTGCTCCCGGCCGGCCCCGGGCACACCGACCAGGAGCTTCCGCCGGGGCAGTCGCCGAGCGGGATCAGGGAGTTGGTGATCGGCCGGGCGGGCCGGAGCGCCGAGCTCGCGGTGTTCGCCGAGGACCGCTCCGGCGCGCTCTGGGTCGGCAACGCCTCCGGCTGGTGGGAGGCGGCCCGCGGGATCAGCGGGGTCGCGGGCGCCGTGAACGGTGCGGCGGAGCTGGTGGTCTGGACGGCCCGGGCCGGCGCCCTGCACTCGTACCGCTGGGCCCCGGGGGTCACTCTGACCGGCCAGGAACTGCCCCGCTGCCCCGCCGACCGGGTGCTGGCCGCGGTGGAGGAGCGGGCCGGGGTCTGGGCGGTGCTGGTGGAACACCAGGGCCGGGTGCTGTGCTGGCGGGTGGGCGCCCAGGCCGCCTGCGAGCAGCTGCGCCCGTCCGGCCCGGTGCGCGGCGCGGCCCTGGCCCGCACCTCGGCGGGGCCGCAGGCCGCCGTGCTGCGCCCGGACGGCTCGGTCCGGCTCTGGCCGCTCGGCGCGGGGCCGGAGGCGGCGCCGACCGAGATCGGGGACGCCGAGCCGGCGCTGGGCGTGGCGATGGCCGGCCACCGGGGCGGGCCGACCATCGCGCTGGCCGGCACCGGCGGCGTCCGGCTGCGGCTGCCCGCCGCGGGCGGCGCCCGCCGCCCGCACTGGTGGCGCCCCACCCTGCGGCCGGCCACCCGGGTCGCGCTGTCGGTCGGCGAGGACTGGCGGCTGTGCCTGGCCGCCGTGGTGGAGGACGAGTTGCACTGCTGGCAGGAGGACGCCGCCTACCGCTGGCAGCCGGTCGGGCTGGACCAGCCGCGCTGACCGGCCGGAGCGGCCCTCAGCGCGGCGCCGTCCCGCGGTGGGCCTCGGCGAGCAGCAGGTAGCCCTCGGCGTTGGCCTTGATCCCGGAGCGCTCCTCCTCGGTGAGCTCGCGCCGGACCTTCGCCGGCACCCCGGCCACCAGCGAGCCCGGCGGCACCTGCATGCCCTGCGGCACCACGGCCCCGGCCGCGACCAGCGAACCCGCCCCGATCCGGGCGCCGTTGAGCACGGTCGCGCTCATCCCGACCAGCACGTCGTCCTCCACGACGCAGCCGTGCAGCACGGCGTTGTGCCCCACCGTGATCCGCGCGCCCAGCACCGCGGGGAACGCAGGGTCGCTGTGCACCGTGCAGTTGTCCTGGATGTTGGTGTCCGGCCCGACCGTGATCGCCTCGGCGTCCCCGCGCAGCACCGCTCCGTACCAGATGCTCGCCCCCGCCGCGACGGTGACCGAGCCGACCACCACGGCGTTCGGCGCCACGAAAGCGGCCGGATCCACCTCGGGCGTCCGGCCGGCGACGGCGACGATCAGCGGCTCTGCCATGGGAGTCTCCCTCTCCGGGTCCGGTCGGCGACCGGGTCTGCCCCGCAGGCTACCCGCCGGTCAACTCCCCGTCCCCCGGGCCGCCGCAACCGCCCGCGGCCCGGCCGGCGAACGCCCCGGCCCGCCTCGACCGGACCCGCCGCGCCACGAGCGCGATCCCGCCTCAGGGCGCCTTGAAGTGGGTCGGGAAACCGAACGCCAGCCAGGGCCGGCGCCCCCAGGCGAGGATCCCGCCACGGGCGACCGCCTGCCACGGGGTGCAGCGCCCGAGGGCGATCAGGAAGAAGGTGACGTGCTCCGCGACGATCGTGCAGTCGGACCGCTCCGGCGGTTCCTGGCCGACCGTCGCCGTGCCGCCCTCGATCACCACCCCGAACCGCCGCCCGCCGCGCAGCCCGAGCGTGTAGCGACCACCACGGCCGGCCGCGGCCACCGGATCGACCACCCGGCCCATCGCGGTCAGCAGGAACGGGAGCGACAGCTCCACCCGCTCCCGGTCGATCATGTGCGGCCGCCCCAGCGCCCGCGCCAGGTCGTACCCGTGCCCCAGCATGTGGGTGAGCAGGTACGAGGCCAGCGTGCCCAGGTCCATCGGCCCCAGCGGGGTCCGCACCGGTTCGGCCGCGGACCGGGCCGCGGCGGCCTGTGTGAAGGCGGCGGCGTGCCGGACGATCGCCTCCGCCAGCACCGCGGGGTCCCGCTCGGGGTAGGCGTCGAGCGACTCGGCGTTGGCCGCCGCGAGGCTGCCCGGGGTGCCGTCGCCGTAGGGGCGCTCCAGCCCGCCGGCGAGGTCGGCCATCAGCAGGTTGGCCAGCGCGAGGTGGGCCGCGGCCTCGCCCACCGACCAGGTGGCCCCGGGGATCGGCGCCCCGGCGCGCGGGTGCGCCCGGAGCAACTCGGCGATGTCCTCGGCCGTGGCCGCGATCGCCTCGGTCAGGCGGGCGCTCACGGCGGTGCCGGCGGTCGACTCGGTCATGGAGCGGAGCCTGGACCATGGCGGCCGGCCTGTCCATACCCCGGCCCACCAGCACCGCTCGCCCGCCCCCGGTGGATCGTGAGGTGGCCACGGCGGTTATAGTCTGGCCAGCTTCTCCTCCTCCCGGCGCAGCTCAGCGGCGGCACGGCCGCGCCGGCGGGGGCGGGACGCGTCACATCGGAACGGGGCCGGTGCGGCGTGCGTCGGCGCGATCCGCCGTCATCCCACGAACCCCGGAACCAAGCCTCCACCCCCCCGGGAGTAACCGAGATGACTGCCTCCACCAGCCGTCGCTGCGCCGCCGTCGCCGCCGCGACCACCGGCGTCCTGCTGCTGAGCGCCTGCGGCACGGGCACCGGCGGCAAGACCTCCCTGCGCGACCAGCTCCCCGAGGCGATCCGCAAGGCCGGGGTGATCCAGGTCGGTGCCTCCTACACGGCCGCCCCGATGATCTTCCGCAACCCGCAGAGCAAGCCCGACGGCCTCGACCCCGACCTCGCCGCCGCCCTGGGCAAGCTGCTCGGCGTCGAGTTCCGCTTCCAGGACGTCGGGCCGTTCGCCAACGTCCTGCCCGGGCTGCTCGACAAGAAGTACGACATCGCGATGTCCGGCATCACCGACACCCGCGAGCGCCAGCAGGGCGTCGACAAGGACAACAAGCAGATCAACGAGGGCGTCGACTTCGTCGACTACTTCATGGCCGGCTTCGGGCTGATGGTCGGCAAGGGCAACCCGGCCAAGGTCGCCACGCTGGACGACCTGTGCGGCCGCTCGGTCGCGGTCAAGAAGGGCACCATCCACGACGACCTCGCCACCCGCCAGCAGAAGGCCTGCGAGCACCTGGGCAAGCCCCTCAAGGTGCTCCAGGTGGACGCCGACGCCGACGCCCTGACCAGCCTGAAGGGCAAGCGGGTGGACGTCTACATCACCGACTACCCGAAGGCGCAGTACAACGCGCAGACCGTCGACAACGGCCAGGCCTTCGACGTCGCCGGCCCCCAGCTGCAGCCGCGCCCGTACGGCATCGCCGTCCGCAAGGCGGACAGCAAGCTGCGGGACGTCCTGACCAAGGCGGTCAACTCGCTCGTCCAGGACAGCAGCTACGACGGCATCCTCGCGCAGCGGCAGCTGACCGCCGGGGCCGTCCAGAACTCCGTGGTCAACGGAGGCAGCTGAACGGCCCGGCGGCCGGCGGTCACATCTCCCGGAGCTGGGTGAGCCGGATGTTGTTGCCGGAGGGGTCGCGGAAGCCGCAGTCCCGGCCGTAGGGCTGGTCGGTCGGCTTCTCGTTGAACTCGACCCCGCGGCCGGAGAGCTCGGCGTAGGCGGCGTCGCAGTCCTCGGTGGTCAGGAAGACGGTGCCGGCCGCCCCCTTGGCGGTCAGCTCGCGGACCTGCGCCTGGGTGTCGGAGTCCAGCACCGGCGGGCCGGGGATCGCCATCAGCACGATGGCCACGTCCTCCTGCCCGGCCGGGCCGACGGTCAGCCAGCGGAAGTTCCCCATCTCGGGGAGGGTGACGTCGGACCTGACCTCCATCCCGACCTTCCTGGTGTAGAAGGCGAGCGCCTCCTCCTGGTCGTGGACCCAGAGCTGCGCGGTAGCGATCTTGAGCATCGGATTCTCCCGGTGTACGCGTGCGTTCCTTCGGCGTTACCGTCACGCTATTGCGCCCCGTCGGCACCGTCTTCTCGAAACGTGCGGTGTTGCGGCCGCCCGTACGCGCGCTGGACGCAGCCGGGCACGATCGCGTGCGCGGCGGCCGGCGGGAACGCGGCCCGGTAGGCCGCCGGGGTCAGCCCGTGCATCCGGGTGAAGCTGGTGGTGAACGACCCCAGACTGCTCAGCCCCACGTCGAAGCAGACGGTGGCGATCGGCCGATCGGTGGTCCGCAGCAGCGCGGCCGCCCGCTCCAGCCGCCTGGTCAGCAGGTACACGTGCGGCGACTCCCCGAACGCCCGCCGGAACTCCCGGCTGAAGTGCGCCCGCGACAGCCCGGCCGCCGCCGCCAGCTCGGCGACCGTCAACGCCTCGGCGTACCGAGCGTCGGCCAGGTCCTTGGCACGCAACAGATGCCGGGCGGGAGGATGCGAAGCCACAACCCCTCAGGATAGCCGCCCGGCGCCCACCCGCCCCCAGAGCCGATCCAGGTCGAGCGCGCACCGCACTCGTCCGCGACAGCGATCGGTGCCGGTGCGGGCGCCCGGCCGGATCCGGGTGCTCACTGCAGCCGGTCGCCCACGTTCCGTAGGGCCATCTCCCAGGTCGGCTCGCCCGGCTCGAACTCGGAGTTTTGATCCGGCGGGGCGAAGGCCGCCGGATCGGCAGCCGCCATCCTCGTCCGCAGCCTCTGCTGCGCGCCGGGCCGGTAGGTGCCGTCCGGGCCCACCACCTCGAAGTCGTAGTTGGGCCGCTCGGTCTCCAGGAGGTACAGGAAGAAGACGAACGGCTCGGCTCGTGTGCCACCGCGGTCGACGCGTGCTCGGCCACGGTGATCAACGACTCCGGCGGGAACACCGCCGCCAGCATGGCTCGATCGACGAGGTCGGCCATCCCCGCCCCATCCCTTCCTGCACCGCGGTGCGGGCGTGCCTCCGCCAGCGTCTTTCCCCTCTGCGTGAGCCGAGGCCGATATGCGAAATCCGGAGGTGACTCGGTGTCAGAGTCGAAGCGTCGGTCAGCTGGCGTGTCGGGCCGCCCCGGGGGTGACCCACGCCGAATGACCAGGCGGACCGCGCCTTTCCGGCCCGCCCCTGCCCGGCGGACGCGTCGGAGGGCCCGGGCGTCAGCCCTGATCGACCTTGGCGCGCAAGGTGTTGTAGTCGGCGAACGCCGCCTCGACGCCGGCGCGGGTCAGGCCGTAGCGCGCCAGGTCGTAGCTGTGCGGGCGGGTGCCCTTCGGGCGGGCGGTGATCTCGGGTAGTCGGGCCGCGGTGGCGCTGGTCCAGCGGGCGCCGATGGATTCGTAGAGCTTGGGGGCGCCGGTGGCGGGGTGGGACCCGAGCCAGGAGAAGGGGACGTCCACCAGCGCCTCGGGGGGGATCGAGACGCGGGCCGCCAGGCCCCGCGTCATGGCACGGCTGAGCACATCGAGCCAGGTGGCGCCGATCCCGTGCAGGTCGAGGGGGCGGACGGTGATGGCCATGCCGTGCTCGACCAGGCTGCAGAAGGACGCCACCACGGTGACCGGGTCGCGGTGGGTCCACACGATGGTGGCATCCGGGAAGACGGTGCGCAGCGCGTCGAGGTTCTCCAGGTGCATGGGTGACTTCAGCATCCAGCGGCGGCGCGGGCGGCCGTACTGGAGTACCTGGAAAACCTGCTTGAGGTAGCGGTAGTCGGGGACGAAGTCCCGTTCGTAGTGCCGCGCCGTGTGGTCGGGGATGCGGGCCTGGGACAGTGGCATGACGGTGTGCGGGAGGGCGAAGGTGCACTCGTCGGGGCCCTCGGCGTCGAGCGGGTGGATGTCGCGGAACCGCGGGGCGAAGAGGTCGATCGCGCCGACCATCCGGCGCGCGGTGGTGATCGCCTTCCTGCGCTGATCGGGCGAGGGCTCCAGGTCGGGGGTGAGGAGTTCCCACAGCAGGGGGCAGCGGTGCTCGGCCGAGAGGGACAGGATGCCGTGGGTCAGTGTGGTGGTCGTGCGCGGCAGGCCCACCACGAACACCGGCCGCTCGATGGGCTCGTGCTCGATCGCGGGGTGCTGGGCGATGAGTCGGCGGATCCGGGCCCGGTTGCCGAGCTGCCTGCGGACGTGGGCCTGCGCGGATGCCCAGCCGACCGGGGTGAGGTTGTCGTCCCTGGACCAGTTGCGCAGCAGCAGCCGGAAGTCGTCGGCGAACGGTTGGTCGCCGTCGGCCTGCGCGGTTGCGGCGATCAGCCGGTCGAAGACCCGGTCGGGGTCGCGACGGGCGCCGAATCCCGGCCGCAGCAGCAGATCGGCCAGGGTGAGGGCGAGCGGTTTGGCAGGCACGGGGGGTGTTCCTTCGTCAGCAGGGTGGGAGGGGACCGCGGGCGTCGGATTCTTCTGCAGCGAGCGGGAGCCGACCAAGGGGGACGAAGTCGGTCGGCGAACAGTGGGGCCTCATGGACTCTCCGGTATGCGTCGTGGCGCAGCTGGGGCACGAGCCGGGGCGGAAGCGCGCGACGCGCACCTCGCTGCTCGGGGGCGCCATTGCGCCGTCCCGCGATCCGGTCCAACCTGAAGACTACTGAGCAGTAATGCCGCCAGGTTAAACCAACATTGCGCGTACATGTCAATGGATTCGCCAAGTAAATCATCCGGAATCCCACGGCCCCCGGCGGCCGGTCGGCGGCTCCTCCGGAGGCTGCTCCGGTTGCGCGTTCGCCCCCTTGGCCCCGATCGTGCCATCAGGTAGCGTGCCCTCCTGGCATACGAGGAGAGCCGGTCGCCACCGCTCCACTCGCAAGAGTCAACTGGCATGGAAACGGCGATGGTTCACCTCGAATCGGTGTCGTAGCCTCGCTCGGCCGCCCCCACCGGGAACTCTGATCCCTGACGTCCGCCCCCAAGAAACCGGACCAGGGAAACCGCAGCCTCAAGAGTCGGTGCGTGCGGACGATCGCGGTCGTCACGGCTTGGGACAGCTCGAACCGGATGGAGCGCATGCGCCAGATCTGCGGGCGGGGATTCCTCATGCACGGCCGAAGACGTAGCGGGGGAGCCGCTGGAAGCGCCTCGCCGCACCCGGTCGCGCCCTCTGCCGCAGCGTCCAACTGTCCTTCAGCGCCTCATGTCTGATGACCAATCAAGTCAACCGGCGGACCAAGGTCGCCGGTGGCATCTCCCTGCCGACGGCCGCTGCCCGCGGCCGGTTCGCCCATGGACCCCAACGAAGCTCTCCCCCCCCTCGGAGTTGATCGTGATCACAGTCGACGTACCGGTCACCGGGGGAGCCGTGGAGGCGGTCCCTGCGGTCGCTCGCTGCGAGCGCGGTGCCACCGTGTGGCTGACCGGGCTGCCGAGCGCGGGCAAGACCACGCTGGCCTTCGCCGTGGCCGAGCGGCTGCGGGCCGAGGGCCGCCGGGTGGAGGTGCTGGACGGTGACGAGATCCGCGAGTTCCTCTCCAAGGGCCTCGGTTTCACCCGCGAGGACCGGCACACCAACGTGACCCGGATCGGCTTCGTCGCCGAGATGCTGGCCTCGCACGGCGTGACCGTGCTCGCCCCGGTGATCGCCCCCTACGCCGACTCCCGGGCCGCCGTCCGCGAGCTGCACGCCACCAACGGCA
>NZ_JBFAQT010000044.1:0-57370 GCF_040678895.1 Kitasatospora sp. NPDC049258
GGACCCTGTGGGAGAGTAGGACGCCGCCGAACAATCTTTCAGAGAAGCCCCTCCGGGTCACCCGGAGGGGCTTTTCGCATTCCCGGCCACAGTCCTGACCGCACAGCGTCCCTCCGCCTGGCCGCCCGGCCGTCCGGCCGACCACTGCCCGGGATCTGATGCGGCGTAAGGTCGCTCGCATGGAGACCGCTGAGAACACCTCACTCGCAGACGACCAGGGCCGGATCCTGGCGACGGACTCACTCACCCCGGAACAGCTCGACGTGGCCCGGGCCGTGCTGACGGCCGCCGCCCGGGAGGACGGGCGGGAGGCCGTGTCGGAAGCCGGCCGGCTCCGGATCAAGGCGGACAGCCCCCGTCCGGGCGTACGCCACCTCGTTCAGACGTACGCGGGCGCCGCCGCGGGGTACGGCCAGCTGGAGAGCACCGGTCAGGCCGCGGCGGCCGCCGAGCTGGCGGTGGTGCCGGCGCTGCGGGGCAGGGGGCTCGGCCACCGGCTGGTCGACCAGGTGCTGGCCACGGCGGGGCCCGGCGCCTCGGTGGACTTCTGGGCGCACGGCGGCCATCCGGCGGCCGGCCGGCTCGCCGAGGTGTACGGGGCCGAGCTGGTGCGCGAGCTCCGCCAGCTGCGGCGGACCGGGGAGGCACCCGAGGAGGTGCCGCTGCCGGCCGGGATCGGTCTGCGGACCTTCCGGCCGGGCGAGGACGACGAGGCGTGGCTGCGGCTGAACGCGCTGGCCTTCGCCCACCACCCGGAGCAGGGCGCCTGGACCGCCGCCGACCTGGCCGACCGGGTGGCCGAGCCGTGGTTCGACCCGGCCGGGTTCTTCCTGGCGACCAGGGACGGGGCGCCGGTCGGCTTCCACTGGACCAAGGTCCACCCGGATGGCCTCGGCGAGGTCTACGTCGTCGGGGTGGCCCCGAGCGAGCAGGGAAGCGGGCTCGGCCGTGCCCTGACCGCCGCCGGGCTGCGGCACCTGCTGCTCGAACGGAAGGTGCCGGCGGTGCTGCTGTACGTCGACGCTGACAATCCCGCCGCTCTGCGGGTATACGAGAGGTTGGGGTTCACCGTGCACGAGGTGGACCTGATGTACCGCGTCCAGGCGGCGG
The DNA here is from genome assembly GCF_040678895.1 of Kitasatospora sp. NPDC049258. NCBI lineage: Bacteria > Bacillati > Actinomycetota > Actinomycetes > Kitasatosporales > Streptomycetaceae > Kitasatospora > Kitasatospora sp. NPDC049258. The sequence goes on from NZ_JBFAQT010000044.1 coordinate 1,111, forward strand.
CGATCGGCACCGGCCAGCACCTCCGGAGGGAGGTACAGGGGTGACCGACTCAGCTTTCCTCCCGGCCATGCGGTGTTTACCGTGGATTCAATTGACACCGCGAAGATCACAGGATGACGCCCGATGTGCCTCGTCCACGTACCGCTCCCCGATCGGTCGGTAATCCGCCGGCCGACGCGGGTGGGTGGACGCCGGTGCCGCGGGACGGGGGCCGTGCGAACGCCGTCGGTGCGTCGCACGGCCAGGACTTCGCCCTGCAGGAGGAGCTGGAAACCATGAGCATCCCTCGGCCCGTCCCCGCCTCGTTGCCGTCCTCGGCCCGTACCCAGGGAGCGGGCGCCGGTGCCCTCCCGGTTTCCCCCGCGGCCGACGGGGTCGCCGCGGCCGCCGCCGGAGCGGATCAGTCGGGTGCCCCGGTGGCCCCGGCCCGTACGGTCAAGCGCGCCGCGGCCGCCAAGAAGGCGGCCCCCGCCAAGCGCGGCACGGCCAAGCGGACGGCGGCCGCGCCCGCCACGCGGACCGTGACCACCAAGCAGACCGCCACCCGCAAGGCGAGCCCGGGCAGCCGGCCGGTGCCCGCCGAGCGGGCGGCCGAGCCGCAGTCCGGCGCGCCGGCGGTGTCCAGCGCGCTGACCCGCGGGCTGGCGCCCGAGGTCGCGGAGCAGCGGGCGAACGCCGCCGCGGCGACGGCGGCCGACCACGGGCCCGAGGAGCTGCCCGAGGGCCGCTTCCTGGACCGCGAGCGCAGCTGGCTGGCGTTCAACGAGCGGGTGCTGGAACTGGCGGAGGACCCGAACATCCCGCTGCTGGAGCGGGCCAAGTTCCTGGCGATCTTCGCGTCCAACCTGGACGAGTTCTTCATGGTCCGGGTGGCCGGGCTGAAGCGCCGGATCGCCACCGGGGTGGCCCAGCGGTCGGCCTCCGGGCTGCAGCCGCGCGAGGTGCTGGACCTGATCTGGCGGCGTTCGCGCGAGCTGATGGCGCGGCACGCGGCGACCTTCCAGCATGAGGTGCTGCCGGATCTGGCGGGCGAGGGCATCGAGCTGGTCCGCTGGTCGGAGCTGGTGGACAAGGACCAGTCCCGGCTGCACACGCTCTTCCGCCAGCAGGTCTTCCCGGTGCTCACCCCGCTGGCGGTGGACCCGGCGCACCCGTTCCCGTACATATCGGGGCTGAGCCTCAACCTGGCGGTGGTGGTGCGCAACCCGGTGTCCGGGCACAAGCACTTCGCCCGGGTGAAGGTGCCGCAGTCGCTGCCGCGCTTCCTGGAGGCCTCGCCGCAGCGGTACGTCCCGCTGGAGGACGTGATGGGGGCGCACCTGGAGGAGCTCTTCCCGGGGATGGAGGTGCTCGCCCACCACGCCTTCCGGGTCACTCGTAACGAGGACCTGGAGGTGGAGGAGGACGACACCGAGAACATCCTCAAGGCGCTGGAGAAGGAGCTGATGCGGCGCCGCTTCGGCCCGCCGGTGCGCCTGGAGGTCGAGGAGTCGATCGACCCGTACATCCTGGACCTGCTGATCCGGGAGCTGAACATCACCGAGGCGGAGGTCTTCCCGCTGCCCGGTCCGCTGGATCTGACCGGGCTGTTCGGCATCGCCGACCTGGACCGGCCGGAGCTGAAGTACCCGAAGTTCGTGGCGGGGACGGCCCGCGGGCTGACCGACGTCGAGTCGGCCTCGCAGCCGGACATCTTCGCCGCGATGCGCGAGCGGGACGTGCTGCTGCACCACCCGTACGACAGCTTCTCCACCTCCGTGCAGGCCTTCCTGGAGCAGGCCGCGGCGGATCCGCACGTGCTGGCGATCAAGCAGACGCTGTACCGGACCTCCGGTGACTCGCCGATCGTCGACGCGCTGACCGACGCGGCGGAGTCCGGCAAGCAGGTCCTGGTGCTGGTCGAGATCAAGGCGCGGTTCGACGAGCAGGCCAACATCAAGTGGGCCCGCAAGTTGGAGGAGGCCGGCTGCCACGTGGTCTACGGGCTGATCGGTCTGAAGACGCACTGCAAGCTGTCGCTGGTGGTCCGGCAGGAGGGCGACACGCTCCGCCGGTACTCGCACGTCGGCACCGGCAACTACCACCCCAAGACCGCCCGGTTGTACGAGGACCTGGGGCTGCTGACCGCCGACCAGCAGGTCGGGGCGGACCTGTCGGACCTGTTCAACCGGCTGTCCGGCTACTCGCGCCGGGAGTCCTACCGCCGGCTGCTGACCGCGCCGCGGGGCCTGCGGGACGGGCTGATCTCGCGGATCAACGGGGAGATCGCGCACCGCAAGGCCGGGCGCCCGGCGTACGTGAAGCTCAAGGTCAACTCGATCGTCGACGAGCAGCTGATCGACGCGCTGTACCGGGCCTCGCAGGCCGGGGTGCCGGTGGACGTGTGGGTGCGCGGGATCTGCGCGATCCGGCCGGGCGTGGCCGGGTTGAGCGAGAACATCCGGGTGCGCAGCATCCTGGGCCGGTTCCTGGAGCACTCGCGGGTCTTCGTGTTCGGCAACGGGGGCGACCAGGAGGTGTGGTTCGGCAGCGCCGACATGATGCACCGCAACCTGGACCGCCGGATCGAGGCGCTGGTCCGGGTGGCCGATCCGGCGCACCGGGCGGAGCTGTCCGGTCTGCTGGACCTGGGGATGTCGGACGAGACGCAGTCCTGGCACCTGGGCGCGGACGGCAGCTGGGCCCGGCACTCGCAGGACGCGGACGGCCGGCCGCTGCGGCACATCCAGGACCTGCTGATCGAGTCGCGCCGCCGCCATCGCAGTTCGGCGGGTACCCGCTGATCCGGCCGCGGCCGGGTCGGCGCAATCGCCGGACACCAGCCCCGGGTCCACCGCCACGGCGTGGGCCCGGGACCACCTCGGGGAGAGCAGTGCCATGACCGAAGCGCCGACCACGGCCACCGCGCACGCCGCGGCGACCGTCGGGGAGGTCCTTGCCGGCTACCTCACCGGACAGGCGGGCGTGTTCCTGCGCGCCCTGCCGTCCACGGTGGGGGAGGCCGGTTCGAGACCGGGTGCGCTGCCGGCCTCGGCGGCGGCGGCGGACGACCTGCTGCGGGCGGTCCGGCGGATCGGCGGGGTGCTGCACACCTTCGGCGCCGCCTTCGAGCCGGGCTGGGCCCAGGAGGCCAGGACCGAGCTGCGGTGGCTGCTGAACCTGCTGGGCCAGGAGCCCGCGTACCGGCGCAGGTCGGCCCGGCTGCTGGCGGCCGTGGACTCGCTGGGTGACACCGCCGCCGAGGGGCCGGGCATGCTGGCCGGGCACGCGGGGGCGCCGAAGGCGCGGGCGCTGCTGGAGCGGCAGCTGACGCTGGCCAGGACCAGGGCGCACACCGCGCTGCTGCAGGAGCTGCGCTCGGCCCGGCTGCACGCGCTGGCGGACCGGATGACGCTGCTGGTCGGTGACGTCCCGCTGGCCGGGCCGGCGGCGGGCCGGCCGGCGGCGGAGCTGCCGGTGCAGGCGGCGGGTGCGCTGTCCGCCCTGGTGGCGGATGTGGAGCAGCTGCCGCTGAGCCGGGCAGCCACCCCGTACGGCGGGGACGGGCTGCACCGGTTGGCCGCCGCAGCGCAGCCGCGCGGGCCGGTGCTGGACGCGGACGCGGCGCTGGCCGCCGACGACGCGCCGTGGCACCGGGTGCGGATCCTGGTCAAGCGGGCCCGGTACGCGCTGGAGGTGTGCGGGCGGCCGGTGGCGACGCTGGACGAGCTGGACGGGGTGCTGGACCGGCACCAGGAGGCGGCGGACGCGGCGGTGACCGCCTCGACGGCGGCGCGCACGCCGCGGATCACCCCGGCGACGGCCTATGTGCTCGGGGTGGTGCATGCTGATCAACGACTGGAGGTGGAGGCGGCCAGGTACGCCTTCGGCCACCGGTGGCCGAACCTCTCGCCGGGCCTGGCCGGCTGGGAGGGTGTTCCCGCACCACGGATGGCATGAATGGGCGACCGCCTGACCCCCGCGCGCCGCGCGGCCCCCGAGTACCGCTACGACCCCGGGGCCGGTGCGGGTACGCCCGCACGGCGCGGCCCGGCCGGGTCCACGATCCTGGCGGCCGGGGCGGTGCTGTGGGTGCCCGGTCCGGTAGCGAAGGACGGGCTGCGGCGCAAGAAGCCGCGGATCGCGCTGGTGCACCGGCCCAAGTACGACGACTGGAGCCTGCCGAAGGGCAAGCTGGAGCCGGGCGAGGGCTGGCGGGCCGCGGTGCTGCGCGAGGTGCGCGAGGAGACCGGGTTCGACTGCCTGCTCGGGGTCGAGTTGCCGGCCCAGCACTACCGGGCGAGCGGCCGGCCCAAGGAGGTCCGGTACTGGGCGGCGGTGCCCACCGGTGGTGCGTTCGCGCCCAACCGTGAGGTGGACCGGTTGGAGTGGCTGCCGCCGCGCAAGGCGCGGGAGCGGCTGACCCACGCGCGGGACCGGGAGGTGGTGGACGCGTTGCTGGAGTCCCTGGGCAAGGGCGTCCGCAGGCTCTGAGCCGGTCGGCTCGGTACTTCCGGTAGGGGTGATCTCGCTGCGCTCTTCCCGTGACGCAACCGTTACTACCGGCCGCAGTTTCCTGTCATCCCTCCGAGGTTCACTTCTCGTTCACTTGCGACCGCCTGACGTGTCACCTGCCCGGCCTAACTTCGGGACTACCGGAGGGCCGAACAGGCCCCGGACCACAGCAAAACCCTCGCCGCCGTTCTCCCTGACGGGTCGGCCGGACGCGGGCGCTGCCTCAGAAAGGGACACCCTGTGAAGCTCCAGCGGAACGGCCGCTCCAAGGCCCTCGCCATCGGTGCCGTGGCGCTCGTCAGCTCGCTGTCGCTCGCCGCCTGCGGTACCGACGACAACACCGCGCCCGCCGGTGGCTCCTCCTCCGGCGCGGCCACCTCCGCCGCCGCGATCGCCTGCGCCAAGGGCGGCCAGCTGCTCGGTGCCGGCTCGACCGCGCAGGGCAACGCCGTCGACGTGTGGAAGGCCGCCTACGGCTCCGCGTGCTCCGGCACCACCATCACCTACGGTGGCGGCGGCTCCGGCGCCGGCATCACCCAGTTCAACCAGGGCAAGGTCGCCTTCGCGGGCTCCGACTCGGCCCTGAAGCCGGCCGAGGTCGACGCCTCCAAGGCGGTCTGCACCGGCGGCCAGGGTGTCAACCTGCCGATGGTCGGCGGCCTGATCTCGATCGTCTTCAACGTCGAGGGTGTCGACAAGCTCGTCCTGGACGGCCCGACCACCGCGAAGATCTTCGACTCGCAGATCACCAAGTGGAACGACCCGGCCATCGCCGCCCTGAACCCGGGTGTCAACCTGCCGGCCGCCGACATCCAGGCGATCCACCGCTCGGACGACGCGGGCACCACCGAGAACCTGACCAAGTACCTGGCCAAGGCCGGCGGCGGCAACTGGAAGTACCCGGCCGCCAAGACCTGGGCGGGCCAGGGCGGCCAGTCCGCCAGCGGCAGCGCCGGTGTCTCGGCCCAGGTGAAGCAGGTCAAGAACTCGATCAGCTACGTCGAGCTCTCGTTCGCCCAGACCAACAAGCTGAACAGCGCCGCCATCAGCACCGGCGCCAGCAAGCCGGTCGAGGCCACCGCCGCCAACGGCGCCACCACCTTCGCCAAGGCGAAGATCGCGGGCACCGGCAGCGACCTGGCGCTGACCCTCGACTACGCGACCAAGGACGAGGGCGCCTACCCGATCGTCCTGGTCACTTACGAGATCGTCTGCGACAAGGGCAACAAGGCCGACTCGCTCGACCTGCTGAAGTCCTTCCTGACCTACACCATCAGCGACAACGGCCAGCAGGCCATCGGCCAGTCCGGCTACGTGCCGCTGCCGAAGGAGCTGTCCGCCAAGGTCCAGGCCGTCGTCCCGACCCTGGCCTGATCACCCCGGTACCACCGGCGGGGCGGCCCTCGTAGGAGGGGGCGGGGCCGCCCCACCGGGTACCGGGTACCGCACGACCGATCCACCGACACACACGTCCGGGGCACCGCCGCCATTGGTGCCGTCCCTCACGGGGCAGCGCCGCCAGACCGGAGTAAAAGATCATGACTTCATCAGCCCCTGCCGACACCGCGGGCAGGGCCGGCCGGAGCAGGCGAGACAGCCGCTTCGGCGACAAGGTTTTCTTCAACTTCTCCCGCGGTTCGGGCATCCTCCTGCTGGTCATCATGGCCGCCATCGCAGGGTTCCTGGCCTACCGCTCCGCCCTGGCCCTCGGCAAGAACCAGGGCAACTTCTTCACCACCTTCGAGTGGGCCCCGGACGGCGTCAAGCCGGTCTTCGGCATCGCCGTGCTGACCTTCGGCACCCTGGTCAGCGCGCTGATCGCGATGCTGATCGCGGTGCCGGTGGCGGTGGGCATCGCGCTCTTCATCTCGCACTACGCGCCGCGCCGGATCGCCCAGCCGTTCGCCTACCTGGTGGACCTGCTGGCCGCCGTCCCGAGCATCGTGTACGGCCTGTGGGGCGTGCTCTTCCTGGTCCCCCACATGGAGGGCCTGACCAGCTGGCTGAACGAGTACCTGGGCTGGACGTACCTCTTCGACCAGACCAAGAACGGCGCCCCCGCGCGCAACCTGTTCACGGTCGGCATCCTGCTGGCGATCATGATTCTGCCGATCATCACCGCGGTCACCCGTGAGGTCTTCCGTCAGGTCCCGCGGATGCACGAGGAGGCGGCCCTCGCCCTCGGCGCCACCCGCTGGGAGATGGTCCGCACCGCGGTGCTGCCGTTCGGCCGCCCGGGCATCATCTCCGCGTCGATGCTCGGCCTCGGCCGCGCGCTCGGCGAGACCATCGCGGTCGCCATCGTCCTCTCCAGCAGCCCGACCCTGTCGCTGCACCTGCTGGACCCGGGCGGCGGCACCTTCGCGCAGAACATCGCCCTGAAGTTCAACGAGGCCCAGCCCTTCGGGCGGGACGCCCTGATGGCCTCCGGTCTCGTCCTGTTCGTGATCACCCTGCTGGTGAACGGCGCCGCCCGGATGATCATCGCGCGCCGCAAGGAGTACTCGGGGGCCAACGCATGAGCGCCACGACCACTGCACCCGCGGCCCCGCTGCTGCGCGGGGACCTGACCAGCGGCCGGCTGCCCCGGTGGGCGCCGATCGGCGTGGCGGTGCTCTCGATCGCGCTCGGCTGCGCCATCGGCGCCGGCGCGGGCCTCGCCAGCCACATCCAGTGGGGCCTGATCGCGGCCGGCCTGTTCCTCGCCCTCAGCTACGCCCTCGCGGTCAAGGTCGAGGGCCGCCGCCAGGCCAAGGACCGGTTCGCCACCTCGGTGATCTGGGTCGCCTTCATCCTGGCGGTCGTGCCGCTCGGCGCGCTGACCTTCTACACCGTCCAGCAGGGCATCGGCGCCATCAACGGCGACTTCCTGACCCACTCGATGAAGGGCGTGGTGGCCTCCACCACCGCCGGCGGCGGTATCTACCACGCCATCATCGGCACCCTGGAGCAGGTCGCCCTGGCCACCTTGATGGCCGCCCCGATCGGTCTGCTGACCGCCGTCTACCTGGTCGAGTACGGCCGGGGCCGGCTGGCCCAGGCGGTCACCTTCTTCGTCGACGTGATGACGGGTGTCCCGTCCATCGTCGCCGGTCTGTTCGTCTTCTCGCTCTGGACCATGCTCAAGCAGGGCTACTCCGGCTTCTCCGGCAGTGTCGCCCTCGCGATCCTGATGATTCCCGTCGTCGTCCGCTCCGCCGAGGAGATGCTCAAGCTCGTCCCGAACGAGCTGCGCGAGGCCTCGTACGCACTTGGTGTGCCGAAGTGGAAGACCATCGTCCGGATCGTCATCCCGACCGCCATCGGCGGTATCACCACCGGTGTGATGCTGGCCGTCGCCCGCATCACGGGTGAGACGGCGCCGGTCCTCATGCTGGTGTTCGGCAGCGACGTCATCAACAACGACCCGTTCAACGACCCGCAGCAGTCACTGCCGCTCTACATCTGGCAGCAGTACACCGTGGTCAACAACGAGTACGGCTACGCCCGTGCCTGGGGTGCGGCGCTGGTGCTGATCGCCTTCGTGATGGGGCTCAACCTCGTCGCGCGGGGCATCGCACGCTGGCGCTCGCCCAAGGCCGGACACTGACACCGACTGACGTTCCAGAAGACGAGAGAAGACGAAAGATCATGGCGAAGCGCATCGACGTCAGCGGACTGTCCGCGTTCTACGGCGGTACCAAGGCCATCGAGGACATCTCGATGACCGTCGAGCCCCGCTCGGTGACGGCCTTCATCGGCCCCTCCGGCTGCGGCAAGTCCACCTTCCTGCGCACCCTCAACCGGATGCACGAGGTCATCCCCGGCGCCCGGGTCGAGGGCAAGGTGATGCTCGACGACGAGAACCTGTACGGCTCCAACGTCGACCCGGTCGCCGTCCGGCGCTCGGTCGGCATGGTGTTCCAGCGGCCGAACCCGTTCCCGACCATGTCCATCTACGACAACGTGGTGGCCGGTCTGAAGCTCGCGGGCGTCAAGAAGAAGTCCGTGCTGGACGGCGTGGTGGAGAAGTCCCTCCAGGGCGCCAACCTGTGGAACGAGGTCAAGGACCGGCTGAACAAGCCCGGCGCCGGCCTCTCCGGCGGCCAGCAGCAGCGGCTGTGCATCGCCCGCGCCATCGCGGTCGAGCCGCAGGTGCTGCTGATGGACGAGCCCTGCTCGGCCCTCGACCCGATCTCCACCCTCGCGATCGAGGACCTGATCGGCGAGCTGAAGTCGCAGTACACGATCGTCATCGTGACCCACAACATGCAGCAGGCGGCCCGCGTCAGCGACCGCACGGCCTTCTTCAACCTGGCCGGCGTCGGCCAGCCGGGCAAGCTGATCGAGCTGGACGACACCCAGCGGATCTTCTCCAACCCCTCGGTCCAGGCCACCGAGGACTACATCTCCGGCCGCTTCGGCTAGGCCGACCCGCTGCCGCGAGCGCACAGTCTGCTCCGCGGTGCTGCATGGCGGTGCCACCGTGGAGTATGTGAAGGGCCCGCCCCCGAGTTGTGGGGGCGGGCCCTTCCGTCTGCCTGCTGCGTGACCGGGCGGCCGTGGCGACCGGGTGGCCGCGGTGGCCGCGGCGGTGTCAGCCGAAGATCAGGTCGGCGATCCAGTAGATCACCGCGGCCACGATCGCGGCGGCCGGCATGGTGATGAACCAGCCGAGCACGATGTTCTTGGCCACCCCCCAGCGCACGGCGCGGATCCGCTTGGTCGCGCCCACACCCATGATCGCCGAAGTGATCACGTGCGTGGTGGAGATCGGCGCCTTGAAGACGAACGAGGTGATGTACATGATCGTCGAGGCGGTGGCCTCGGCCGCGAAGCCCTGCGGCGGGTCCAGCTCGATGATCTTGCGGCCGAGCGTCCGCATGATCCGCCAGCCGCCCGCGTAGGTGCCGAGCGAGAGTGCCGTCGCGCAGGAGATCTTGACCCAGATCGGGATGTCGCTGCCACTCTGGTGGCCCGAGATGGTCAGCGCCATCACCACCACACCCATGGTCTTCTGGGCGTCCTGCAGGCCGTGGGCCAGGGCCATGGCGGCGGCCGAGGCGGTCTGCGCGACCCGGAAGTTGCGCTTGGCCTTGTGCGGGTTGGCCCGCCGGAAGATCCACAGGATCGCCAGCATCACCAGGAAGCCGAAGATCAGGCCGACCACCGGGGAGACGAACATCGGGATGATGATCTTGTCGACCACGCCGGACCAGATCACCGCGGTGCCGCCGGCCAGGGCCGCGCCGACCATCCCGCCGAACAGCGCGTGCGAGGAGGAGGAGGGCAGGCCGAAGTACCAGGTGACCAGGTTCCAGGTGATCGCGCCGAACAGGGCGGCGAACAGGATGACCATGCCCTGGCGGCCGGTCGGGGTCTCGATGATGCCCTCGGAGACCGTCTTGGCCACCCCGCTGCCGAGGAAGGCACCGGCCAGGTTCATCAGGGCCGCCATCGCCAGCGCGACCCTGGGGGTCAGCGCCCGGGTGGAGACCGAGGTCGCGATCGCGTTCGCGGAGTCGTGGAAGCCGTTGGTGTAGGTGAAGAAGAACGCCACGCCGAGGACGGCGATGAGTGCTGCCGTGTCCACGCTGGTCAGGACTCCTTGACCGCGATGGTCTCCACCGTGTTGGCGACGTGCTCGAACGCGTCGGCGGCCTCCTCGAGGACGTCCACGACCTGCTTCAGCTTGAGCACCTCGATCGCGTCGTACTGGCCGCTGAAGAGGTGGGCGAGCAGCTTGCGGTGGATCTGGTCCGCCTGGTTCTCCAGCCGGTTGACCTCGATCCAGTACTCGGTGAGGTTCTCCATCGAGCGCAGGTGCGGCATCGCCTCCGCGGTCAGCTCGGCCGCCCGCGCCAGCACCTCGATCTGCTGCTCGACGCCCTTGGGGAGGGTCTCGATGTCGTAGAGCACGACCAGGTCGACCGCCTCCTCCATGAAGTCCATGATGTCGTCCAGCGAGGACGCCAGGCTGTAGATGTCCTCACGGTCGAACGGCGTGATGAACGAGGAGTTCAGCTGGTGGAACACCGCGTGGGTGGTGTCGTCACCGGCGTGCTCGGCGGCGCGCATGCGCTCGACGATGTCCGCGCGGGCCGACACGTCTGCTCCCAGCAGTTCCAGCAGGAGCTTCGAACCGACGACGAGGTTCTCCGCGGCAGCGGCGAACATGTCGTAGAAGCTCGTCTCCTTCGGGGTCAGGCTAAAACGCACGGATATCTCCGATGTGCGGGGGCGGGACTGAACGATGCTAGGCGCAAGCCGTCCGAACTGTGCAAACGGGGGTTGACGTGAGCCATCAGTGTGGCCCAAACTCGGCCGGTTTGCTCCGGGTCTGCACGGTTGCCCGTCGGTCGCCCGCCCGTCCGGCGGAACACCGTACCGGCCCCGGGTGTTGGACACTGGGGGTTCAGGCACAGGCGAGCAGCAAGGACGGAAGGCGAGCCGGATGACCACGATCCCGACGCGCACCGAGGACGTACCGGCGCACGGCGACGGCGGGCGCGGTACCGGTGGCGGTGGCGAGGCCGGTGCGCCGGTCGCCGAGCAGCACGGCGCCGAGCAGCACGGCGCGGAGCCGGGCCGGGGTGGGCACGGCCCGCACGGCTACAGCTCCCAGAAGAGCGAGCACCTCAAGCGGCTGCGCCGGATCGAGGGCCAGATCCGGGGTCTGCAGCGGATGGTGGACGAGGACGTCTACTGCATCGACATCCTGACCCAGGTGTCGGCCGGGACGAAGGCGCTGCAGTCCTTCGCGCTGGCGCTGCTGGAGGAGCACCTGCGGCACTGCGTGGCCGCCGCGGCCGAGGAGGGCGGGGCGGAGCTGGACGCCAAGGTGGCGGAGGCCACTGCGGCGGTCGCCCGGCTGCTGCGCTCCTGAGCCCCCCCGGGGCCGGGCCGCTGAGGCCCGGTCAGCCGCCGGGCTTCGGCGAGCGCTGGTCGGGGACCTGGTCGGTCCGGTCGAGCAGCACCTCGTCGATCTGCTCGGTGGCCAGCCGCTCCGCCGCGCTGGTGGACGCGGCGATCATCAGTTCACCGGCGAGCTCGATCTCGTCGAGCGCCGTCTTGTCGTGGCCGCCTGCCCGGCCGTCCGCGGACGCCACCTGCACCACCACCCCTTCAGCGCCACCTGCCGGTCCGGACGGCAGCCCCGGCTGTCCAGCGTAGGCAGGACGGCGCCCGGCCACATGGCACGGACGGGTCATCTCTGCCGCCGAAACGGGTGGGACCCGCCGCTACTTCGCGGAGGGTGACTCGGAGGACTGCACCGAGTAGATCTCGCCCGCGGCGGGCTCGGCCGCCTCCACCGGCTTGCCGAAGTCGCCGAGCGAGACCGTGGAGACCACCTTGACCTGGTCCTTCGGGGCCTTGGACCCGGCCACCCCGGTGAAGTTGAAGGTCTCGATCACCTTGTGCAGCCGCCCCTGGGCGTCCAGCCAGGCCTCGTACGGGACGTCCTTGGTGGTGAAGGTCTGGGCGCCCATCCGCAGCGAGTCCGCCCCGCGGCCGCCGGTGGCCTCGGCGGCCTTCGCCAGGTCGAGGGAGCCCTTGTAGTGCTTGAGCTCGACCCCGCCGACGGTCTCGGTGCCGACCAGCTCGGCACTCTGCACGCCGCGCAGCGCGCCGGCCGCGCCGGCCGGATCGGTGGCCCCGCTGCTGACCAGGTTGCCGTCCGGCAGCTGGCGGACGTCCAGCTTGACCCACTTGCCGGCCGGGATCTTGGCGCCGGTGTTCTGCAGGTAGACCGTGCCGGGCAGGACGATCTCCTGGATGGTGCCGGTGGTCGCCGCCCCGGGCGGCACGGTGATCTCCAGCCGGCCGATCCGCTTCACGTAGTCGTACCCGCCGGTGCCGGTGAAGGCGGCCTTCTTGTCCGCGGACTCGGTGGTCAACTGGGTGGTGGCGTGCACGGAGCCGGTGCGGCCGGTGATGTCGGCGGCGCTGCGGACGGCGGTCAGCGGATCGGCGGAGAGCTGGTCCGCGGAGCTGCTCCGCGGGTGGCCGGCGGCGCCGCAGGCGCTCAGCGCGGCGGCCAGCACCGCCACCGCGGCGGCGGACCGGACGGGCTGCACGGTCCGGCGGCTCTTGATCGGCTTCTTCACTGTCGACACAACCCCCTCGGGCGCGGGTGCCCGGCAAGCCACCACCCCGGGTGGGCAGAGCTCTTCACCGTCAAACGAGCCGGCGGCTCAGGGGTTACGCAATTGGGGGCGCGGGTACCTCGTCGCGCGCCGGGTGCGGCACGGGCTACCGTGAGGCAGGTGTACAGCGAGCGACCGGTCGAGCCCGGTGCGGTACCCACGTCGGACCATCGCGTATCGGTGGACGAGCGCGGCTCGTTCGCCTTCGCCGGCTGCAGCTGCGGCTGGTTCGCCCCGGCGCGCAGATCGAGGGACCGGGCCAGGCGGGACGCCGCGGAGCACCAGGCGGAGCACCGCGGCGAGCACCGGGGGGAGCGCGCGGGCTAGCGCCTCGGGGCCTCAGGCCGCGAGGTCGCGCTCCTGGGGACCGGGCTCGGCGCCGACCGTCGGGCCGGGCCTGCGGGCGCCGCCACGCCGCCGGCGGCGGCGGCCGGAGGGCGCGGCCCGACGCGACCGGGCCACGATCAGCGGCGCCGCGGCCGTCCTGGTCAGCGCGTGGCAGAGCGGGACCAGCACCGCCATCGCGATCGGGGCCAGCAGCAGCACCACGGCGGTGGCCAGCGCGTACCCGCCGATCACGTCGGTCGGGTAGTGCACGCCCATGTACATCCGGCAGAAGCCCTGGAGCAGCGCGAGCAGCCCGGCGACCAGCCCGAGCCGGCGGTTGACCAGCAGCACGGCCACCGCGATGCCCATGGACATCGCGGAGTGGTCGCTGACGAAGGAGAGCGTGCCCTCCTTGCCCTCGACCAGGACGTTGAGCTCGGGGTGGTCGACGAAAGGTCTGGGCCGGTCGACGATGGCGGAGATCGGCAGGTTGGCCAGCTCGGCCAGGGCGACCGCGATCGGGGCCCAGAGCAGCCCGGCGACGGCGACCGGCGCGTCCGGCGCCTTGCGGGCGCGGAGCCAGGCGGTCAGGCAGACGGCGGCGAGGCCGAGCAGGATCCCGTACTCGCCGACCCAGGAGACCAGGCCGTCCAGCCAGCCGGGGGCTGACCAGGACAGGCCGTTGATCACGCGCAACAGGTCGAGGTCGGGGTTGCCCGTGTCGGCGAGCAGCGTCGACACGCCACACCTCCCTCTCTCGTCACGGTGGACTCCCGGTCCACCGTGCAAGAACGCCGGAAGCGGTTGCCAGGTTTCCGGTCCGACCCGCTGTTATGGAAACTTGACACACCGTCCACTTGACGCGCACACGAGCGGGATTCGCCGGGTCAGGTCCCGGTCGGTGGGCGGCCGGAGGCGGTGGCACCCGCGCCGGTGGATGCGGCGCCGGCCGGTGCCGGGCCGGTGGGCGCCGGGCGGCCCGCGGCCGCGGCGGCGGGGTTCGGGCCGGTCGGGCTCGGGCTCGGGGTGGCCTGGTTGCCGCCGCTGGGGCCGCCGCCACCGGTGATGCTGCCGTCCGCGCCGCGGACCGGCAGCGCCTCGGCGCCGTCCTGGGTGACCCGGGTCGCGCCGATGTAGTCCCGCTGGTCGATGGTGTCGTAGCGGATCACCGCGCCGGTGTGCGGGGCGTCGATCATGTAGCCGCCGCCCACGTAGATCCCGACGTGGTGGATCGAGCGCGGGTCGCTCCGGTCGTTGGCGAAGAACACCAGGTCGCCGGGGCGCAGTTCGCTCCGGGAGGGGTGCTCGCCGGCGTACCACTGGTCGTTGGCGACCCGGGGGAGCTTGATGCCCACGCTCTCGAACGCGGCCTGGGTGAGGCCGGAGCAGTCGAATCGGCCGTTCTGCGAGGGCAGACCCTCGCCGCCCCAGAGATAGGGGGTGCCGAGCTTGGTCTGGGCGTAGTAGATCGCCCCGGCCGCCTGTCGGGAGAGGCTGACCGTGCCGCCGGTCGCGGGCGCGGTGAAGCTGCGGGCCAGCGACTGGATGCTGCGGACGTAGCCCTGGGTCTCCTGGTACCCGGGGATGCCGCCGGCCCTTATCACCGCGTACGGGCCGGCGTTGTAGGCGGCGAGCATGTTGGCCTGGCGGTCGCCGGGCACGTTGGCGACGTCCCGGGCCAGCGCGCAGTCGTAGGTGGCCGCGGAGGCGATGGCGTCGGAAGGGTCCCAGATGTCCCGCTTGCCGTCGTTGTTCCCGTCGGTGCCGTAGGAGGCCCAGGTGCCCTCCAGGAACTGGGCCATCCCGTAGGCCTTGGCGGGGCTGCGGGCCGACGGGTCGAAACCGCTCTCCTGGTAGAGCTGCGCGGCGAGCATCGGGGGGGAGATCTCGGGGCACAGGGTGCCCCATTTCTGGATCAGCGGCTGGTAGGCGGCGGGCACCGTGCCGCTGGAGAGCGCGAGGTTGTTTCCGGCCGGTTGGGAGGCGCCGCTCGCGGCGAACGTCCCGACACTGACCAGACCGACGAATCCGACCGTCACAACTGCCGCAGCGGCGGCGGCAGCGCCTGCCTTGCGGAGTACCATCAGCACCATCCCGACGAAGCGTCAGTCAGTAGTGTCCCGGAAGGCGTTGCTCAGCGCAATCATCGCGAACACATAGAGTGAGCCGTATCCTTCGTACGGTGGACATCCTGTCGTACGTGACCCGTGCCGCACGACCAATCCGCGAGAAGTAGCCAAGTCGACATCAGATCTGGCCAAGAATAGGACCGGCCCCTTCGCTCGACCATGGTTCGGGGCCTTGAATTTGCCTGATCGGGCGGTGAGATGGAAATGAACCTGAGCAGCGTGGACAGCAAGGTGATCGGGTACCTGGCGGAGGATCCGCCGAAGAAAGCCAATATCGACACCATCATCGGTGGGATCGCGCCCGACTGGGGCCCGTTCGCCAGCCTGGGCTCCGAGGCCCGGGTGATGGTGGAGGTCGTCATGGCCGTCGCCATCCTGGCCTGTCTGGGCCTGGCGGTCTGGGGTGCGGCCAAGCAGCGGATCGGTGCCACCGCGATGAGGGACACCTTCAGCGCCGAACAGGGCAAGGGGCTGATCATCGCGGGTCTGACCGGCGTGTTCATCATCGGTTCCCTGGGCACCCTGTTCACCATTGTCTACGGCATGGCCATCTGACGGTCAGATAGTCGTCCCGGCGGGCCGGTCCTACCGCGTCTGCTGGGTCCGTCGTGTTCCACCACCGGAGCCCCGCCAGGGCTCCCCGCACCAGGAGGGCCGCCGTGCCGTTGTCCGACGACCAGCCGCACACCCGTACGCGGCTACCGGTCGCCGAACAGTCCTCCTACCAGGTGACCGGCCGTCAGCCCCGGCCACTGCGGACGCTGCTGGCCGTCCTGGTGGTGGTCACCCTCCTGGTGCTGGCGATCTCCATCGCCAACCGCGGCAAGCCCGACCCGGGCGGCTCCTCGGCCTCGGCCGACGGGGCCGCCGCCGCCGGCGGATCCCCGGCCCCGGCGCAGACCGCGGCCACCGGCCAGCAGCCGGTCACCACCACCGCCGGCGGGGTCGCCAACGGCTTCCCGCACACCGACCAGGGCGCGCAGTCCGCCGCGGCCAACTACGCGGTCGCCCTCGGTTCGGCCGAGATGTTCCGCGCCGAGACCCGGCACCCCCTGGTCGCCACCGTCGCCGACCCGAGCGTCACCCCGCAGCTCCAGGAGCGGCTGGACAAGGCCTTCGGCCCGGAGACCGTCACCGGCTTCGGCCTGGACGCCCAGGGCAAGGCGCCCAAGGGCCTGACCTTCGTCAGCCGCAGCGTGCCGGTCGGCACCCGGACCACCAACTCGGCCGACACCGCGACCAAGGTCGAGGTCTGGTGCACCGGCCTGTACGGCCTGGCCGGCGAGAGCTCGACCAAGCCGGTCTCGCAGGACTGGTACACGCTGACCGTCACCATGCGCTGGACCGGCAGCGACTGGAAGGTCACCGACTTCTCCCGCGCCTCCGGCCCCGCGCCCGTGCCCGGCGACCAGCAGGCGGCCACCGCCGAGGACATCACCAACGCCGTCAGGCAGTTCGGAGGCTTCCGCTATGCCCGCTGACGGCCCACTGCGCCTGCTGCCCCGCGCGGCCACCCTCGGTGGCGCGATGGCGGCCCTCCAGCTCGCGGCCCTGGTGACGGCCCAGCAGGTCTTCGCCGACCCGACCCCCTCGCCCAGCCCCTCGGGCTCCAAGTGCGCCGGCCAGGAGGCCACCGTGCTCGGGGCGGACCAGCTCTGCGCCCCGCCCGGGGCCACCGTGGTGCCCGGCAGCGGCAGCGTGGCCAGCGTCACCGACCCGCTCGGCTCGCTGGCCAAGGGGTGCGCCCAGGCCGCGGCCTGGGTGGTCCGCAAGCTGTCCGGCGCGATCGACGGCACCACCCAGGTCGACTTCACCAACGCCGCCTTCCTGCAGCAGTACGCGGTGGTCTTCGCCGGGTCCACCATCATCACCCTGGTGCTCTGGCTGCTCGCGGTCACCAAGCGGGCGGTCCGCGGCGCCCCGCTCGGCCAGGCCTTCGCGGAGGCGATCGGCTTCCTGTGGCTGACCGTGGTGGCCTCCGCCTTCACCCCGCTGATCCTGTTCACCCTGGTCAGCGTGACCGACGGGCTGACCACCGCGATCGCGGCCGGCACCAAGTCCGACACCGGCACCTATCTGGGCGGCTTCGCCGACACCCTGGAGAAGGGCACGATCGGGGGTGGTCCGCTGATCCTGATCATCGTCTCGCTGGTGGCGGTGCTGGCCGCCGCCGTGCTCTGGATCGAGCTGCTGGTGCGGGCCGCGATGCTCTACGTCGGGGCGCTGCTGGGCACCGCCGTGTACGCCGGGCTGGTGGACAAGCAGCTGTGGAAGCACGTCCGCCGCTGGGCCGGGCTGATGCTGGCGGTCGACCTGGCCAAGCCGATCGTCGTGATCATCCTCGGGCTGGCCGGCGCGGTCGCCACCGGCGCCGGGGCCGACGACGACTTCGCCCGGGTGCTGTCCGGCCTGGCCATCCTGTTCCTGTCGATCTTCGCCAGCGCCGCCGTCTACCGCTTCGTGCCGGGCCTCGGCGACGAGATGCTCCAGCTCCGCCAGGCCCGTGCCAGCGCGGTCTCGGCCGGCTCCGCGATGATCAGCGGTCCGGCCAACCTGGTGAAGCAGGGCATCTCCACCCACGGCTCGCGCGGCGGCCCGCAGACCGCCAACGCCTCGGCGGGCGGCGGCAGCGGCGGCGGCTCGGTCGCCCCCGGGATCGCCGCGCACGCCGGCCGCACCCCCGCGGCCGCACCGCCGCCGCAGGGTCCGCCCCTGAACCGTGACAGCAACTCAGCGAAGGGAGGGTGACGGGTCGGTGAGCAGCGAACCGCTCGGCCAGTACGGAGCCCAGTACGCCCAGCCGTACGTCCACCAGCGCCGCACGTACCTGATCGGCAAGTCCCGGCCCAACGCGCCGATCGGACGCAACCGGGAGACCGGTGAGATCGCGCTGATCATCTTCGGTGCCTTCCTCGGCATGATGTGGGGCCTGCTGCTGCCGATCCTGCCGCTGCGGATCGCCGGGCTGGTGGGCTTCCCGCTGCTCGCCATCATGGCGGTCTACGTGCCCTACCGGCGGCGCACCTTCTACAAGTGGGCGGAGATCAACCGCACCTACCGGCGGACCTTGCGCAGCGGCCGGGCGGTCTGGAAGTCCGAGGTGATCGACGCGGGCACCCGGCTGGACGGTCGGGAGATCGAGGTCGGGCCGCCGCCCGGGGTGGGCCGGCTGCGCTGGCTGAGCGCACCGTTCGGGCCGGACGAGGTCGCGGTGCTGATGCACCTGGAGCGCCGGACCGTCACCGCCGCGATCGAGATCGAGGGCCCGGGCGTCGGCCTGCGCGACTCGGAGGACCAGGAGACCCTGGTCGACCGGTTCGGCACCCTGCTCAAGCACGTGGCCAACGGGGACGGCTTCGTGACCAGGCTGCAGATCCTGGCCCGGACCCTGCCCGCCGACCCGGACGCGCACGCCAAGGACGTCGAGCGGCGCGGCGCCCAGGACGCCCCGCGCTGGCTCCAGGACTCCTACGACCAGCTCCAGTCGATGGTGTCGACCTCCTCCGAGCAGCACCGCGCCTACCTGGTCGCCTGCATGCACTACACCCGTGACCTGGCGGCCGAGGCGCACGCCATGGGCCGGGACGCCACCGGCCGCCGGACCAAGGACGACGACGGGCTGGCCGCCGTGATGGCCCGCGAGCTGACCGACATCTGCGCCCGGCTGGCCGAGGCCGACATCCGGGTCCGCCAGCCGCTCGGCCAGGCCCGGCTGGCCTCGCTGGTGCACTCGATGTACGACCCGGACCACCCGATCGACCACCTCCAGGCGATGAGCCGGCGCAACGCCTGGCCGGCCGAGCTGGACGCCACCCACCCGCAGCTGCTGCAGGCCAAGACCCGGGAGTCGGCCACCCGCGAGCCCTGGTGCCACGCCACCGCCTGGATCAAGGAGTGGCCGCTCACCCCGGTGGGCGTCAACTTCCTCGCCCCGCTGCTGGTGCACACCCCGGACGTGATCCGTACGGTGGCCGTCACCATGGACCTGGAGCCGACCGACGTCGCCATCGAGCGGATGCTGACCGAGAAGACCAACGACGAGGCCGAGGCCAACCGCGCGGCCAAGATGAACCGCACCGTCGACCCGCGCGATCTGGCCCACACCGGCCGGGTCGACCAGCGCGGCGACGACCTCGCCTCCGGCGCGGCCGGGGTCAACCTGGTCGGCTACCTGACCGTCTCGGCCCGCAACCCCGAGGCGCTGGCCCGGGACAAGCGGACCATCCGGGCCTCGGCCGGCAAGAGCTACCTGAAGCTGGAGTGGTGCGACCGCGAGCACCACCGGGCGTTCGTCAACACCCTCCCGTTCGCCACCGGCATCCGCCGCTGACCCCTCGGAGGCACCGCCATGGCGATCGGCAACCTCACCGACGCCTTCACCAGCCTGATGTTCGGCAAGGTGGAGACCACCCGGCTCCCCGTCCGCACCTCCACCGGCCAGGCCCAGGCCGTCTACCTGCCCACCGCCGCGCCCGGCCTGGGTGACTCGGGCGTGATCATCGGCCGCGAGGTGTACAGCGGGAAGGGATACGTCTACGACCCGTTCCAGCTGTACGGCCAGCAGCTGCCCGCCCCGCACTGGCTGGTGCTGGGCGAGTCAGGCAACGGCAAGTCCGCGCTGGAGAAGACCTATGTGCTGCGCCAACTGCGCTTCCGGGACCGCCAGGTGGTGGTGCTGGACGCGCAGGGCGAGGACGGCGTCGGCGAGTGGAACCTGATCGCCAACGCGCTCGGCATAAAGTCGATCCGGCTCGACCCGATGTCGGCCCGGGACGGCGGTGTGCGGCTCAACCCGCTCGATCCGTCCATCACCACCACCGGACAGCTCTCGCTGCTGCGCACCATCATCGAGGTGGCGATGGGGCACGGGCTGGACGAGCGGGCGGGCTTCGCGCTGAAGGCCGCGCACGCCCATGTGGTGGCCTCGGTGACGGACCGCCAGCCGGTGCTGGACGACATCATCAACACCCTGCGCAGCCCCGAGCTCTCCTCGCTGGAGTCGCTCGGGGTCGCCGTGGACGACGTGCAGTCCTGGGGCCTGGACGTGGCCCTGGTGCTGGACCGGCTGGTCGACGGCGACCTGCGCGGCATGTTCGACGGGCCGACCACGGACGGCATCGACCTGGATGCGCCGTTGATCGTCTTCGACCTCTCGCACATCGACCGCAACTCGATCGCGATGCCGATCCTGATGGCGATCGTCGGTGTCTGGCTGGAGCACACCTGGCTGCGGCCGGACCGGGTGAAGCGGATCTTCCTGGTGGAAGAGGCCTGGCACATCATCAACAGCCCCTTCGTGGCGCAGCTGTTCCAGCGGCTGCTGAAGTTCGGCCGGCGGCTCGGACTGTCCTTCGTCGCAGTGGTCCACCACCTCTCCGACGTGGTGGACGGGGCGGCGGCCAAGGAGGCCTCGGCGATCCTCAAGATGGCCTCCACCCGGACCATCTACATGCAGAAGGCCGAGGAGGCCAGAGCCACCGGCCGGGTGCTGGGCCTGCCGCGCTGGGCGGTCGAGATCATCCCCACCCTCTCGCCGGGCATCGCGGTCTGGGACGTCAACGGCAACGTCCAGGTGGTGAAGCACATCATCACCGAGGCCGAGCGGCCGCTGGTCTACACCGACCGCGCGATGACCGAGGACGCGATGGAGGAGCGCCAGCGCGCCGAACGGCAGTTGGCGGCCGAGCCCCGGCGCTGAGGCCCGCCCCGCGCCGCTCGCCGCCGCGCCCACGCCCCGTCGGATCCGTCCGGCGGGGCGTCAGTCCGTCTGCCCGGCACTCGGATGCTCGGCTTCATGACGTGTCCAGGAAACCCTCTCGTTACGTCCAGGGTCCTGACAGCTACGCGCGTTGACCCTAGGCTTCTCTGGATCATATGGCGCACCCGCCAGCCCGGCCCCGTCCCACAGCGGGGCCCCGACTGTCCAGGGGATCCCTCATGCCCAACACCGGTCTCACCGGTCGATACCGCAAGGCGACGTACGCCGTCGCCGCCGCCGCGGGCCTGCTCGGCACGGTGCTCGTGCCCGGCGTCGCCCAGGCGCACGGCCACCACCAGCCCAGGGTCGTGGACCTCCAGCTGCTGGCCATCAACGACTTCCACGGCAACCTGGAGCCCCCGGCCGGCTCCTCGGGCACCATCAAGGAGATCGACCCGGTCACCAAGCAGACCGTGTCCACCCCGGCCGGCGGGATCGAGTACCTGGCCACCGCACTGCGCGAGGCCCGCAAGGGGCACGACAACTCGCTGACGGTGGCGGCGGGTGACATCGTCGGCGCCAGCCCGCTGATGTCCGGCCTGTTCCACGACGAGCCGACCATCGAGGCGATGAACAAGCTCGGCCTCGACGTCACCAGTGTCGGCAACCACGAGTTCGACGAGGGCTCGAAGGAGCTGCTGCGGCTCCAGAACGGCGGCTGCCACCCGACCGACGGCTGCTACGTCAAGGGCCGCAGGTTCAAGGGCGCCGACTTCGAGTACCTGGCCGCCAACGTCACCAACGAGAAGACCAACAAGCCGATCCTGGACCCGTACTGGGTGACCAAGGTGAACGGCGTGAAGGTCGGCTTCATCGGTGTCACGCTGGAGGGCACCCCCAACATCGTGACCGCCGAGGGCGTCAAGGGCCTCAAGTTCGGCAACGAGGTCACCACGATCAACAAGTACGCCGCGGAGCTCAAGCGCAAGGGCGTCAACTCGATCGTGGCCCTGGTCCACGAGGGCGGCTACCCGGCCAGCCCGGTCTATGACTTCGACTGCGGCGCGGGCGGCTCCGGCGTCTCGGGCCCGATCGTGGACATCGCCAAGAAGATCGACCCGGCCGTCGGCGCGATCGTCACCGGCCACACCCACAACGCCTACGCGTGCAGCATCCCGGACCCGAACGGCGTGCCGCGCTCGGTGACCAGCGCCGCCTCCTTCGGCCGGCTGTACACCGAGATCGACCTCAAGCTGGACAAGCGCTCCGGTGCGATCGTCCGCCCCTCGGTGACCGCCGCCAACCACGTGGTCCGGCGGGACGTGCCCAAGGCCGCGGACATGACCAAGCTGATCGACTACTACAACAAGCTGGCCGCCCCGATCGCCAACCGCCCGCTCGGCTACATCGGCGCGGACATCAACGGCCGCGGCTCCACCGACCTCGAGAAGCCGCTCGGTGACGTGATCGCCGACGCCCAGCTGGCCGGTCTCGCGCCCAAGGACAAGGGTGGCGCGCAGGTCGCCTTCATGAACCCTGGCGGTATCCGCTCCGACCTGGTCTACAAGGCCTCCGGCGCCGAGGGCGACGGTGTGGTGACCTACGGCGAGGCGTTCACCGTCCAGCCGTTCACCAACATGATGCAGGTCAAGACCCTCACCGGGGCCCAGCTCGTCCAGTTGCTCCAGCAGCAGGTCAGCGGCCTCAACGAGGCCTCGCCGAAGATCCTGCAGAACTCGGCCGGCTTCACCTACACCCTGGACCTGACCAAGACCGGCGCCGCCCGGATCGTGGTCGACTCCGTCAAGCTGAACGGCGCCGCGATCGACCCGGCCGCCTCGTACCGGGTCGCGGCCAACGAGTTCCTGGCCGGCGGCGGCGACGGCTTCCCGGCCTTCGCGGCCGGCACCGACAAGCTGGTCGGCGTCTCCGACCTCGACCTGTTCGCCGCCTACCTGGGCGCCAACAGCAAGGCCGGCTCCCCGCTGCCGATCCCGGCGCAGAACCGGATCAAGATCATCGGCAACGGCCAGGACCAGGACTGACCCGCACCGCGGCAGACCGGGCGGGGCACCCTCGGGTGCCCCGCCCTTCGGCGTCACGAGGCCTGGGCCGTGTCTAGTCCGCCGCCGGGTGGTCCGGCTGGCCGGGGAGGCGGATGGTGGCCAGGGCGCCCGGGCCGCCGTCCGCGGCCGGGCCGAGCGAGACCTCGCCGCCGCCGTCCCGGACGGCCTGCGCCACGATCGACAGGCCGAGCCCCGAGCCCGGCAGCTGCCGGGAGGACGGCGAGCGCCAGAAGCGGTCGAAGACGTACGGCAGCTCCTCCGCCGGGATGCCCGGCCCGTGGTCCCGGACGGTCAGCCGGCCGGCCGTCAGCGCCACCTCGACGGCTCCGCCGGACGGGCTGTACTTGACCGCGTTGTCCAGCAGGTTGATCACCGCCCGCTCCAGCGCCGGCCCGTCGCCGTGCACGTACCAGGGGGCGATGTCCAGCACGAAGGACAGCCCGGGGCCGCGCAGCCGGGCCCGGTCGACCGCCCGGTGGGCGATCTCGTGCAGGGCCACCACGCTCAGGTTCTCGCCCGGCTTGGGGGAGTCCGGGCGGGAGAGCTGGAGCAGGTCGCCGATCAGCAGGGTGAGTTCCTGCATCTGCGCCTTCATGTTGGCCAGCATCTTCGCCCGGGTGGCGGGCGGCAGCGCGCGGCCGGTGTCGTCGCTGCGGATCAGCAGGTCGACGTTGGTGCGCAGGGAGGTGAGGGGGGTGCGCAGCTCGTGGCCGGCGTCCGCGATCAGGCGGGTCTGCCGGTCGCGGGAGTTGGCGAGCGCGGTGGACATGGAGTTGAACGAGGTGGACAGGCGGGCGATCTCGTCGTTGCCGTGCACCGGGATGGTGGTGCCGACCTCCTCGGTACGGGCGATGTGCTCGACCACGTCGGTGAGCTGGTCGACCGGCCGCAACGCCGACCGGGCGACCAGACGGCCGATGAACCCGGCGCCCACCGTGCCGACGCCGACCACGCCGAGCAGGATCAGCGCGAGGTTGTTCAGCGAGTCCTGCACGGATTCGATGGGCTGGGCGACCAGTGCGACGTACTGCTTGACGGTCTGGTTGGGCAGGCGGACATCGACCGGGACGACCCGGACCATCGCGGGCGTCCCGTCGGCGTACTCGCCGTCCCGGAAGCCGGCGGTGTGGCCGCCGAGGGCGGAGAGGTCACCCGGTTCGGTGCGGATGGCGTGCGCGTCGCCCTGCTGGAAGCAGGCGGAGCCGTCGGGGGAGATCAGTTCGACGTCCCACTTCAGCGGTCGCAGCGGCAGGCCGTCCGGGGAGCGCCGGGCGGCCGCCAGGGCGGCGGTCGGTGTGACGTCGCAGGTGAAGGAGTTCTCCCGCCGGGCCGGGCCGGAGAACAGCGAGTCCGCCTCCGTCAGGTTGCTGTGGACCTGCTCGTACAGCCGGTCGCGGACCAGGAACCAGCAGGCCAGGGCGGACAGGGCGATCGCGATCGCCACCGCGGCGGCGGTCAGCATGGACAGCCGGCTGCGCAGCGAGCGGCTGCGGTACCAGCGGACGGGGTGCGGCCGCCGCCGGGGGCGCTCGGGCGGGTAGGTGGGCTTGGGCGGGGCGGCCTCGCTCACGCTGCCGCGCCGTTGGCGCTCCGCAGGGCGTAGCCGACGCCGCGGACGGTCTGGATGACGCGTGACATGCCGCCCTGCTCGGTCTTGCGCCGCAGGTACATCACGTACACGTCCAGGGAGTTGGAGGACGGTTCGAAGTCGAAGCCCCAGACCGCCTTGAGGATCTGCTCGCGGGTCAGCACCTGCCGGGGGTGCGAGAGGAACATCTCCAGCAGCATGAACTCGGTGCGGGTCAGCTCGATCGGCCGGCCCTCGCGGGTGACCTCGCGGGTGGCCAGGTTCATCCGCAGGTCGGCGAAGGCGAGCACCTCGCTGTCGTCGGTGTCGACCGAGGCCCGGGCCGCGGCCTCGGCGGCCAGGGCGTTGCGGCGCAGCAGGGCCCGTACCCGGGCGAGCAGCTCGTCCAGCTCGAAGGGCTTGGCCAGGTAGTCGTCGGCGCCAACGTCCAGGCCGGTGACCCGGTCGCCGACCGCGTCGCGGGCGGTGAGCATCAGCACCGGGACGGCGTCCCCGCGTGAGCGCATCCGGCGCACGGTGGTGAGCCCGTCCATCCGGGGCATCATGATGTCGAGCAGGACGAGGTCGGGCCGCTGGCGTTCGACCGCCTCCAGGGCCTCGTAGCCGTCGGTGGCGGTGGCCACCTCGTAGCCCTCGAAGGCCAGGCTGCTCTCCAGGGCGTCCCGCAGGGCGGGTTCGTCGTCGACCACCAGGACGCGGGCGGTGGGGCCCGCGGCCTCGGCAGGGGTGCGGTCGTCGGCGGGGGGATTCATGGGCTCGGGCCCTTTCTGAGTCCGTACGGTGTGGCCATTGTCCTGCGGGGACGGCCGGTTCAGAGGTTCTGACCGGCCTGCATCTTGCCGAGCACCTGCTTGACGTTGTCGATCGGGATGGCGAAGCCGAGGCCGACGCTGCCCGCGCTGCTGGAGCCGGCGGTGGAGTTGGAGCCGCTGGCCGAGTACATCGCGGAGTTGATCCCGATCACCTGGCCGTTGGCGTTGAGCAGCGGGCCGCCGGAGTTGCCCGGGTTGAGCGCGGCGTCGGTCTGCAGCGCCTGGTAGGTGGCGGTGTCGCCGGTGGGGGCGGCGGGGGAGCGGCTGCCGGTCAGCCCGGGCAGGTTGGGGAAGCCGAAGCCGCCGTTGCCCTGGGTGGCGCCCTCGTCGACCTGGACGGAGACCTTGCGGTCCTTGGCACTGATGATGCCGGAGGTGACCGTCCCGGTCAGCCCCTCGGGGTTGCCGATGGCGACCACCGAGTCACCGACCTGGACGTCGGAGGAGTCGCCGAGGACCGCCGGGGTGAGGCCGCCGACGCCGGTGGCGTCGATCACCGCGACGTCCAGGGACTTGTCGGTGCCGGTGACGGTGGCGCTCGCGGTGCTGCCGTCGCTGAAGGTGACGCCGATCCGGCCGCCGTCCGAGACCGCGCCGGAGATCACGTGGTAGTTGGTGAGGATCTGCCCGCCGGCGGTGAGCACCACTCCGGTGCCGGTGGCGGTGCCGCCGGTGGTCTTCACGGTGATCTGGACGACGCTGGGCGACACGGCCGCGGCGACCGCCGCGACGTTCGCGGTGCCGTCGGACTTCGCCGATACCGGGCTGACCACGGTGGCGGCGGTGGTCCGGCCGTCGCGGGCCTCGGCGAGCACCCCGCCGGTGACCCCGCCGATCAGCGCGGCGACGCTCGCCACCGCGGCGACCAGCAGGAGCCGGCCCTTGAGCAGGCCGCGCCGGGCGTGGCTGCCGCGGCCGGCCGGGGCGGCGGTGCCGGTGGCCGGCTCGGGTGGGGTGGGCGGCTCCGGGGCGTCGCGCCAGCCCTGCTGGTGCGGGCCGTCCTCGGCCCGGAACACCGTGCCCTCCAGGACGTGCGCGGTCGGCGGCCCGGCGGGCGGCGGCGGGGTCCACCCCTGCTGCGGGCCGTACGCACCGTGGCCGGTGTGGCTGCCGTGGGCGCCGTGGTCACCGGGGACGCCGTGGGTGCCGGGGACGCCGTGGGCGTCGTGGGGGTGCTGCTGGCCGGGGTTGCCGCGCTGCTGCTCGCTCATGGAGCAAAGGTCCGCCCGGATGATGAGGATCCGATGAGAGCCGGGTCAGAGCCTCCCGAGAAGCCCGTTCGGTTCTCATAAAGCCTGGTCAGCGTACGGATCGCGGCCGGGCGGCCCGCGAACGGGATTACCGCTGGTCGGGGGCCCCGCAGCCGCAGGAGCGCCGGACCACCAGGTGGGACTGGAACTTGCGGACCCGCTCGGTGCCGGAGCCGGGGACCATCAGCGAGTCGTCCAGCACCAGGTCGACCGCGGCGCGGGCCATCGCGTCCCGGTCCGAGGCGACGGTGGTCAGCGGCGGGTCGGCGAGCGCGGCCTCGGGGATGTCGTCGAAGCCGGCCACGGCGAGGTCCTCGGGCACCCGCAGGCCCACCTCGCGGGCGGCCCGCAGCACGCCGATCGCCTGGTCGTCGGTGGAGCAGAAGATGGCCGGCGGGCGCTGCGGGGAGCGCAGCAGCTTCACCGCGACCTCGTAGGCGCCGTAGCGGTGGAAGGGGGCGTCCACCAGGTTGGGCTCGACGGCCAGCCCGTGCGCCTCCATGGCGCGCTGCCAGCCCTCGACGTGGTCGATCACCGGGTCGCCGGGCGCGGGGGACTCCACCGGGCCGCCGAAGCAGACCACGTACGGGTGCCCGTGCACCTCCAGCAGGTGGCGCACGGCCACCTCGGCCCCCACCACGTCCTCGGTGACCACCGCGACGTCGTCGATCGCCTCGGGGCGCCGGTGCAGCAGCACGACCTTGGCGCCCTCCATCGCGGCGAACTCCTCCGCGGCGCGCTGCGAGGGGCCCTGGCTGACCAGGATCAGGCCGGCCACCCGCATGCCGAGGAAGGCGCGGACGTAGTGCACCTCGCGGTCGTCCACGTAGTCGGAGTTGCCGATCAGGACCAGCTTGCCGCGCTCGGAGGCGGCCCGTTCCACGGCGTGCGCCATCTCGGCGAAGAACGGCTGCCGGGCGTCCGGCACCACCATGCCGATCAGGTTGGTGCGGCGGGAGGCCATCGCCTGGGCGACGCTGTTCGGCCGGTAGCCGAGCTGCTCGATCGCCGCGAGGACCTTCTCCCTGGTCGCGGGCGCGACCGGGCGCGGCCCATTGTTGATCACATAGCTGACGACCGCGGTCGAGGTCCCAGCCAGTCGGGCTACATCGTCGCGCGTCACCTTGGCCACGCAGGGAGTCTACGCGGGTCGCACGTCCACGCCATGAGCGGAGTCACGCTGCTTTCGAGCGGGCCGGACCCGATCCGGTCATACCGGGGCAAGCCGCTCCGGCCGACGGGGTGCGGCCCGCCGGCCGGTCGCCTCAGACCTGCTGCGCCGTCGCCGTGGAGCGCGACGGCTCGCCGCCCGGGCGCTCGCCCTTGTCCGCCTTCTCCGGCACCACGAAGCGGTAGCCGACGTTGCGCACGGTGCCGATCAGCTGCTCGTGCTCGACCCCGAGCTTGGCCCGCAGCCGCCGGACGTGGACGTCCACGGTGCGGGTGCCGCCGAAGTAGTCGTAGCCCCAGACCTCCTGCAGCAGCTGCGCCCGGGTGAAGACCCGGCCGGGGTGCTGGGCGAGGTACTTGAGCAGCTCGAACTCCTTGAAGGTGAGGTCCAGCACCCGGCCCTTGAGCTTGGCCGAGTAGGTGGCCTCGTCGACCGAGAGGTCGCCGTTGCGGATCTCCATCGGGCTGTCGTCGGCGACCACCTGCAGCCGGCCCATGGCCAGCCGCAACCGGGCCTCGACCTCGGCCGGGCCCGCGGTGTCCAGCAGGACGTCGTCGATGCCCCACTCGGCGGTGACCGCGGCCAGGCCGCCCTCGGTGACCACCAGGATCAGCGGGCAGCCGATGCCGGTGGACCGCAGCAGCTGGCACAGGCTGCGGATCTGCGGCAGGTCGCGCCGGCCGTCGACCAGGATGACGTCCGCACTCGGAGTGTCGACCAGGGCCGACCCCTCGGCGGGCGCCACCCGGACGTTGTGCAGCAGCAGCCCGAGGGCCGGCAGCACCTCGGCGGACGGCTGCAGGGCGTTGGTGAGCAGGAGGAGAGAACTCATACCCGGTAGTCCCCTTTCCGGGTCGTCGCGAGCGCAGGGCGGCGGGGGCGGTGGCGGCCCGGCGCTGCTGCGTGGCGGGGTGGGGGAACGTCCGCAGGGTGAGATCCGGGAGGTCCGGCGGTGCGCACGGCGGTGCGGAGCCGGTGCCGGGGGTCCCGCAACCCCTGGTGCTCCGCCGCTGCCCTGCCCATCCGTGAACCTTCCGGTCTGTGCCCGCGCCGGGCGGGGGCCCGACGCCGATTGCTTCACCCCGGCGCAGCGGCGGCACACCGTTGTACCGCGTTCGCGGGGTGGTCCTCACGCACCGGCGCGGGTGGGGCGCCGTTCGCAAGGACGTCCGTACTGGCGTCCTGAAAGCACAAAAGGACCCGGGGGCGACTCTGCCCGGATCCCTTACGCCATGAGCTTAGCCGACCACACCGCGCTGCGGGAGGGGAGAGCGGCCGCGGGCGGGCCCGATCGGGCGCCGTGGGCCGTGACCTCCGCCACCCCGGCGGCGCGTCGCCGGCCCCCGGTGCGACCTGGGGTGTTGCCGCCCGGGCGGGTGATGGGGTCATCATGGGAGCCGCACCGGCCGCACGGTACGTGTACACCTTCGGCGTGGGTGGCCCGGCACAGGAGCCGGCCGCCGCACCGGGCGAGGATCACTGGAAGGGGTTGCCATGACTGCGACCACCGATGCCCGGCCCGCACCCGGCTCACCCGTACGAGTGAGCGGCACCGTCCGCTTCTGGGCCGCGGCCAAGTCCGAGGCGGGCCTCGCCGAGGAGCCCTACCTGGCCGCCACGCTGGCCGAGGCGCTGGCCGAGGTCCGGGCCCGGCACGCCGGCCGGCCGGGGCTGCTGCGGCTGCTCGGGGTCTGCTCGTACCTGGTGGACGGCGATCCGGTGGGCGCCAGGGACCACGCCGAGGTACCGCTGCGCGCGGGGGGCACCGTGGAGGTGCTGCCGCCCTTCGCCGGCGGCTGAGCGGCCGGGCCCGGCCTCGGGTGGTGGGGGGTTCAGGAACCATCACCCCCGGCGAGATCGTCGTATCTCCGTACTGCTGTGAGGATGCTCGACCGCGGCGCCGTCCGGCGGCAACGATCCATGGGGGAGTGAGATGCGGGGCTGGCTGAAGCTGACGATCGGACTCGGGGTGCTGGCCGGCCTGCTGGTCGGGGCGGACCGGGTCGCGGTCGGGGTGGCCGAGGACGAGGCCGCCGACCAGCTGGTGAGCAGCGGGCGGCTGAGCAGCCGGCCGAGCGTCTCGATCGACGGCTTCCCGTTCCTCACCCAGGCGATCTCGGGCGAGTTCGACGGTGTCCGGCTGTCGGCCGGCGACGTGCAGGTGAGCGACGGTCGGCAGCAGGTCGCGGTGCACTCCTTCAAGGCCGACCTGTCCGGGGTGACGGTGGGCGGCTCCTATCGCAGCGCGACCGTCCGCAGCGCCAAGGGCAGCGGGCTGATCTCCTACCCCGACGCGGCCAAGCTGGTGCAGGGGGCGGACCGGCTGGTCTTCTCCTACGGCGGGCCCGGCAAGGTGAAGGCCTCGCTGGCCGGGATCTCGATCGGTGAGGGCAAGGTGCACAGCGAGGGCAACACCGTCATCGCGGACGGGTTCCAACTCACCGGTATGGCAGCGGCGTTGAACGGTCGGGTGAAGGACCTGCTGGCGCCCCGGAGCTTCACCCTGAGCAACCTGCCGGCCGGTCTGGGCCTCGCCGGGGTGACGCCCGAGCCGGACGGCCTGCTGCTCGACTTCCGGGGCAGCGACGTCCGCCTGATCGGCTGACTGCCCGACCCTCCCCCTCCGACCGCCAAGGCTCCCCGCTGCCCCGCGCTGTCCCGCTCCGCGAGACGGGCTGTCCAGCGTCGGTGCGCGCAGCCCTCCTGTCGGGCCCGTCCGGCGCCCGGTCGGCCCGGCCGGCGAGGTGCGCCAAGGGTGCCATCGGGCAGAATCCCGGTATTCGGTCGTTCTGGTCTCAGCATTCGACACGCTGATGACAGCGGCCCCGGAAGGTCCCTAGCATCGTCGTCATGAAGCGACAGGCGGATCTCACAAAGCGGCGGGCGGTAGACCTGTGCCGCGTGTCCACCTGCCTGTGTCGAATGCGCTGACCGGGCAGTTCTGACCGGCATCTCCGGCTCGCCCGACCCGCTGCGACGGCCCGACCCGCGATAGTGGGCGGCGTTCGCACCTCCAGCTCCAGCCTCACCGGCCCAGGCCACCCATGCTCCGCCCTGTCCCAGTATTCGGACAGATGTCCGGACGGGTGCTGCTCGGCGCCCCCTGAACAGCCTCTTCCGCCAACCGCCCCCGGATGGAGAAACCACCATGAGCCGCAGCGACGTCCTGGTAGACGCCGACTGGGTCCAGGCCCGCCTGGACGACCCGAAGGTCGTCGTCGTCGAGGTCGACGAGGACACCTCCGCGTACGACAAGAACCACATCCGCAACGCCGTCCGGATCGACTGGAAGAAGGACCTCCAGGACCCGGTCCGCCGCGACTTCATCGACCAGGCCGGCTTCGAGGCGCTGCTCAGCGCCAAGGGCATCGCCAACGACGACACCGTGGTGCTCTACGGCGGCAACAACAACTGGTTCGCCTCGTACGCCTACTGGTACTTCAAGCTGTACGGCCACGGCGACGTCCGGCTGCTGGACGGCGGCCGCAAGAAGTGGGAGCTGGACTCCCGCGAGCTGGTCGTCGAGCAGCCCGAGCGGGCCCGCACCGAGTACCGGGCCCAGGCCGTGGACTCCTCGATCCGCGCCTTCCGCGACGACGTCCTGGACGCGATCGGCACCCTGAACCTGGTCGACGTGCGCTCGCCCGACGAGTTCTCCGGCCGCCTGCTCGCCCCGGCCCACCTGCCGCAGGAGCAGTCGCAGCGCCCGGGCCACGTGCCGAGCGCCCGCAACATCCCGTGGGCGAAGAACGCCAACGACGACGGCACCTTCAAGAGCGACGACGAGCTGCGCGAGCTCTACACCGCCGAGGGCGTCGACCTGGCCAAGGACACCATCGCCTACTGCCGGATCGGCGAGCGCTCCGCGCTCACCTGGTTCGTGCTGCACGAGCTGCTCGAGCAGCCGAACGTGAAGAACTACGACGGCTCCTGGACCGAGTACGGCAGCCTCGTGGGCGTGCCGATCGCGCTCGGCGACAACTGAGCCTCGGCTCCACCGTAAGAGAGGGAAGACAGACATGTGCGGTGCGAAGGCCGGCGGCCCGGACCTGGCAGGAGTTGACGTGGCCAGCGAGACGATCATTCAGGGTTCGGTGACCCGAGACGAGGAGCCGGTGCACGGCTACGTGCGCCTGCTCGACCAGAACGGCGATTTCACGGCGGAGGTGCCCACCTCGGCCACCGGGCAGTTCCGGTTCTTCGCCCGCCCCGGCACCTGGACGCTGCGCGCCCTGGTCCCCGGCGCGAGCGTCGACCGGGTGGTGGTCGCCGCCCAGGGCGAGCTGACCGAGATCGCGATCGCGGTCTGACCCGACCGGATCCACGGCCGAGGGCCCTCACCCTGCCCGGGTGGGGGCCCTCGGTCATACCCTGGAGAGGTGCGGGCACACCGGCGCCACGTGCGCTACTTCGTGATGATGGGGGTCTGCCTCGGCCTGTTCGTCCTGGCCTGGGGCGTGGTGCGGTTCTGGTCGGTGCCCGCCGCGATCGGGATGTGCGTGGTCGCGATGGTGATCCCGCCGCTGGCGGCGATCTTCGCCAACCGGCGCGACCCCGAGGACGACTGGTGGAACGACCCGCGCTGGGACGACCCCAAGTGGGACGACCCCGGCCACGACCGGGACCACCCCGACCACGAGCAGCGGCGCTAGGGCTTGTCCGACAAGCGTCGGACAAGCCCTGGCCGCCCGGCTCAGTAGACGAGCGCCTGCGCGCCGTCGGCCATGATCTCGCTGACGAAGACCTGGGCGCCCGCGATCCGGACGCCCTCGACGGTGTCCTGCTCGCCGATCCCGCGTCGCGCCGCGCACTGGGTGCACAGGGTCACCGTGCCGGCCGCCAGCACGGACTCCAGCAGGTCCGGCAGCGGGGCCGCGTGCGGCAGCTCGAACTCCGCCGCCCGGCCGGGCAGCGCGAACCAGGACGACTCCCCGGTCAGCCAGAGCGAGACCTCGACGCCGCTGGCGACCGCGACGGCGGCCACCGTGAACGCCTGCGAGCAGCGCTCCGGCGCGTCCGCCCCGGCGGTGACCTTGATGACCAGCTTCTTCGACATGGCGACACCCTAGCCCGACGTGGTGGGGCTCACCGTGAGCGCGGGATCACCGCCGGATAGACTCGGCCGCGTCCGCCCTGTATGCCAACGCCGTCAATGGGAGCACCCCGTGTCCGGTCTCGAAATCTTCTTCGACAGCCTGCTGGCTCTGATGGCCGTGCTGATCACCTGGTTCGCGATCTTCTCGGTGATGAAGCTGTACCAGGGCCAGCGCTGACCTCGACTGCCGTACGGTTGATGGCGAACCCGTCCCGACGACAGTGACCAGGAACATGATCGAGATCCCTTCAGACCTCCACAAGGACGTCGTCCCGCTGGCCTTCCTCCTGGGTACCTGGGAGGGCGCCGGTGTGCACGACTTCCCCGGCAGCGAGAAGTGCAATTTCGGCCAGGAGGTCGTTTTCCGGCACGACGGCCGCGCCTTCCTGGAGTTCCGCTCCCGCACCTGGGTGCTGAACGAGCAGGGCGAGAAGGTCCGCCCGCTGGAGAACGAGCACGCCTTCTGGCGGGTCACCAGCAACCAGCACGGCAGCACCGGCGAGCGCGAGATCGAGGTCTCCTCGGTCCGCGACGACGGCACCGTGGAGATCTGGTACGGCCGCCTGCACGACGGCAAGCCGCAGATCGACCTGGCCACCGACGCGGTCGCCCGGATCGAGGGCTCGGCCCCGTACACCGGCGGCAAGCGGCTGTTCGGCCTGGTCGGCGAGGAGCTGCTCTGGGTCGGCGAGAAGACCGCGCCCGAGGTGCCGCTGCGCCCCTACATGTCGGCGCAGCTGAAGAAGGTGCTCAACCCGGCGAAGCTGATCCAGGACATCGCGGACCTTCCGGACGACGGCATCGCCTTCTTCCGCTGATCCGCTCCCGCTGTGCCGCAAGCTGAGGGACCGACCGCCCGGTCGGTCCCTACACTTGTCTCACGACCTCGACCGGCAGGGACGACACCGTGGCCAAGACCGACACCCCCGCAGAGCTCCAGGGCCTCGCCGACTGGAAGACCGACCTGCGCGAGCGCGGCTACCGGCTCACCCCGCAGCGGCAGCTGGTGCTGGAGGCGGTGGACACCCTGGACCACGCGACGCCGGACGAGATCCTCTCCCAGGTCCGCAAGACCGCCAGCGGGGTCAACATCTCCACCGTGTACCGCACGCTGGAGCTGCTGGAGGAGCTCGGCCTGGTCTCGCACGCCCACCTCGGCCACGGCGCCCCCACCTACCACCTGGCCGGCCGGCACACCCACCTGCACCTGGTCTGCCGGGACTGCGACAAGATCACCGAGACCGACACCGCGATCGCCGCCCCGCTGATCGACAGCCTGCGCGCCGAGCACGGCTTCGACACCGACCTCAAGCACTTCGCCATCTTCGGCCGCTGCGCCGACTGCACCGCGAAGCGGGAGCAGTCCCACGCCCGTTGACCGCCCGACGCCCCCGGTGCGGGTCGGTCTAAGCTGGCCGGTATGAAGAGCCCGCTGCTTGCCCTGCCCGGTGCCGTCCCCGCCGAGGGGGCCGACGAGGGCGTCGCCGCCCACTACGGCAACATCTTCCGCGAGCAGCGCGAGCTCGCCGAGGGCCGCGGCTTCGTCGACCTCTCGCACCGCGGCGTGGTCACGGTGACCGGCGACGACCGGCTCGCCTGGCTGCACCTGCTGCTCACCCAGCACGTCAGCGAGCTGCCCCCGCAGCAGGCCACCGAGGCGCTGGTGCTCTCCCCGAACGGCCACGTGGAGCACGCGCTCTACCTGGTCGACGACGGGACCACCACCTGGGCGCATGTCGAGCCGGGCACCCAGCAGGCGCTGATCGGCTACCTGGAGAGCATGAAGTTCTTCTACCGGGTCGAGGTCACCGACGCGAGCGCCGACTTCGCCCTCGTGCACCTGCCGGCCGGCTCCACCGCCTCCGCCGACGGCGCCGCCGCGGTGCGTGAACTCCCCTACGGGCGGGATCTCTTCCTGCCGCGCGCCGAGCTGGCCGGGCGCACCGCGGGCTACGGGCCGGCGGCCGGGATCTGGGCCTACGAGGCGCTCCGGGTGGAGGGGCACCGGCCCCGGCTCGGCTTCGAGACCGACCACCGCACCATCCCGCACGAGGTGGACTGGCTGGACAGCGCCGTCCACCTGCAGAAGGGCTGCTACCGCGGTCAGGAGACGGTCGCCCGGGTGCACAACCTGGGCCGCCCGCCGCGCCGCCTGGTCTTCCTGCACCTGGACGGCACCGAGGAGAAGCTGCCCGCGCACGGCGCCGAGGTCCGGCTGGCCACCGACGGCGGCGAGGGCCGCCCGGTCGGCTTCGTCACCTCATCGGCCCGCCACCACGAGCTCGGGCCGATCGCGCTCGCGCTGGTCAAGCGGAACGTACCGGTGGACGCCGTGCTGCTGGCCGGCACCGTGCCGGCCTCGCAGGACGTCGTCGTCCCGCAGTAGGTCAGACCTCCAGCAGGACGGTGAACGGGCCGTCGTTCACCAGCGACACCTTCATGTCCGCGCCGAACCGCCCGGTGGCCACCTCGGCGCCCAGCGCCCGCAGTTCGGCCACCACCGCATCCACCAGCGGCTCGGCGACCGGGCCCGGCGCGGCCGCGTTCCAGGTCGGGCGGCGGCCCTTGCGGGCGTCGCCGTACAGCGTGAACTGACTGATCACCAGGAGCGGCGCGGCGAGGTCGGAGCAGGACCGCTCCACCCCGTCCGCGGCGGCGAAGAGCCGGACCGTCCAGAGTTTCCGGGCCAGTTGGGCCGCCTGGGCCGCGGTGTCCTGGTGGGTCACCCCCACCAGGACGCACAGCCCCGGGCCCGAGATCTCCCCGACGCACTCGCCGTCCACCGTCACGGCGGCCTCGGCCACCCGCTGCACCACTGCTCGCATGCGGCCATTGTGCCGGAGGCGCGTAGCGCTTCGGCGCGCGCCGGGGTGGCGTGCAGTGCGCCCCTACGGGCGCGGGCGTGCCAGGGGATTGCGCCGGTCGTATCAGCCACCCCCGTTCGCCAGGGGGCCGTTCGGGTGCTGAGGCGTGCACATGCCCGGCCGGGGTGGCACGCTGTCGGACGGCGCCGCACGGTGCGCCGGCCCGCCGGGCGCGGGCGGCTCGTACATCCGTACCGGGCGGCATCGCCCGAGCGGGTGGAAGCGGGAGACCGGGGGAACCCTCGGGGCGGACCGGGCGTGCTCCCGTACGGACCCCGTACGGGATTCAGGGCGGGATCGGATCACGGCAGGTGGCTGGATGATGGACGCGAGCGGTACGGCCCGGGAGCAGGCCGGCGGGATCGGCCGGTTGGGTCTGGATGAGCTGCGCGCGCTCCGGCGGGACGCCCAGGAGCAGGAGGCCGACCTCTCGTACCTGCGCCGGCTGCTGCACGGCCGGATGGACATCCTGCGCGCCGAGCTCGACCGCCGTGAGGTGCCGCTCGACGACGCGGCACCGGTGCTGCTGGACGTCGGCGCGCTGCTGGACCGGCTGCCGGCCATCCTGGCCGACGCGCCCTCCTCGGTGCGGCGCCCGGCCCGGCACGTCACCCTCGGCCCGCCGCGCAGCCAGCAGGCCAGGACGGAGGCCGACGAGCTGATGGGCGACGTGCAGCTGGCCGATCTGGCCGCGCACCCCACCGCCGAGCTGCTGGCGGCCGTGGAGCGACTGGCCGAGCACGAGCGCGAGGTCTCCGGCCGCCGCCAGCTGCTCCAGCGGACGGCGGACGACTGCAGCGCGGAGATCACCCGCAGGTACCGTGAGGGGGAAGCACGGGTCGACGACCTGCTCACCGGGGGCTGACGGTGCCCGTCGGGGGTGGGGCGGCGGCCGGGCCACCCTCACCCTGTGCCCCTGGAATCCCTGGAGTCACCCCATGCCGCAGTCCACCCTGCCCGTACTCGCCGAGGTCGTCCGCTCCGGCTTCACCGAGAGCCGCCACCGCGGCTCGCTGGTCCTGCTGGCCGCCGACGGCACGGTCGACCTCGCCCTCGGCGACCCGGACGCGCCGATCTTCCCGCGGTCCACCGCCAAGCCCTTCCAGGCCGTGGCCACCCTGCGGGCCGGGCTGGCGATCGAGGGCGAGCTGCTGGCGCTGGCTGCCTCCAGCCACTCGGCGGAAACGTTTCACCTCGAGGCCGTGCGGCGAATACTCGCCGAGGCCGGGCTGACCGAGGCCGACCTGAGGACCCCGGCCGACCTCCCGCTGGACCGGACCGAGGCCGAGCAGCTGCTGCGCCGGGGCGGCGAGCGCAGCCCGATCCTGATGGACTGCTCCGGCAAGCACGCCGGCTGGCTGGCCGCCTGCGCCGCCAACGGCTGGGACACCGCGAGCTACCTCGACCCGGCCCACCCGATCCAGCTGCTGGCCCGCGAGGCGCTGCAGGAGGCCACCGGCGAGCAGCCCACCCACCTCGGCACCGACGGCTGCGGCGCCCCGCTGCTCGCCGTCTCGCTGACCGGCCTGGCCCGCGGCTACCGGGCGCTGCTGCTCGCCGAGCCCGGCACCGCGCCGCGCCGGGTGGCCGACGCGATGCGGGCGCACCCCGAGTACGTGGCCGGCACCCGCCGGATCGACACCTGGCTGATGCGGGCCGTGCCCGGGGCGCTGTCCAAGATGGGCGCGGAGGCCGTCCAGGTGGTCGCGCTGGCGGACGGCCGGGCGCTCGCCTTCAAGATCGAGGACGGTACGGAGCGGGCAAGCGGCCCGGTGCTGGCCGAGGCGCTGCGCCGGCTGGGCATCGAGCACGAGGTGCTGGACCGGATCGGCGCGCAGCCGCTGCACGGCGGCGGCGCGGTGGTCGGCGAGGTACGGGCCGCGTTCTGACCGTCCCCGGGCGGACGGCTCCGGCGCGCGGGGTCCGGCGGGGTGCGGCACGGTGGACCGGGGGGCCGTCGCCCACGCCGTACCGGACCGTTCAGGAGAGTGCCATGTCGGACCACATCTACCGCGTCACCGAGATCGTCGGCTCCTCCAGCGAGGGCGTCGACCAGGCGATCAGGAACGGCGTCGACCGGGCCGCCCGGACCCTGCGCAACCTGGACTGGTTCGAGGTGGTCCAGGTGCGCGGGCACATCGCGGACGGCCGGATCGAGCACTTTCAGGTCGGGCTGAAGGTCGGCTTCCGGCTGGACGACGAGGGCTGAGCCGCCACCGTCCGGTCGGGCAGCACCAGCGGCACCCCGGTGCGCGGGTGGTCCAGCACCTCGACGGGGTGGCCGTAGACCTCGCTCAGCAGCGGCCCGGTGAGCACCTCGCGCACCGGGCCGTCGGCCACCGCCCGCCCGGCCGCCAGCAGGACCACCCGGTCGGCGTAGGCCGCCGCCAGCGACAGGTCGTGCAGCACCACCACCACCACCGCGTCCCCCGCGGCGGCCCGCTGCCGGGCCAGGCGCAGCACCAGCTCCTGGTGGCGCAGGTCGAGCGCGACGGCAGGACCACCGAGCTGACCGCGGTGCCGGTGGCCGCGCTCGACCTCGCCAAGGCGAGCTTCACCGCGGTCAACGGTGTGGTGACGCTGGCCGAGCTGCCCGCCACCCTCACCGAGCAGGGCGCCCCGGCCTTCGGCGGCTTCTACCAGGCCGGCGCCGAGCTGGACCCGGTCACCATCGCGCTGGCCTTCGAGAAGGGCGCGGCGCTGCCGTCCGGCACCCCGACCGCACCGGTCACCGGCCGGCCGACCTCGCCCGCCACCACGGCGGCGCCGACCGGCCAGCCCGGCCCGGTCCTCACCGTCAGCGGCTCGACCACCGGTGGCGCCGACGGGGTGCTGGCCTCCACGGGCACCGACACCCCGTTCGTGCCGCTGGTCGCCACCGCGGCCGGACTGCTCCTGCTGGGTGGCGGCACCACCGCCTTGCTGCGCCGCCGTCGCACCACCGGCGACAGCTGACCCGAGCCCACCCGACCCCCGGCGGCCCGCCCGCCGGGGATCGCCGTGCCGGCGGCCCGCGGCGGCCCTGGCAGCACCCAAAAAGCCCTGAGCCGCCGGGTCGGTGACGACCTGGCGGCTCGGAAGCGGTGCGGCGGAGGGTGCGACTCAGGCGCTCAGCGGGTACCGGGTGTCCAGGTCGGCGAAGACGGCGCCGTTCAGGGTGAAGGCCCGCTTGCACTCCTCGACCACCCGGCGGCGCTCCACCTCGTCCATCGCGAGACCGGCCGCGTCCAGCTTCTCCCGGTACTCGCGCTTGTACGCGGCGGGGTTGGCGACCTCGGCGAAGACGTAGAACTCCACCCCGGCGCCCTTGCGCTCGAAGCCCCAGGTCCGCTCGGCCGCGCCGCGGATGATCTGACCGCCCGACAGGTCGCCCAGGTAGCGGGTGTAGTGGTGGGCGAGGTAGCCGTTCGGCCAGGTGTCGGCGAGCTCCTCCAGCCGGGCCGCGTAGGCGGCGGTGGCGGGCAGCGGGCGCAGGCCCGAGCGCCAGTCGGCGCCGAGCAGGTGGGCCAGGTCGCGCTCCAGCGCGGCCGTACGGAACAGCGCCGGGTCGATCAGCGGCCCGACCACCGGGTCCGCCGCGAGCTCGGCCGCCCGGCCCTCCAGCGCGCGGTAGACGAACCAGAGTTGGCCGGAGAGCTGGGCGTAGGCGTCGACCCCCAGCCGGCCGTTCAGCAGGTGGCCCATGAACGAGGAGTGCTCGGCGGCCTCGTGCTCCTCGCTGCTGGCCGTGCGCAGCACGGTGGAGAAGGCGGTGGGCGGCACGGACTCGGACATGCGGTGGCCTCCGTGGTCGGGGTCGACTGTTCCCCGATTCTCATGGTTAGGCTTACCTAAGTCAACGTCTTGCCGACACCCTGTCGGTAAGACCTGCCCGCCGGTGGGGCCCGCCGCCGGACATGGGAAAGGCCGGGTCGGGCGCAGTGCCCGTCCCGGCCTTCCGGTCACCTCGTGGGAACGAGGGGGCCGGCGGTTCAGTGACCGCCCTGGTCCTTCAGCCGCTTGATCGAGGCCACGATCTCGGCCTCGGCCTCGACCCGGCCCACCCAGTTGGCGCCCTCGACGGACTTGCCGGGCTCGAGGTCCTTGTAGACCTCGAAGAAGTGCTGGATCTCCAGGCGGTCGAACTCCGACACGTGGTGGATGTCCCGCAGGTGCTCCCAGCGCGGGTCGGTCGCCGGGACGCAGAGCAGCTTGTCGTCGCCGCCGGCCTCGTCGGTCATGTGGAACATACCGATCGCGCGGCACTTGATCAGGCAGCCG
Source organism: Kitasatospora sp. NPDC049258 (assembly GCF_040678895.1). Taxonomy (NCBI): domain Bacteria; kingdom Bacillati; phylum Actinomycetota; class Actinomycetes; order Kitasatosporales; family Streptomycetaceae; genus Kitasatospora; species Kitasatospora sp. NPDC049258. Next base: position 40,991 of record NZ_JBFAQT010000044.1, read on the forward strand.
GGGAAGGTCGGCTCGTCCAGGATGACCAGCGCGTCCAGCGGGTCGCCGTCCTCGCCCAGGGTGCCCTCGACGTAGCCGTAGTCGGCCGGGTAGCGGGTCGAGGTGAAGAGCATCCGGTCCAGACGGAGGCGGCCGGTCTCATGGTCGACCTCGTACTTGTTCCGCGAGCCCTTCGGGATCTCGATCAGGACGTCGAACTCCAACGGTTCCTCCAAGGTAGGGACTGACAGAATCCAAGTGTCTCCTACGGCAAGGTGTGCTCTGGAAAGGGGCCGGTCGGTGAACGGTGCAGGGGTGGGACGGCTGCGCAGGTCTGCGGTCGCGGGTGTGCTGGGGGCGGCCCTCGCGACCTCGGGTCTGACGGCGGGGGTCGGCCGGGCGTTCGCGGCGCCCTCGCCGGCGCCCGGGCAGAGCAGCGGTGAGGCCACCGGCGCGGCGACCGGCCCGCCGCCGGGCGGTGCCGTGCTGACCCCGGTGACGGACTCCGCCGACACCCTGCCCACCGGGCCGGGCGTGCAGCAGGCGCTCGCCCCGCTGCTGCAGGACAAGTCGCTGGGCACCCTGAACTTCGCCGTCGCGGACGCCGCCACCGGCCGGCTGCTGTTCGGCTCCGGCGAGAACACCCCGGCCACCCCCGCCTCCACCACCAAGCTGGCCACCTCGGTGGCGGCCCTCGCGCTGCTGCCGGCCGACCGCCGGATCGAGACCCGGGTGGTGGCCGGCGCCGCGCCGGGCGAGATCACCCTGGTCGGCGGCGGCGACCCGACCCTCACCGCCCTCCCCGCCGACCAGGTGCAGGTCGGCGGCCTCGCCGTGGACCCGGACAACGCCCCGGCCTCGATGACCGACCTGGCCGCGCAGACCGCCGCCGCCCTGAAGGCGGCCGGGGTGAGCAGCGTGAAGCTCGGCTACGACAACTCGCTCTACACCGGCCAGGTCCGGCACATGGAGAACGACGACTACAACGTCGCCCCGGTCACCGCGTTGATGGTGGACGAGGGCAAGGTCGAGCCCCGCTCGCAGGCCGACGCACCGGCCCGGGTGCTGGACCCGGCCGCCCAGGCGGCGGACGCCTTCACGGCCCTGCTCAAGGCCCAGGGCGTCACCGTCCAGGGCCGCCCCGCCGCCGCCACCGCGGCGCCCGACGCCCGGACCTTGGGCAGCGTCCGCTCGCCCACCCTGGCCCGGCTGGTCGAGCGGCTGCTGACCCACTCGGACAACACCATCGCCGAGGCGGTGGCCCGCCAGGTGGCGATCGCCGCCCACCGCAGCCCCAGCTTCGAGGGCGCCGCCACGGCCGTCACCGAGACCGTCGGCAAGCTCGGGGTCCCGACCGCCGGCCTGGTGCTGAACGACGGCAGCGGGCTGAGCACCGCCAACCTGATCCCGCCGAGCACCCTGGTCCAGCTGCTCGCGGTGGCCGCCGCCAAGGACCACCCCGAGCTGCGCCCGGTGCTCACCGGCCTGCCGATCGCCGGCTTCACCGGCACCCTGGTGAGCCGGTTCGGCGCCCGGTCGGGGGCGGGGGAGGCCTCCGGCATCGTCCGGGCCAAGACCGGCACCCTCTCCGGCGTCAACACCCTGGCCGGCACCGTGGTGGACGCCGACGGCCGGGTGCTGGTCTTCGCGCTGATGACGAAGACCACGGCCGCCGCGGATCCGGCCCGGACCGCGGTCGACCGGATCGTCGCCAGGCTCGCCGCCTGCGGCTGCCACTGACCGCGACGGGCCCCCGTGCCACCTGGTGCGGACTCCCTCCCCCAGGCGGGTCCGAGCACGTACCGTGAGGGCATGACGAGCGCGAGCAGCAGGGCAGACATGGTCGACTGGGATCTCGCGGTCGCGACCGCGACCCGGCTGGTCCGGCCGGGCCCGGAGGTCTCCCGGGAGGAGGCCCGCACGGTCGTCGCCGAGCTGCGCCGGCACGCGCTGGAGGCCGAGGAGCACGTCCGGGAGTTCACCCGGATGCAGTCCAGCAGCCTGGCCGAGGCGGTGGCCACCCCCGTCCTGGTGGTCGACCGGCCGGGCTGGGTCCGGGCCAACGTGGCGGGGTTCCGCACCATCGTGCAGCCGCTGGTGGACAAGCTCCAGGCCCGGCGCGGCGAGGGCTCGGCGGTGCTCGGCTCGCTGGGGGAGAAGGCCACCGGGGTCGAGGTCGGCGCGGTGCTGGCCTTCCTGTCCACCAAGGTGCTCGGCCAGTACGAGACCTTCGCGCCCGCCAAGCTGCCGGCGCCGCCGGACAGCCCGGCCGGGCTGTTCGACAAGCCGCGCCGCGGCCCCGATCTGCCCGGCCCCGGCCGGCTGCTGCTGGTGGCGCCCAACATCGTGCAGGTCGAGCGCGAGCTGGACGTCGACCCGCACGACTTCCGGCTCTGGGTCTGCCTGCACGAGGAGACCCACCGGACCCAGTTCACCGCGGTGCCGTGGCTGCGCGACCACATCCAGTCCGAGGTGCAGGCCTTCCTGGTGCAGGCAGACGTCGACCCGGGCGCGCTGCTGGAGCGGGCCAGGGAGGCCTTCGGGGGCAGCGTGCCGGGCCTCGGCGGCCGGGGCGACGGCTCCGGGCCCAGCACCCTGCTGGAGGCCGTCCAGTCGCCCGCGCAGCGCGAGATCCTGGCCCGGCTCACCGCGGTGATGTCGCTGCTGGAGGGCCACGCCGACGTGGTGATGGACGGGGTGGGCCCGGCCGTGGTGCCCTCGGTCGCGGAGATCCGGGAGAAGTTCCAGCAGCGCCGGGACCGCGGCGCCGGCCGGCTCGACCTGGTGCTGCGCCGGCTGCTCGGCATGGACGCCAAGCTGCGCCAGTACCAGGACGGCGCGGTCTTCGTGCGCGGCGTGGTCGACCGGGTCGGGATGGCGGGCTTCAACCGGGTGTGGACCTCGCCGAACACCCTGCCGACCAAGGACGAGATCCACGACCCGGCCGCCTGGGTGGCCCGGGTGGTCGGCTGACCGGCCGGGTCCGGTCCGCGGCGGGCCTGCGGCCGGTCCGGTGGGCGGGCCCGCGGCGGGCCCGGGCGGCGCGGGTCGGCCGCCCGACGCTCGCACGGGTGGGCGCAGCCGTACAGATGGAGCCCGAATGAACGTTTTTCCATTCACCCGTACGTGGGACGGTGGTCGTACCGGTGGCGCGGGTGGCGTAGCCGGTGGCCGGATTCTGCGACCATCTGTGAGCGCATGGTGACAGAGAGCTGACCGGGTGTCTCCCCGTACCCGGTGGCGCTGCCTCCGGCCTGCCCGTTCCCCCCTCCGCCAAGGAGTGCATCCCCGTGGGCCCACATCCTGCTGTCGCGGCGATACGCCTCGCCGTCCGCCGTACCCTCGCCGAACTCGCCGCCGAGGCCGGTGTCGTGCCGGGCTCCCCGGTCCGCGCGCCGCGACTGCGGCCGGCCGCCGCGCCCGAGGCCGCCCTGGCCGGCGCCACCACCCTGATCGGCAACGCCCGGCGCCACCCCTCGGGCCTGCCCCGCACCCCGGCGGCGCCGGGCTCCCCGCTGGTGCTGGTCGCGGTCAGCGGCGGCGCGGACTCGATGGCGCTGGCCACCGCCACCGCCTTCGAGGCGCCCAAGCTCGGCCTGCGGGTCGGCGCCGTCACCGTCGACCACGGACTGCAGGCCGGTTCGGCCGAGCGCGCGCAGCAGGTCGCCGAGCGGCTCGGCGAGCTCGGCCTCGACCCGGTCGAGGCGATCGGGGTCCGGGTCGGCCGGGACGGCGGCCCGGAGAACGCCGCGCGGGACGCCCGCTACGCCGCGCTGGACGCGGCGGCCGACCGGCTCGGCGCGCTGGCCGTGCTGCTCGGCCACACCCGCGACGACCAGGCCGAGACGGTGCTGCTGGGCCTGGCCCGCGGCTCCGGCTCCCGCTCGCTGGCCGGGATGCCCGCGCAGAAGGGCCGCTACCGGCGCCCGCTGCTGGAGCTGGACCGCGCCGCCACCCGGCAGGCCTGCACCGCCCAGTCCATCCCGGTCTGGGACGATCCGCACAACACCGACCCCGCCTACACCCGCTCCCGGGTGCGCCACGAGGTGCTGCCGGTGCTGGAGAAGCACCTGGGCGGCGGGGTGGTCGAGGCGCTGGCCAGGACCGCCCGGCTGTTCCGCGACGACGCCGACGCCCTCGACCAGTGGGCCGCGCTGGCCGAGCCCGATCTCCGAACGGCCGAAGGCGCGCTGGACGTCGCCAAACTCACCGGTCTGCCGCCCGCGGTGCGCCGCCGGGTGCTGCGCCGGGCGGCGCTGCGCGCGGGCTGCCCGGCCGGTGACCTGTTCGCCCGGCACCTGGAGTCGGTCGACCTGCTGGTCACCGGCTGGCGCGGTCAGGGGCCGCTGCACCTACCCGGGGGAGTGGAAGCCGTCCGCCGGTGTGGCACGCTGGTCTTTCGGCGACAGGGCGATCAGCGGGCGTGAGCCCGTCCGCTGGTCCCAGGGCCGCCGCCGAACCCAGACCCCGAACGTTTGAGGACGTATCCCCGGTGGATCAGAACGACATGGGCGCCGACCTGGCGAAGGTGCTCATCAGCAAGGACGAGATCGATGCCAAGCTGGCCGAACTGGCCCAGCGGATCGACCAGGACTACGCCGGTCGGGACCTGCTGATCGTCGGCGTGCTCAAGGGCGCCGTGATGGTGATGGCCGACCTCGCCCGGGCCCTGCACTCGCAGGTCACCATGGACTGGATGGCCGTCTCCTCGTACGGGATGGGCACCAAGTCCTCCGGTGTGGTGCGGATCCTCAAGGACCTCGACACCGACATCGCGGGCCGGGACGTGCTGATCGTCGAGGACATCATCGACTCCGGTCTGACGCTGTCCTGGCTGCTCGGCAACCTGGGTTCGCGCGGCCCGGCCTCGCTGGAGGTCTGCACGCTGCTGCGCAAGCCGGATGCGGCGAAGGTCACCATCGACGTCAAGTACGTCGGGTTCGACATCCCCAACGAGTTCGTGGTCGGCTACGGCCTGGACTACGCCGAGAAACTGCGCAACCTGCCCTTCATCGGCACCCTGGCACCGCACGTCTACGGGGGCTGAACCGTTCGGGCTACGGGTGGGAACGGTGCGCCGTTCCCGCCCGTTGAGCCGGGGTAGGAAAATACGCCGTGCCGTCGTGCTCCCGCCGTGGGTGGGTGGGACTGCGGTACGGTCCAATAAACCGCTCTTCTCATGAGCACATACCCGGTATGCGCCCGCGGCCCCAGTCGCGCAGCGCCGTTGAGTGGCAGGAGGGACGGGGCGGCAACGCCCCGCATGGATGGACGTCAAGCGATACTTCCGTGCGCCGATCATGTGGATCGTGCTGGCCGCTCTCGCCGTCGTTGTGCTGATGCAGGTCGTTTCGGACTCCGGCGGCTACAAGACGGTGGACACCGGCCAGGTCGTGGCCGCGATCGACAAGACCCAGGTGAAGTCGGCCGAGATCACCACGGGTGACTCGAACCTGATCAAGATCCAGCTCAAGGACGGGCAGAAGCTCCCGACCAACGGCTCCGGCAAGCAGCCCTCGGGCAGCAAGTTCCAGGCGTCCTACGTCTCGGACTCGCAGGCCAAGGACGTCGCGGACACGCTGCAGAAGCAGTTCGCCGACGGACAGCTGCCCGACAACTACACGATCAGCCCCGAGAAGCAGTCGACCTTCATGAGTCTGCTGCTCTCGATGCTGCCGATCGTGATCATCGTCCTGGTCTTCCTGTTCCTGATGAACCAGATGCAGGGCGGCGGCTCGCGGGTCATGCAGTTCGGCAAGTCCAAGGCCAAGCTGCTCACCAAGGACACCCCGAAGACCACGTTCTCCGACGTGGCCGGTGCGGACGAGGCGGTGGAGGAGCTCCAGGAGATCAAGGAGTTCCTGCAGGAGCCGTCCAAGTTCCAGGCCGTCGGCGCCAAGATCCCCAAGGGTGTGCTGCTCTACGGCCCGCCCGGGACCGGCAAGACCCTGCTGGCGCGCGCCGTCGCGGGCGAGGCCGGGGTGCCGTTCTACTCGATCTCCGGCTCCGACTTCGTCGAGATGTTCGTCGGTGTCGGTGCCTCCCGGGTCCGCGACCTGTTCGAGCAGGCCAAGGCGAACGCGCCGGCGATCATCTTCGTCGACGAGATCGACGCCGTCGGCCGGCACCGCGGTGCGGGTCTCGGCGGTGGCCACGACGAGCGCGAGCAGACCCTCAACCAGCTGCTGGTCGAGATGGACGGCTTCGACGTCAAGGGCGGCGTGATCCTGATCGCGGCCACCAACCGTCCGGACATCCTGGACCCGGCGCTGCTGCGCCCGGGCCGGTTCGACCGGCAGATCGCGGTCGACCGCCCCGACCTCCAGGGCCGGCTGGACATCCTCAAGGTGCACCAGAAGGGCAAGCCGATCGCGCCCGACGTCGACCTCTCGGCCGTCGCCAAGCGCACCCCCGGCTTCACCGGCGCGGACCTCAGCAACGTCCTCAACGAGGCCGCCCTGCTGACCGCCCGCTCGGACAAGAAGCTGATCGACAACTTCCTCCTGGACGAGGCCATCGACCGTGTGGTGGCCGGCCCGCAGAAGCGCAGCCGGATCATGTCCGACAAGGAGAAGAAGATCACCGCGTACCACGAGGGCGGCCACGCCCTGGTGGCGGCGGCGTGCAACTACTCCGACCCGGTGCACAAGATCACCATCCTGTCCCGGGGCCGGGCGCTCGGCTACACCATGGTGCTGCCGGACGAGGACAAGTACTCCACCACCCGCAACGAGATGCTCGACCAGCTGGCCTACATGCTGGGCGGCCGGGCGGCGGAGGAGCTGGTCTTCCACGACCCGACCACCGGCGCCTCGAACGACATCGAGAAGGCCACCGCCACCGCGCGGGCCATGGTCACCCAGTACGGCATGAGCGAGCGCCTCGGCGCGATCAAGTTCGGCTCCAGCGAGTCCGAGCCGTTCCTCGGCCGTGAGATGGGTCACCAGCGCGACTACTCGGAAGAGGTCGCCGGGCTGGTGGACGAGGAGGTCAAGAAGCTCATCGAGACGGCGCACAACGAGGCCTGGGAGATCCTGGTCGAGAACCGCGACGTGCTCGACAACCTCGTCCTGGAGCTGCTGGAGAAGGAGACGCTGAACAAGGAGCAGATCGCGGAGATCTTCACTCACGTGATCAAGCGTCCGCACCGTCCGGCCTGGACGGGCTCCTCCCGGCGCACTCCGTCCACCCGGCCGCCCGTGCAGTCCCCGAAGGAGCTCGCGCTCAGCAACGGCATCGCCGTGCCGGCCGTCGACGCCCCCGCGGTGGACGTGCGCAAGCTGCCGGAGGGCCCGGCCGAGAGCTGATCCACCCGGCCCGTCCGATCGGAATGGATGCCGCGTCACCGGGGTTTGTACCCTGGAGGCGCGGCATTCGTGCTGCTCGGTGCAGTTCCCCCGTCCAATTCCGCCAGCCAAGCGAGGCACGCATGATCGACCCGGTGACTCTTGAGGGTGAAGCCGCCGTCGGGCCCTTCGACCAGAAGCGTGCCGAGGACGCGATCCGCGAGCTGCTGATCGCGGTCGGCGAGGACCCGGACCGCGAGGGTCTGCTGGAGACCCCGGCCCGGGTGGCGCGGGCCTACCAGGAGATATTCGCGGGGCTCCGGCAGCGGCCGGAGGACGTCCTCACCACCACCTTCGACCTCGGCCACGACGAGATGGTGCTGGTCAAGGACATCGAGGTGTTCTCCACCTGCGAGCACCACCTGGTGCCGTTCCGGGGCGTGGCGCACGTCGGCTACATCCCGTCCACCAGCGGCAAGATCACCGGTCTGTCCAAGCTCGCCCGGCTGGTCGACGTCTACGCCCGCCGCCCCCAGGTTCAGGAGCGCCTGACCAGCCAGGTCGCCGACTCGCTGATGCGGATCCTGGAGCCGCGCGGCGCCATCGTGGTGATCGAGTGCGAGCACATGTGCATGTCGATGCGGGGCATCCGCAAGCCCGGCGCCAAGACCATCACCTCCGCGGTGCGCGGCCAGCTGCGCGACCCGGCCACCCGGGCCGAGGCGATGAGCCTCATCATCGGGCGCTGATCGCGTCGGCGCACCCGGGCTCGTCGGCCTGCCAGGCAGAGGCCCGGGTGAGGCCGTCGGGAGTGGTCGTCAGGAGCGGTCGTTGACCCACTCGAAGGTGCCCAGCCGGTCGCCCAGCCACTTCAGCGCCGCCGGCAGCTCGCGCTGCCAGGAGTCGAAGTTGTGGCCGCCGTCGTCCAGGAAGGTGGAGTCCACCTTGAACTCCGGGTGGGCCTCCGCCACCTGCCGGGCGAGGGCCAGGAAGTCCTCGGTCGCCTTGAAGTTCTCCTCCGTCCTGGTGCTCACCACCAGCAGGGATGACTTCGGGGCCGGCAGGTTGCGCAGCCGCCACAGCAGGTCGGACTGGCTGGCCAGGGCGGTGTCCCCGTGGAAGAGGTCGCCGCCGGTGGAGTAGTCGTTCGGCACCTGGTAGTCCGCGTGCAGGGCCGCCGCGGCGGCGAAGCGGTCGGGGAAGCGCAGGGCCAGGCGCAGCGCGCAGCTGCCGCCGGTGGAGTAGCCGAGCACGCCCCAGGAGTTCTCGGAGTCGCGCACCCGGTAGGCGGAGCGGACGGCGTTCGGCAGGTCCTTGGCGAACCAGGTCTCGGTGAGCGGCCCGCCGGGCACGTCCACGCACTCGGTGTTGCGCGGCGGGGCGACGGTCGGCCGGGCCATCACGATCACGGACGGGGTGACCTGGCCGGCCCGGTGCAGCTCGGTGACGGTCTGCGGCAGCCTCAGCCCGTCCAGCAGGTGCAGCGAGGTGCCGGGGAAGCCGCCGATCGCCAGCACCGCGGGGAAGCGCATCTTGGCGTACTCCGGGGCGAAGTACTCCGGCGGCAGGTAGACGAAGACCTGGTCGGACAGGCCGGAGGCGGGCCCGTTCACCCGGATCGACTCCACCTTGCCGACCTCCTGGGGGGTGCCGGCGGGGAGCAGGTCCTTGACGGTCTCCATGCCGCCCTCGGTGGTCGGCTGGACCAGCTTGGTGAGGTCGGGCGCGGCGCCGCGGGGGGACGCCGCGGCGGCCAGCGCCAGCGGGGCGCCGCCGGGGCGCAGCAGGTCGTCCCAGGAGGTGTAGAAGCCGAAGGAGTTGTTCACCGTGAGCCCGAGCACCGAGAGCACCGCGACCTGAACCACGCTCAGCAGGGCCAGCCGGCCGAGCACCGGCAGCGGGCGCTGGCGGGCCAGCCTGGGCCAGAGCCAGAGCGTGGCGAGCAGCCCGACGGCGGCCAGCACGGTCAGCGAGTACACCAGCGCGCTGCTGGTCAGTTTCATCCGGGGTCGCCCTCCCTGGGGAAGTTGTCGGGCCAGGGTTCATCGTGCGTTGGGCTGTCAGCTCCGGCCAGCGGAGCTAGCCTGACCGGGCGTCGGGCCCGGTTCGCCCCGCGGCTGGGGGAGGGCGCAACCGAAGCCCTAGAATGCGGCGTCCACCGTGTGTGTCGCGTCGGCGGGGGTTCTGGAGCGCCGGTGCGGCGATGCTGGACCCGTGCCGCTCGTTCCGCGGGTGGCACCCGTCTCTCTGTTCTCCCGCTGCCGCGGCCCGTCCGGCAGGCCGTCCCGCCGGACGGACGGGCCCGCGGCATCACCCGTCCCCAGGCTCCGACGGCCCAGGGAACCCCTGTCCCCGGGCGGCTTTGGCCGCCCGTTGGGGCTTTCTTGACGTGCGGATTGCCAGACCAAGGAATAGCCATGAAGGTCCATCACAGTTCCTCCTCCGGAGTGACAGGACAGCCCCAGACAGCCTCTAGGCTGAGCTTCCATGAGCGTTCCCGTGTCCGTTGAGCCGTCGCCCGAGCAGCCCCGCCGCCGGGGTCTGCAGACGCTCCGTACCCAAGCCGCCGCCGTGCCCAGGGCCTGGCTGCCCGGAGCGGTGGGCTACGCCTGCCTGCTGATCGGGCTGCTGGACATCTGCAGCGCGATCTTCCCCAAGCTGCGCCACACCAAGGTGCACACCTTCGCCGGGCAGCTGCCCGGGGCGACCACCACGCTGGCCGCGGTCGGCACCCTGATGATCGGCCTGCTGCTGGTGCTGCTGGCGCACGCGCTGCGCCGCCGCAAGCGCCGGGCCTGGCGCGCGGTCTGCGTGCTGCTGCCGCTCGGCGCCGCGCTGCAGGCGCTGCGCTGGCACCAGCCGGGGCCGTGCGTGGTGTCGCTGGTGCTGTTCGTGGTGGTGCTGATCCACCGCCGGGAGTTCTACGCCAAGGCCGACCCGCGCACCCGCTGGCGGGCGGTGGCCAACCTGGTCGCGATGTCGCTGGTCAGCCTCGGGCTCGGGCTGCTGATCGTCTCGGTGCACCCGAAGTCGGAGCTGGGCGACCCCAGCCTGGCCGAGCGCCTGCAGGAGACGGTGTACGGCCTGTTCGGCTTCGACGGGCCGATCCGGTACGGCAGCGAGCGGATCGCCGACCTGGTCGCGTACTCGCTCGGCGCCCTCGGGCTGCTGACCGCGTTCACCACCGGCTACCTGGCGCTGCGCCCGGAGAAGCCGGAGCCCGAGCTGACCCCCGAGGACGAGGTCCGGGTGCGGGAGCTGCTGGCCCGGCACGGGCAGCGGGACTCGCTGGGCTACTTCGCGCTGCGCCGGGACAAGAGCGTGCTGTTCTCGCCCTCGGGCAAGGCGGCGATCTCCTACCGGGTGGTGTCCGGCGTGATGCTGGCCTCCGGTGACCCGGTCGGCGACGTGGAGGCCTGGCCCGGCGCGATCAAGGTCTTCATGGCCGAGGCCCGCGAGCACGCCTGGGTGCCGGCCGTGATGGGCTGCAGCGAGGTGGGCGGCGAGGTCTGGACCCGGGAGGCCGGGCTGGACGCGCTGGAGCTGGGCGACGAGGCGATCGTGGACACGGCGGCCTTCTCGCTCTCCGGGCGGGCGATGCGCAACGTCCGGCAGATGGTCAAGCGGATCGAGCGCAACGGCTACTCCTGCAAGGTCCGCCGGGTCGGCGACCTGAGCCAGGCCGAGAAGCGGCAGATCGCGGACGCGGCGGCGCGCTGGCGCGGCACCGACACCGAGCGCGGGTTCTCGATGGCGCTCGGGCGGTTCGGCGACATCGGTGACGACGAGTGCGTCGTGGTCACCGCGCACAAGGCGCCGGAGGGCGCCGCGGCGGGTGACGAGGCGGCCGGCACCGGGGACGACCTCAAGGCGGTGCTGCACTTCGTGCCGTGGGGCCCGGACGGGATCTCGCTGGAGCTGATGCGGCGCGACCGGGAGGCCGACCCGGGGCTGAACGAGCTGCTGATCGTGGCGGCCCTCCAGGAGGTGCCGGCGCTGGGCGTGCGGCGGGTGTCGCTGAACTTCGCGATGTTCCGCTCGGCGCTGGCGCGCGGTGAGCGGATCGGCGCGGGGCCGGTGCTGCGCGCCTGGCGCGGGCTGCTGGTGTTCCTCTCGCGCTGGTTCCAGATCGAGTCGCTGTACAAGTTCAACGCCAAGTTCCAGCCGGAGTGGGAGCCGCGGTTCCTGGTCTACCCGGCGACCCGGGACCTGCCGCGGATCGGCTTCGCGGCGATGCAGGCGGAGGCCTTCATCACGCTGGGCATGCCGCGGTTCGGGCGCAAGCGGCAGCGGCAGGGGCTGATGCCGGAGTCGGTGAAGGTCGGCACGGTGACCGAGGCGGCCTGACGGCGGCCGAGCGATGACGATCGACCGATGACGATCGACCGATGACGGCTGACGGATTTCAGAATCTGTCAGCCGTCATCGGCTTTCCGTCGGTCCCGCCCTCGCCGCTCGATAATGACTTCATGAACAACCCTCTCCCCGGACTCCCCAGCCTCGGCCGATGCGCCGTGATGGGGGTCGTCAACGTGACCCCCGACTCCTTCTCCGACGGCGGCCTGTGGCTCGATCCCGCCGCCGCGGTGGCGCACGGTCTGGCGTTGACGGCCCGCGGGGCGGACCTGGTGGACGTCGGCGGCGAGTCCACCCGCCCCGGCGCGCAGCGGGTCACCGAGGAGGAGGAGCTGCGCCGGGTGATCCCGGTGGTCCGCGAGCTGGCGGCGGCCGGTGTGGTGGTCTCCGTCGACACCATGCGGGCGAGCGTGGCCGAGCAGGCCGTCGCCGCCGGCGCCCGCCTGGTGAACGACGTCTCGGGCGGCCTCGCCGATCCGGCCATGCCCGAGGTGGTCGCCGGGACCGGCGCCCCGTTCGTGGTGATGCACTGGCGCGGCCAGTCCGCCGACATGGACCGCCTCGCGGTCTACCGGGACGTGGTGGCCGACGTGGCGGCCGAGCTGGCCGCGCGGATGACCGCCCTGCTGGCCGCCGGGGTCAAGGAGGAGCAGCTGATCCTCGACCCCGGTCTCGGCTTCGCGAAGACCAGCGCGCACAACTGGGCGCTGCTGGGCCGCCTCGACGTGCTGACCGCGCTGGGCCGCCCGGTCCTGGTCGCCGCATCCCGCAAGCGCTTCCTGGGTACGCTGCTCGCCAACCCGGAAACCGGGGAGCCGCGCCCGGCCCGGCAGCGCGACGACGCCACGGCGGCCGTCTCGGTGCTCTCGGCCCGGGCGGGCGCCTGGGCCGTCCGGGTGCACGACGTGGCCGGTACGGCCGACGCCGTCCGAGTGGTCGCGGCCTGGGAGCAGGCCGCACAGAGGGGGTAAGGCGTGGCAGAAGCGGTGAGCGGCAACGACCGGAGCAACAACCCGGCGGCGGCTCCGGAGCTGGACCGCGACGCGGTGCTGGCCGCCAACCAGGCCCTCTACGAGGCGCTGGAGACCGGGGATCTGGAGGCCGTCGAGGCGATCTGGCTGGGCGCGGCGGACGCGGACGACAAGAACGGCGTGGTGTGCGTCCACCCCGGCTGGCCGGTGCTGCGCGGCCGGGCCCAGGTCACCCGTTCGTACATGTTGATCATGATGAACACCGAGTACATCCAGTTCTTCCTGACCGATGTCGAGGTGGAGGTGCAAGGTGATGTGGCGCTGGTCACCTGCACCGAGAACATCCTCTCCGGCGGCGAGGCCGAAGAGGAGGGCGAGCTGGGCCCGCTGGTCGGCGGCAAGGTCGTCTCGACCAACCTGTTCCGCCGCACGGCGGACGGCTGGCGGCTCTGGTCGCACCATGGCTCACCCGTCCTGACCAGCGGCGACGACGAGGACGAGGACTGACCTCGCCGAGCGGCCCGGGCGCGGGCCCGGTGGGCGCCCGGATGTCCGCCGGACGGCACCGAACGTTCACGTCAATCGCCGAAGCGGCGCGCGTGGCGCGCGGGCGCGCCGGGTAGACGGTCAGGCGGTGTCGGTGCCCGCGGGTAGATTCGGGGGCAGCGGGCGACGGAGCCCGCCACCACCCTGCCCCGCGCGGGGACCGAATCTGGGAGCAGTGATTCGTTTGCTGGACCGCGTCACCCTGCGGGGCCTGCGTGCCCGCGGCCACCACGGCGTCTTCGAGCGCGAGCGGATCGAGGGGCAGACCTTCGTCGTCGACCTCGTGCTCCATCTGGACACCCGGCCGGCCGCCGCGGGCGACGACCTCACGCGTACGGCCCACTACGGGATCATCGCCGAGGAGGTCACCGCGGTCATCGCCGGTGATCCGGTCGACCTGATCGAGACCCTCGCCCAGCGGATTGCCGACCAGTGCCTCAGCCACGAGGTCGTCGAGGAGGTCGAGGTCACCGTGCACAAGCCGGACGCCCCGATCACCGTCCCGTTCGACGACGTCACCATCACCATTCACCGGGGCCGCGCATGACGTGCGCCGCCCCCATGTCCAGCGGCCGCAGCCTCCCGCCGCCCCGAGCAGAGGGATTTTGATGAGCACCAGCGACCCGACCGCCTCGCCGACCACGTTCGACCTGGAGCGCCGGGTGGACTGCGCCGAATCCACCCTGCACACCACCCGCTCGGCCGTGGTCGCCCTCGGCAGCAACCTCGGCAACCGGCTGGAGACCCTGCAGGGCGCGGTGGACGCGCTCGCGGACACCCCCGGCATCCGGATCACCGCCGTCTCGGCCGTGTTCGAGACCGAGGCCCTCGGCGGCCCCGGCGAGCAGCCGAACTACTTCAACGCCGTCGCCGTGCTGCGGACCAGCCTGCCGCCGCGCGACCTGCTGGACCGCGCCAACGCGGTCGAGGACGCCTTCGGCCGGGTCCGCGAGGTGCGCTGGGGCGCGCGCACCCTGGACGTCGACATCCTCTCCTACGAGGGCGTGACCAGCGACGACCCGGTGCTGCTGCTGCCGCACCCGCGGGCGCACGAGCGGGCCTTCGTGCTCGCTCCCTGGCAGGACGCCGACCCGGCGGCCGAGGTACCGGGCCAGGGCCCGGTCGGTGCGCTGCTGGACGTCCTGGTCGGGCAGCCCGGCCAGGTGGTGTGGCGCCGCGAGGACATCCAGCTCCGGCTGCCCGAGTAGCACCGGTCCGGGGCGCCGGGGCCGGGAACCTTCCACCGGCCACGGCCGTACGAGTAGGTACCGCGGCGGCCCCGCCCGGTACGGTGTCCTGGCCGCCGTCAGCCGCCGCGATTGTCGGGAAGGGACCTCCTACGCGTGAAGCCGCTCCGTCTACGTCTGCTGCTCGGCATCGCCGCGGTGGCCGCGGTGCTGTCCTGGGCCGGTGCCAAGGTGTGGGACGCGCGCGGCGCGCTGCCCGGGGTGCCGGTCTTCGCGCCCATCGTGCTGGCCGGGATCGCGGTCGTGCTGCTGGCCACCGCGATCTCGCTGCGGTCCAGGCTCAAGGCGGTCCGGGAGCGGCAGCCGGGGGCCAAGGGCGTCGACCCGCTCGGTGCGGCGCGGGCGCTGGTGCTCGGTCAGGCCAGCGCGCTGGTCTCGGCGGTGGTGTCCGGGGTGTACGCCGGGGTGGGGATCGTGCTGCTCGGCCAGCTGGACATCGCGGTCCGCCGGTCGCAGGCGATCACGGCCGGGTTCGCGGTGCTGGCCGGCGCGGCGGTGATCGCCGTGGCGCTCTGGCTCCAGCACATCTGCCGGCTGCCCGAGGACCACGACGGCGCCCCGCCCGGCCGGCCGGCCGCCCACCGCTGAGCCCGGGCCCGGGCGGCCCGGCGGCGGTGTCGGAGGCGGTCTCCACGGCCCGCCGCGACCGTGGCCCAGCGTGATCGGGGCGGAGCTCGGTGTGGCGCCCCGGAAATGTCAAGGGCCGAATGAGTGGCGAGGCTGACAGGGCCCCAATTCGCACGCTAGTTTCTTTGGCATGTCTCGTGGACGCCACCGTCATTCCTCCCTCCTCGGCCGGTCCTTGCCGCCGGTCGCCATCGGTGTTCTCGTCGTCGCGGCGCTGGCCGCGCTGGTGGCCAGTCCGGACCAGGTGGCGGCCCGCTCGGTGGGCGTCGCGGCGGTCTTCGCCGCCGTCGGGCTCGGGGTGGTGCTCCGTCAGCGCGACAAGGCGGCCCGGGCGGCGGCCCAGCTGGCCGTCACCCAGCGGATGCGCGCCGAGGAGCGGTACGAGGAGCAGCTCGCCGAGGCCGAGTACGCGGCGGAGGTGGCGGAGGAGCGCGCGACCAGGTTCGGGCGGCGTCTGACGGCCGAGAAGTCGCGGCTGGCGAAGGCGGAGACCGAGGTCGCCCGGCTGCTGCGCGAGCGGGCCATGGCGGTGGCCGCGCAGGCCCTCAAGGACGCCGAGGCGGCCGAGCGGGCGCTGGCCGCGGCCCGCCCCAAGTACCCCGCGACCCCGGCCGCCTACGTCCGCGCGGCCTCGGTGCTGCGCCAGCTGGAGCGGCAGGCCGAGCTGGCCGAGGCACGCCGGGCGAGCGAGACCCGGGCGCAGCTGGCCGCCCGGCGCAGCGTTCCGGAGCTGGTCGCGGCCGGCTCCACGGGGCAGCCCGGCCCGCTGCGGGCGGCGGTGGCCGCCGCCCCCGAGCGCCCGGTGCTGACCGCACCGGTGGCCGAGGGCACCGGCACGGCGCTGGCCCCGGCGCCGGCCGCCACGGTGGCGCCCGGCGGCCGGCAGCGGCCGCGGCCGGCCCAGCCGGGTGCCGGGCGGGGCTCCGGTTTCAGCTTCTTCGGCCGCCAGGGGGCGGCCCGGGCGGCCGTCCGGGCGGCGGCGCCGGCCCCTTCGGTGGGCGATCTGGCCGATGTGGTCGGCGACGAGGCGGTGGCGGCGAGCGCCCGCTACGCCGTGCCGCAGGTGCGCGTGGTGGAGCCGCCGGCCGAGGAGCCGGTGGTCGAGCGGGCCGAGGAGGCGGAGCCGGACCACGGCCGCCCCGAGGTGGTGGACCTGACCCCGGAGGACGAGACCGAGCTGCTGGAGCTGCCGGAGCTGCGGGCCTCTCGCTCCTCCTGAGCTGGGAGCACGCAGCCCTCCTGAGCTCGGATCACCCAGCGATCCTGGAGCACGCAGACGGGCGGCGCCCGGACCCGGCCGCCGAGCAGCAGTTGCTGCGGCACGGCCTGGTGTCGCTGCCGCCCACCGGCGCGGTGGAGCTCCTCGGC
>NZ_JBFAQT010000045.1:0-57022 GCF_040678895.1 Kitasatospora sp. NPDC049258
GAACCGTCCGCCCGCACCGACAACGCCGGATCGATGTCCACCCAACCACCGGCCCTACGCACCCGGTGCGGCTGCACATACGTCGTCGCCACCAATTTGCCGTCCGGCTGCGCGACCACATCGCTGGTCTCGGACCGCTTCGAGGCCACCTCGACCGGCTTCCCGGTCCGCCTCGCCTCCACAACCGCCGCCACCTCGGCGGCGCCACCGGCCTCGGGGCGCGCACCCTCATCGCCCGTCGACGCCGCACTCCCGGCGGCCACCGCGACGGGCGCCGTCCAGGGGACGGCCCCCGATCCCAGAAGGGCTCCGGTGGCTACTGCCGCTGCCACCCAGGCCTGAATGGGTCGTCTTCGCCCAGTCCGTACCGACACTGCACTCCCCGAATGAGAATTCGATTAAGTCAGGTGCATAGTGTCGATGAGTTGACGGAAGGTCAAAGCGATTGTCTATACCCGGTCATAGGAATACAAAGCCTGCGATCCACGCCAACCGGACACCGGAGAAGGGGGGGGTGAGGCCGCAACAGCTGATGGTGCGTCGGCCTTTCGGCACCCCCGCCCCCGCGGCATCCGCACGCCCACCCCGTCGCCCCGGAGTCACCACCGGGGCGGGGCCGGGGATGACAGAAGCCCCGGACCGCGTTCGGTCCGGGGCTTCTGGTACTGGTGGGCGCAGACGGTTTCGAACCGCCGACATCCGCCTTGTAAGGGCGGCGCTCTACCGCTGAGCTATGCGCCCGCGTGCCGTGTGCACCGGCTCTCCGGCCGCACGGCGACAGCCAAGAGTACCTGGTCCGGTGGCCTACCCGCCGCCCCCTTGTCGGCATGCCCCGCCCCGGGGGTGCCGGTGGGGGGTGGAGATCAGCAAGAATGGGCGGTGGATCAGGCGAGCGGGGCCGAACAGGGAGCGCGGTGTGAGGGTGGCCGGCGGTGGCGGCGGGCGGGGCGGCTGGTGGCGCCGGGGCGAAGGGCAGCGGGCGGACGCGCAGGCCGCCCGGGATGCCGCGCAGGAGGCCTTCTACCAGCTGGACTCCACCCAGCGCGAGGTGCAGCTCGCGGTCGAGACCATCCGGGCCGTCGAGGACGAGCGCACCGGCCGCCAGGCCCTGGCGGACTTCCGGCAGATCTCGACCCGGGTGGACGAGGTCACCGTCGGTTATCTGACCGCGCTCGACGCCCACGACCTGGAGGCCGAGGAGCTGGAGCCGTCGGCCGCCGCCCGGGCGCGGCAGCAGCTGGAGCAGGCACAGCACCGGCTGGAGGCGGCGAAGACCGAGCTGACCGACTTCCTGGCCCGGCTGCAGCCGCTGGTGGACCGGGCCGAGACCGAGCTGATGAAGGTGACACCGGCCGTCGAGCAGGCCAAGCGCGCGCTGCTGGGGGCGACCACCGCACTGGAGGCGGTGCGCGCGAGCGGCCTCAAGGCGGACGACCTGGCGGCCCGACTGGCCGAGCTGGCACCGGAGTTGACCAAGCTGAACGAGGGCGCCGGCCGGCACGGCGTACCGGACACCCTGCACCGCGCCGAGCAGGTGCGCGGTCGGGCGGAGGCGGTCCGGGCGGCCGCCGAGCAGTTGCCCGAGCGGTCACGGGAGATCGACCGCCGGGTGGGCAGCCTGCGGACCCGGATCCAGGCGCTGGAGACCAGGTCGGAGGCGGTGGAGCCGGCCCTGAGCGAGCTGCGCCGCCGGTTCGCGGTGGCCTGCTGGCAGGACCTGCAGCACGTGCCGGCCCAGATCCCGTCCGCGGTGCGGACGGCACAGGACCGGCTGGCGGAGGCCGTCCGGGCCAGGGACGAGCAGCGCTGGCCGGACGCGACCGCCGCGATCGGGACGGTACGGGCGCTGCTGGACACCGCGGAGGGCTCGGTCGCCGCGGTGACCGACCGGCTGCGGCAGTTGAACGAGGTGGAGCGCGACCCGCAGCACGAGATCGACCGGGCCCGGTTCGCCCTGCGGGACGCGCAGCGCCTCGCGATGTCGGGCCGGCAGACCCCGGACCCGCGGCACGCGGGGCCGCTGGACGCGGCGGTCACCCGGCTGGACCGGGCGGTGGCGACACTGGAGGAGGCCGGCCGGCACCCGGACTACTGGCACTTCCTGACCGAGCTGGCGGCGGTGCGGGAGACGGCGGCCGAAGTGGTCACGATGATCCGCGGGAGCCACTGACCGGCTCCCGGAACCGCAACCCTACCCATCGGTAACTTGGTTGCTAGAGTGGCGCCATGGCACGAAAGCGGAAGCTCACCGCGTCCACCTTCCGACGCGTACTCACCATCTGGCCGCCGTTCCTGTTCGCCGGCATCCGGGTGCTGTCGATCGGCCCGGACTTCCGGACCGCCAAGGTGCGGCTGCGGCTGAGCCGGCTGAACCGCAACTACGTGGGCACCCACTTCGGCGGCTCGATCTTCGCCATGACCGACCCGTTCTGGATGCTGCTGGTGATGCAGAACCTCGGCCCGGACCACCTGGTCTGGGACAGCGCGGCCGAGATCGAGTTCGTCTCGCCGGGCCGCGGCGACGTCTTCGCGGAGTTCCACCTCACCGACGACCGGCTGGCCGAGATCCGCGAGCTGACCGCCGAGGGCAAGAAGGCCCTGATCTGGTTCGACACCGAGGTCCTGGCCGCCGACGGCACGGTGGTCGCCCGGGTCCGCAAGCAGATCTACGTGCGCCGGAAGCGGCGCAGCGAGCCCTCCACCGGCTGAAGCTGGGTACGCTGCCGGTATGCCTCGCTACGACTTCCGCTGCCGCTCCTGCGGAGCCACCTTCGAGCTCCGCCGCGCCATGGCCCAGGCCAACGACCCCGCCGTCTGCCCGCAGGGTCACACCGACACCGCCAAGCTGCTCTCCACGGTCGCCGTGACCGGTGGCTCGGGCTCCTCGGCCTCGGCCGCCCCGCAGGCCCCCGCCGGTGGCGGCGGTGGCTGCTGCGGTGGCGGCTGCTGCGGCTGAGGCGCCGGTAGCAGCGGCTCAAGGCACTGCCCTGCGCTACCGCGCGGCGCCCCGCGGTGTCGCGCAGTTTCGCGCCCGGGCGCGTGTTCCGTCCGGTTCCGTCCGACCGTGACCGCGGACGGCCGTGACCGCAGAGGGGGTCAGGTGTTTCGCCACTGGTGGTTCCTGCGCCTGCTCCGGCCCGAGGAGCAGGGCTCGCGCCCGCCGGGCCGCCGGGAGTCGAAGCAGGCCCGGGAGCTCGTGCTGCGCGAGTGGCAGGTGCTCCGCGACCGGCTGGCGGAGATCGCCGCCGAGCGGGTCACCGCGGCCGGCGACCTCCTCCGGGCGGCCGAACTTCAGCTCCCGCCGGAGGAGACCGGCGCCCGCCGGAACTACCTCTGGGCGCTGGAGGCGTACGACGCGGCTGGGCGGCTGCTGGACGAGGCCGTCGACCTGCCGGACCTGACCGCCGCCGTGGTGCTCGCCGAGCAGGCGGTCGAGCGGCTGGCCGCAGCGCACACCGCGCACGCGGGCGGGCGCCCCCGCCCGTTCGCGGTCCGCTGCTTCTACAACCCGCTGCACGGCGCCGCCGTCCGCCCCGCGGCGAACTCGTCCGGCCGCAAGTCCCGCCGCCGGCCGACCGTGGGTGCCCGCGAGGCCGCCGCCGAGCGCCGGCCGGCCTGTGCCGCCTGCCGCAACGCGATCCTGGCCGGGCAGAGCCTGGACGTGCTGCCCGCGCTGCTGCCGGCCGCGGCCCGCCGCCGGGGTGGCGGGCCGGTCCTGGTGCCGTACTACGCCGTCCCGCAGCAGTGGTCGCCGTGGTCGGCCACCGCCTGCGGCGCCTACGACGACCGGACCCCCGCCCTGGTACTGCGCGGCGGCCACCGCCGACCGCGCACCTGACCCCGGGCACCGCGCACCTGACCCCGCGCACCGGCAGATCGCCGACCGACCGCGCGCCCGACCGTCGGGCCCGGACAAGCCCCCGGCCCACCCCGCCGTCAGACCCGGACGGAGGCCCCCGCCCGGACCCGGGCCAGGATCTGACGGACGATCTCCTCGCCCGCCGACACGCCGATCCGGTCCAGCGCGGTGACGCCCGGCGCCGTCCAGCCGGTCTCGGCGAGCTCGCCGTGGCCCGGCCGCCAGCCGTGGTCGGCGGCGAGCAGCAGCTCGGAGTCGAGCAGCGAGTCGCCGGCCGACAGCACGGTGGCGGCGCCGGTGCGGCGCTCGACCTCGGCCAGCGCCGCGCTCTTGCTGAGCGGGGCCGGGACGGCGTAGACCTTGCGGCCCTGCAGCGAGACCGTCCAGCCGCGCTCCTCGGACCAGCCGGTGAGCTCGGCGAGCCAGCCCTCCGGCAGCTCCGCGCGCTCGACCACCAGGTAGGCGAACAGGTCCTCGGCGACCCGGCGCTTGTGGGTCCACTCCGGGTCGGCGGTGATCGCCAGGTGCTCGACCATCTCGGCGAGCGGGGCGCAGGCGGCGTCCAGGCGGGTCCGGACCTCGGCCTGCCAGTCCTCGTCCGGCACGCCGTTGACCAGCAGGTGGCCGCCGTTGGCGCAGATCGCGTACTCGGGCAGCCAGCCGGGCGTCGGCCCGGGCAGGTGGACCCGCTCGTACTGGGCCCTGGTCCGGGTGGTGGCGGGCACGAAGGTGGCCAGCGAGGTCAGCTCGACCAGCATCTCCGCGGCGTCCTCGGTCATGAAGGAGAGCGCCCGCCCGTCGTGCACCTCGACCGCGAGCAGCCGGGGGGCCAGCCGGTCCGGCATCTCCAGGGCCAGCGCCCGGTTGGAGTAGATCAGGGTGCGGTCGAGATCGCTCGCCACCAGGAACCGGGTGTCCATCAGATGTCCTCCGCTCGCACTGCCGTACCGTCGGCGCCGGTGGCGCCCCGGGTGTAGCGGGGGTGGATCAGGCCCACGCAGGAGTACGGCAGCCCGTCCACCTCCTCCACGGGTACGCCGCGCTGCTCGGCCAGCAGCCGGACGTGGTCCAGGTCGGAGCCGGCGCCGCGCCTGGCCAGCACCCGCCAGGGCACCCGGCGGAGCATCACCCGGGTGGTCTCGCCGACCCCGGGCTTGACCAGGTTGACGCTGTCGATGCCGTACTCGGTGCTGATCCGCTCGACCGCCGCCCAGCCCTCCCAGGTGGGGGTGCGGTCCTCGATGGCCAGCCGCTCGGCGGCGGCCTCGGCGGCCTCCCGGACGGCGACGAAGCGCTCCACCACGGCGTCCACGAAGGCCCGCGAGACGTCGGCGCCGCCCAGCTCGCGGTAGTACTTGGCCCCGTGGAACTCGTTCGGGCCGATCAGGTCGTCGCGCAGCACGGTGCGCGAGATCAGGCCGGAGACGGTCGAGTTGAGGCAGGCGGAGGGGATCAGGAAGTCGTCCCGGGTGCCGTAGGTGCGCACGCAGCCGCCCGGGTCGGCGAGCACCGCGAGGTCGGGGTCGAAGCCGCTGCCGGCGACCGCCTCGGCCAGCTCGCGGGTGATCGCGCCCTTGCCGGTCCAGCCGTCGACGAAGACCACCCGACCGGCGTCGTGGTGGGCGGCCAGGTAGCGCAGCGCGACCTGGTCGATGCCGCGGCCGCGCACGATCGAGACGGTGTAGTGCGGCGCGTCGATGCCGTGCGCGAAGGCCAGCCAGCGGCGGATCAGGATGCCGACCGGGGTACCGGCCCGGGCCAGCGAGGCCAGCACCAGCTCACGGCCGCGCTCGCGGACCAGCGTCTCGGCGACCGTGCCGACGGCCAGCGCGATCCGCTCGGCCGAGGCGGTCAGCGCCTGCTGGAACAGCTCCTGGTACTCGGGGCTGGGCTGGTACTCGACCGGGAGCGACTCCGCGTAGTGGGCGCCGCCCGACTGGACGGCTTCCTCGCGCTCCTCGGTCGGGGCCTCCAGCGGGACCTCGGAGAGGTCCTTGAGCAGCCAGGTGACGTCCTCGGGCGGGTACGAGGAGAACGCCGGTCCGTGCAGCGGCGGCGAGCTGGTCAGATTGGTCTCAGTGATCATGCCGGCCTTCGGTGGGGGTGCTCAGCTTGCATGGTGGTGCAGCGAGGCATCAGCGGGATGTCGGTGGGCGGTACGAGGGAAGAACGGCGAGCACCACCTGGTCGGTGACCTGCCGCAGCTGTTGCAGCAGGGCCTGCTCGCCCTGGATCAGGGCGGGGGTGTCGGCCGGGTCGTCCACCACCAGGACCACGCTGTCGAAGCGGCGGGAGACGTCGTCGCCGGGGGCGACGTTGTAGGCGTAGCGCTCGCCCGGCCCGTCGGCCGGGTCGTCGTGGGCCGGGAAGGCCAGCCGGGTGCGGATCGCGTAACCGGGGTCGTCCACCGCCAGCACCGGGGAGCGGGTGGTGGTGGAGAACCGGACCCGGTCCTCGCCGAGCAGCTCGGCCAGGGCTCCGGCCAGCCGCAGCGGCGCGTACATCAGCTCCTCGAAGCCGAGCACCAGCACCCGCTCGCCGGTGACGTGGGCGGCCAGCTCGGCCGCGCAGGCGGGCAGCGCCCGCTCCAGCCGGGCGCGGTGCCCGGGGGTGAAGCCGTGCCGTCCGCCGTCCGGCAGGTCGGCGGGCCAGCCGAGGTCGACCCGCAGCACCGGAGCGCCCTCGCCCGGCGCCGGCCCGGGGGCGGGCGCGGGGGCGGCCGCCTCGATCAGGGCCCGGGCCCGGTCCAGCACGTCCGGCGGCAGCAGCACGCCGCCCTCGGCGGTGGCCACCAGGTCGAGCCGGGCGCCGAGCTCGGCGGCGGCCGCCGCCAGGCGCCCGCGGTCGGCCTCGGTGCGCAGGTCCACCAGCGCGACCACCACGTAGTGCGACCGCGGGTGGGTGGCGTGCAGGGCCCGGACGGTGTTCAGCACGGTGTTGCCGGTGGAGAACTCGTCGTCCACCAGCACCAACGGCCCGTCACCGGCCAGCAGGCGCGGGTCCTCGGGCAGCAGCAGGTGGGAGGTGGCGTGC
The DNA here is from genome assembly GCF_040678895.1 of Kitasatospora sp. NPDC049258. NCBI lineage: Bacteria > Bacillati > Actinomycetota > Actinomycetes > Kitasatosporales > Streptomycetaceae > Kitasatospora > Kitasatospora sp. NPDC049258. Next base: position 6,893 of record NZ_JBFAQT010000045.1, read on the forward strand.
GAGTGCTCCTCCTCGAAGCCGCCGACCGGCGCCACCCCGGCCACCGGCCGGCGGGTGGAGTGCAGGTAGGGGGCGTCCAGGCCGTCGGCGACGCTGTGGCCGAGCGCGGTCGCGGTCTCCGCGTAACCGAGCACCACGGCCCGCGCCGCGGCCTCGGGGCCGAGCAGCTCGCGGACCCGGCGGCCGAGCTCCAGACCGGCGCCGTGCACCACGGCGGGGCGCTGCGGGACGTGCTTGCCGAGCACCCCGGAGACCAGCAGGTGGGCCCGCCGCGGGTTCTTCCGCAGCGCGAGCCCGATCAGGGCGGGCAGCTCGGGGGAGCCGGTGAGCCGCAGGTCCAGCCGGTCGGTGACCCACTGGCCGGTCCAGGGCGCCGGTTCGGCGTGCTGTGCTGTCAAGACTCCTGCTTTCGGTGGTGCCCGCACGGGCGTGCGGTTCGAACGAGCGTACGGCCTCCGGAGTGCCCTCCGGCGCTGGTCGGGGCACGGGCGGGCGCCCGGGGGCGCAGCGGGGCGCTCAGGGGCACAGGCAGGCGCTCAGCAGCTCGGCGAAGCTGACCTCCTCGCGCGCCACGCCGAACACCTCCGCCCGCAGCAGCACCCGCTCGGCCCAGGCCCGGTGCGGCTTGGCCTCGTTCATCTTGTTGGTGTACGCCGAACGGAGCACCCCGCCGCCGCCGCGGCTCTGCTGCAGGATGTCCTGTGCGTCCGAGTACTCCTCATGGGTGACCACGGACAGCGCGTGCACGGCCGGGACGTGGCTGGGGTGGATGCAGGTCTTGCCGAGCAGGCCGTTGGCCCGGTCCAGCTCGATCTCGCGGATCAGGCCGTCCAGATCGTGCTCGATGATCTGCTGCCGCAGGCCCTCCGCGGGCGGGTGCGCCTCGGCGAAGGGGGTGCGGCGCAGCTGCGGCTTGAAGATCCGCTCCTGGACCGGGAAGTACTCCCAGACCGGGCCGGTGATGGTGAAGCCGCTGCCGTCGGCCCGGCCGAGCACGTTCACCACGTCGCCGATCACCCCGGCGACCAGCGAGACGTCGTAGGCGGTCAGGTCGGGCGAGCGGCGCAGCCCGTACGCCGAGCACAGGTCGGTCACGCCGAGCCGGACGGCCAGGATCCGCTCCCGGTACTTCTCCAGCAGCCGGGCGACGCCGAACAGGGTGTCGCGGCGGCTCTCCAGGTGGGCCAGCTCCGGGGATTCCAGCACCGGCATGGCGAACAGCCGCTGCCCGCAGGCGCTCTCCGCCTCGGTCAGCGCCTCCAGGAAGGCGCCGCCGCTCTCCTCGGTGAACTTGGGCACCACGAAGCCGGTGAGCAGCGCGACGGCCGGCCCGAGCCGGGCCACCAGGTCGGTGATCTGCCCGGCCGCGCGCACCCGGACGAAGAGCAGCGGGAGCGGCTGGGCCGGGGCCGCGGCCAGCTCGCCGAGCTGGACCACCAGGTTGGCCTCGGCGGCCGGCACCTCGTGGTCGGCTATCGCGTCCTCCAGGCAGAGCACCATGGAGACCACGCCCCGGGCGGCCTGCTTGCGGATGTCGGCGGCGAGGGTGGTCCGGGTGGCCGGGCTGTAGAGGGTGGCGCCCAGGGCCGTGGCGAGCACGGCGGCCTCGCTGCCCCGGTCGAAGGCGGCGGGCTGCTGGAGGAAGAGCCGGCTGCGGACGTCCTCCGCGAGGTGACCGAAGTGGCGCAAAGTGCCCTCCCCTGGGATGGGTTGCGGCCCGCCGGATGGCGGGTGAGTGGTGCCTCAACAGTTGGACGGACAGGCCGGTCGATTGGTTCGCCCGGTCCCGCCGCAGCCCATGATCCGTGCACGCCCCGCGCGCGGCGCGTCCGCAGGGGTGGGAGGCCAGAGCCGTTGGGCGCTTATCGTACGGACAGATCCGGCCAGCCGAAGCCGTGAAACATCGAATTCTCGGAAGGTTGCCATCCGCTTCACACAACGCGCGCCCGGCGGCGCCCGGGCGACCTCGCCACAAAGGGGAGGCGCGTTGTCCGAACCGGTCGCGAACGGGCAGGATGGTGCGCTATGACGCATGTGATGGCGAAGGGCGCCAACATCCCGCTGACGGCCGCCGCGGTCCGCGCCGTGCTGCGCTGGACCGCCACGCCCGGCTCCCCCGACGTGGACGCCTCCGCGCTGCTGCTCGGCGCGGACGGCAAGGTCCGTTCGGACGCCGACTTCGTCTTCTACAACCAGCCCCGGCACCCGTCCGGCCTGGTACGCCACCGGGCCAAGCAGGGTTCCGACTCCGGCGCCGAGGTCTGGGACGCGGTCGAGGTCGACCTGGCCAAGCTGCCCGCCGGGGTCGACCGGGTGGTGCTGGCCGGCTCCGCCGAGGGCGGCGCCTTCCCCGCCGTGAGCGGCCTGCGGGTGCTGCTCTACGACCTCGCGGCCGGCGAGCCGGCCGATCCGCTGGCGGAGTTCACCATCACCGGCACCGGCGAGGTCACCGCGCTGGTCGCGGCCGAGCTGTACCGCCGCGACGGCGGCTGGAAGTTCCGGGCGGTCGGGCAGGGCTACACGACCGGCCTCGGCGGCCTCGCCACCGAGTACGGCATCGCGGTGGAGGACGAGGACTCCGCCGGCGCCCAGGGCTCCGACTCGACCGGCGGCGCCCAGCTCCAGCGCCTCTCGGACGACCAGCACCCCGCCCGACCGGCCGAGGAGCCCGACACCTACACCCTGGCCCCCGCCACCCCGGCCGCCCCGGTCACCGCGCCGCCGCCCCCGAGCACGCCCCCCAGCACGCCCCGGGCCACCCCGCCACCGCCGAGCGTCCCACCGACCGGCTACGGCTACCCGCCCCAGCAGCCCCAGCAGCCGCAACCCACCGGCTACGGCTACGGCCACCCGCCGCAGCAGCCCCAGCCCACGGGGTACGGCTACCCCCCGCAGCAGCCCCAGCCCACCGGGTACGGCCATCCGCAGCAGCAACCCGTCGCGCCCCCGCAGCCGCCGCTGGTCCAGCTGCAGCGGCAGCCGCAGCCCCCGGGCGGCTTCGCGCTGCCCCCGCAGGGCCCGCAGTTCCAGCCCCGCTGACGCCGTCGGCCACCGCGGCCCGGGTCACGCCCCGGGCGCGCTCGGCCCGCTCTTGTAGCCGCGCTGCCACTGCATCCCGAAGCCGTACAGCCGGTCCAGGTCGGACTGGAAGCCGTGCACGTACCGCACCTCCCGGCGGACCGTCAGCTGGCCGTCCCCGGAGTTCTCGATCAGCACCACCGCGCAGGAACGGGCCGCGGGGGCCCGCTCGTCCAGCTTGATCTCCAGCCGGGGGCCGCTCTGCGGCACGATCGTCACGGTGGCGTGGGTGCGGTCGAAGGCCGGGGTGTCGTCGTAGATGTAGACGAAGATCAGCAGCCGCTTGAACTGGTCCTTCTTCTCCAGGTTGATGTACATCGTCTCGCCGGAGGGCGCACCGTAGACGTCGTCGCCGCTCAGCTTGATGTACGGCGGCCGGTTCAGGTCGCCGAAGAGCTGCCCGAGCGGCTGCACCACGCCCCGGGTGCCGTCGGCCAGTTCGTACAGGCAGGCCAGGTCGAGGTCGACGTTGAGCTGCGGCCGGTTGAAGGAGTCCGGCGCCAGCGGGCGCAGGATCCGCGGGTCGAGGAAGCGGCGCAGCGAGCCGCCGCCGGCCGGGCCGTCGGCCGTCCGCGCGGCCCAGTGCAGATTGACGTAGAGGTAGCCGGTGGTGGCCGCCGAGCCGGTGATCGCGTGCTGCGGCCGGGACTTGGTCAAGGTGATCTTGAACTGGCCCCCGGAGTCCACATGGTTCCGATCGCCCTTCAGGAACTCCCACACCGAGACCATCGCGTCCTCCCCCAGAGCCAGTCCGATCCGACCAGGCCCATGATCCCGCAGCCGGCCCTCCCATCGTGCCCGTACCGAGCCGTCAGGGCCATACCCACTTCCGGCCGGTGAGTCAACGTCACGGGCCCGAGCGCGTCCTGGTGGCAGAAGGATCCCCACTCCCGTAACATGCCGCACCCCCGGACGCGATATCGTCTAGCCGCACAGGTGTCCCGTTCGTCATGTCCCCGACGGGCGCGACGCGTTGTCAGGCCTGCCTCCCCCGGCGGGATCCGACCCCTGTGCCCGACCGCGTAGAACTCTCCTGCCCTGCGAAAGCCGAGGCCCTCCCCGCGATGAACTTCTCCTCCATACAGTTGGTCTGGGCCGTGGTAGGCGGCGCAGCCCTGCTGTTCACCGCCATCCTGGTGGCCTTCCTGCGGTTCAAGAACAACGGCGCCGACGAGAGCAGCGACTCCTGGGAGCGCAGCGAGGAGCGCCGCCGGCGCAAGGAGGCGATCTACGGCGGCGCCTCGTACGTGCTGCTGTTCTGCTGCGCCGGCGTGGCCGCCGCCCTGTCGTTCCACGGTCTGGTGGGCTTCGGCCAGCAGAACCTCAACCTCTCCGGCGGTTGGGAGTACCTGGTGCCGTTCGGCCTGGACGGCGCGGCGATGTTCTGCTCGGTGCTCGCCGTCCGCGAGGCCAGCCACGGTGACGCGGCGCTCGGCTCCCGCCTGCTGGTCTGGCTGTTCGCCGTCGCCTCGGCCTGGTTCAACTGGGTGCACGCCCCGCGCGGCGGGATGCACGACGGCGCTCCGCAGTTCTTCGCCGGCATGTCGATCTCGGCGGCCGTGCTGTTCGACCGGGCGCTCAAGCAGACCCGCCGCGCCGCACTGCGCGAGCAGGGCCTGATCCCGCGGCCGCTGCCGCAGATCCGGATCGTGCGCTGGCTGCGCGCTCCGCGCGAGACCTACGCGGCCTGGTCGCTGATGCTGCTGGAGAACGTCCGCAGCCTGGACGAGGCGGTCGAGGAGGTCCGCGAGGACCGCCAGGCCAAGCTGGATGCCAAGGTGCGCGCCCGCAGCGCCGACCGCCGCGAGCGGGCCGAGCTGAAGGCGATCGCCCGTCAGGGCGGCGTGCTGGCCCGGGCCCGCGGCGGGCGCCAGGTGCCGGCGCTGCCGGTCGGCAGCGACGGCCAGCCCGCTACGGAGCCTGCTCTAGCCCAGGAGGACCCCACCCACCCCTCCACCCTCGAACCCGCCGCGCTCTCGGCGGGCCGCCGCCCCCGCGCCGCGGTGGGCTCCTCCTCGTCCTCCCTGCTGGGCGACAACCCGTACTCCTCGGACTCCTACCTGGGCTCCTCGTCGTACGGCTCGATCGACCTGACGGCCGACGACGACACCCTGGCGATGCCCAAGCTGGACTCGCTGGAGCGCAAGCTCCGGGCCATCGAGCAGCAGCTCGGCTGACCGCCCGGCCCGGCAACGCGAAGGTCCCCCCGCACCTGCTGTGCGGGGGGACCTTCGCGTTGCCGGGCGGTTCGCGCTCAGCCCGCCGAACTGCCTTCCAGCGCCGCCTCGCGCTTGTTGCGGACGACCGAGGAGAGCAGCGCCGCACCGATGAAGGCGACACCGATCAGGCCGGTGACGATCTCCGGGATGTGGTACTCGATGCTCACCAGCAGGATCAGCGCCAGTGCGCCGATCGCGTAGTGCGCGCCGTGCTCCAGGTAGACGTAGTCGTCCAGGGTGCCCTTGCGGACCAGGAAGACGGTCAGCGAGCGGATGTACATCGCGCCGATGCCCAGACCCAGGGTGATCATGAAGATGTCCTGGGAGATGGCGAAGGCGCCGACCACACCGTCGAAGGAGAACGAGGCATCGAGCACCTCCAGGTACAGGAACAGGAAGAACGCGGCCTTGCCGCCGACCTGGACCAGCGACTTGCCGGTCTTCTCGGCCGCTTCCTCTTCCTCCTCCTGGGCCTCCAGGCCGGACTCGAAGACCCCGGACAGGCCGTTCACCGCGAGGTAGGTGGCCAGGCCCATCAGGCCGGCCAGCAGCACCGTCTCGGCGTGCTCGGCCGCGAACAGCCGGGAGGAGACGGCCAGCACCACGAGGGCGATCACCGAGGAGAGGGCGTCCAGCTTGCCGATCTTCTCCAGCGGCTTCTCCAGCCAGCGCAGCCAGTTGAAGTCCTTCTCCTCGAAGATGAAGTCGAGGAAGATCATCAGCAGGAAGATGCCACCGAACGCGGCGATCGCCGGGTTGGCGGCCTCCAGGTACTGCGCGTAGGTGAGGCCGTCGTAGGTCTTGCTGGAGTCCAGCGCCAGCTCGATCACGGTGCCGGGGTTGAGGTGCGCCGTCAGACCGACCACCAGCAGCGGGAAGATCAGCCGCATGCCGAAGACGGCGATCAGCACGCCGACGGTGAGGAAGATCTTCTGCCAGAAGGGGTTCATCCGCTTCAGGACGGTGGCGTTGACAACCGCGTTGTCGAACGAGAGGGAGATCTCCAGGACCGAGAGGATCAGCACCACGCCGAATCCTTCGGCCCCCCAGATCAGGCCGGCAGCCGCCAGGCCGGCGATCGTGATGGCGAAGGACCATCCGAATGTGCGGAGGAACACGGAGTCAGTTACCTTTCGAGTTTTGTTGGTTTCGGGCAGGGCGGGCCGCCCGGACCTTCGGGCCCGGACCGGCCGCCCGCCGACGTGCGCGGGCGCGGGGCGCCTTACGTCACGTTCACGCCGAAGTCCTGGACGATGCCGCGCAGGCCGGAGGCGTAGCCCTGGCCGACCGCGCGGAACTTCCACTCGCCCTGGTAGCGGTAGAGCTCACCGAAGATCATCGCGGTCTCGGTGGAGGCGTCCTCGCTCAGGTCGTAGCGCGCGATCTCGGCGCCGTCGGACAGGTTCACCACCCGGATGTAGGCGTTGTTGACCTGGCCGAAGCTCTGCGCACGGGTCTCGGCGTCGTAGATGGAGACCGCGAAGACGACCTTGTCGACCTGCGCCGGCACCAGGTCGAGGAAGACCTGCACCACCTCGTCGTCGCCGTCGCCGTCGCCGGTCAGGTTGTCGCCCTGGTGCTCGACCGAGCCCTCGGGGCTCTTGAGGTTGTTGTAGAAGACGAAGTACTCGTCGCCGAGCACCTTGCCACCGGAGCAGAGCAGCGCACTCGCGTCGAGGTCGAAGGACGCCCCGGTGGTCGAACGGGCGTCCCAACCGAGGCCGATCTGCACCTGGGTCAGGTTCGGCGCGGCCTTGGTCAGCGAGACATTGCCGCCCTTGGCGAGCGTGACGCTCATGTACTTCCTCCCTAGTCCCCCCGCACTTCGGGGCTCCGTGTCCACGGGGTCCGGCCGGCCGCCGCACCGGGGCGCGGCCGGCGCACCCCAAAGGTCTACGCCCACCGCCGCCCGCTCAGTGCTGCACTACCGCCTGAACTTCCTGAACTCCCCGGCCCGTCGGCGGGCCGGAGCAGCACGCGGGGCCGGCGGGAGCGCACTCGCTCCCGCCGGCCCCGGCCGTGCAGCTTAGTCAACCGCCGCCTCGGATCAGACATTCACCCCGAAGTCCTGGGCGATCCCGCGCAGGCCGGAGGCGTAGCCCTGGCCGATCGCGCGGAACTTCCACTCCGCGCCGTTGCGGTACAGCTCGCCGAAGACCATCGCGGTCTCGGTGGAGGCGTCCTCGCTCAGGTCGTAGCGCGCGATCTCGGCGCCGCCGGCCTGGTTGAGCACCCGGATGAAGGCGTTGCGAACCTGGCCGAAACTCTGCTGCCGGTTCTCCGCGTCGTAGATCGAGACCGGGAAGACGATCTTGGCGATGTCCGCCGGGACCCCGGCCAGGTTGACCTTGATCTGCTCGTCGTCGCCCTCGCCCTCACCGGTGAGGTTGTCACCGGTGTGCTCGACCGAGCCGTCGGCGCTCTTGAGGTTGTTGAAGAAGATGAAGTCGGCGTCCGAGCGGACCTTGCCCTGCTCGTCGCAGAGCAGGGCGCTGGCGTCCAGGTCGAAGCCGCTGCCGGTGGTGGTGCGGACGTCCCAGCCGAGGCCGACGATCACCGCGGTCAGGCCGGGGGCCTCCTTGGTGAGCGAGACGTTGCCACCCTTGCTCAGACTGACACCCACGTGTTGCCTCCAGGAATCGGGAGGCACGGGTGGTGCCCCCGGTGGTGCGGTTCCCGGCACCCGCCCGTGCGGACCGGCGCCTGCCTTGCCAACGGCCCGATCGTAGTGCCGGGTTCCCCCGGGGACGGCGAGTCGGCCCGGCGCGCCTCGAACTGGCGCGCGCCGGGCCCCGGGATCCACCGGGTGCGGCGGCTCAGAGCGCGCCGAGCACCTTCAGGTACTCCTGCTCGTCGCGGGCGTCCGGCAGGCCGTTGACGATCGACCAGCGGACCACACCCTCCTTGTCGATGACGAAGGTGCCGCGCACCGCGCAGCCCTTCTCCTCGTTGAAGACGCCGTAGCCGCGGGAGACCTCGCCGTGCGGCCAGAAGTCGGACAGCAGCGGGTACTCCAGGCCCTCCTGCTCGGCGAAGACCCGGAGGGTGAACGGCGAGTCGTTGGACACCGCGAGCACCTGGACCTCGTCGTTCTGCAGGCGCGGGAGCTCCTTCTGGATCGCGCAGACCTCGCCGGTGCAGACACCGGTGAAGGCGAACGGGTAGAAGACCAGGACGACGTTCTTCTCGCCCCGGAAGTCGGAGAGCTTCACGAGCTCGCCGTGCTGGTTCTTCAGCTCGAAGTCCGGAGCCTGGGTGCCGACCTCGATGGCCATGGTGGGACCTTCCTCTGGGGTGCCGCGGCCCTCGGTGTGCCGCGCGGACAGGGGCATCCTTGCATCCGATCGGGGTGGTTACGCCGAACGAGTGACGGCTTCCGGCTGGTGGGGGGTCGGTTTCGCCCTGGGTGAACACCCTCCCCGGCGGCTCCTACAGTCCGCCCCGCGGATGCGGCCGGGCCCCGCTGGAGGAAGCTCCAGCGGGGCCCGTCAAAGCGATCGGGACTAGCGCTTGCCGGTGCGCGAGGCCTTCGGGGTGGCGAGCCGGGTGCCGGCCCACTCCTTGGCGACCGACACCGAGCTGGTCTGGGAGAGACCGGCGGTCCGGGCGGCATCCGCGATGTCGGAGGCCTCGATGTGGCCCTCGCGTCCCGTCTTCGGGGTCAGCAGCCAGACCAGGCCGCCCTCCGCCAGGTACTCCAGCGCGTCGACCAGGGCGTCGGTGAGATCCCCGTCCTCCTCGCGGTGCCACAGCAGGACGGCGTCTGCGACGTCGTCGTAGTCCTCGTCGACGAGCTCCGTACCAGTGATGTCCTCGATGCCCTCGCGGAGCTCCTGGTCACTGTCATCGTCGTACCCGAGCTCCTGGACGATCTGGCCCTCTTCGAAGCCGAAACGCAGTGCCGGGTTGGACTTGTCCGCGGGGTCCGCGGTCGCGCTCACGGGAATAACCTCCAGTATTCGGCTCGGCATCCATGCCGAGGCTGTGGCCGTAGTCCACACGGGACCGGCGGTTCGCGCAAGTACCCGACCCCCGATCCCACCCAAAGGTTGACGTGTCGCGGGGGAACACGCCGCCCGGGGTGGCGCGAATCACACCGATTTGCCCTTTCCCATCCCTGCCGAGGATGCTTCCCCAGGTCCTGGGTCTCATGCCGTACAGCTGACCGAGATACGAACGGCATTCGGGGGACTCGCCCATGCGGGCGTAGAGTCTCCTGTTGGCCCTCACCCTGACCGCCCGCCATCGGGCGGCCGGGTAACCAGGTCGGACCACCTCTTCGTAACCCCCGGGGGTGCGCGGCGAAGGCAATGACGCCCTGCGCAGCACGCCTCCTGACCGGCCCGCCCAACAGGTGGAACGGTTACCGATCGGTAGAGATGACGGATCTCCGAGTCGCGGTACACGATGGAGGCGGCGCGACACACCTCAGTTTCGACCGACAGTGAAGGAACAGCGTGGCTTCCGGATCCGATCGCAACCCGATCATCATTGGCGGCCTTCCGAGTCAGGTCCCGGACTTCGATCCCGAGGAGACCGCGGAATGGCTGGAGTCGCTTGACGCCGCCATCGACGAGCGGGGGCGCGAGCGTGCCCGCTACCTGATGCTGCGGCTGATCGAGCGCGCCCGCGAGAAGCGTGTCGCCGTGCCCGAGATGCGCAGCACGGACTACGTCAACACCATCGCCACCAAGGACGAGCCGTTCTTCCCCGGTAACGAGGAGATCGAGCGCAAGGTCCTGAACGCGACCCGCTGGAACGCGGCCGTGATGGTCTCCCGGGCGCAGCGTCCCGGCATCGGCGTCGGCGGTCACATCGCCACCTTCGCCTCCTCCGCGTCGCTCTACGACGTGGGCTTCAACTACTTCTTCCGGGGCAAGGACGCCGAGGGCGAGTCCGGCGACCAGATCTTCTTCCAGGGCCACGCCTCCCCCGGCATCTACGCCCGCGCCTTCCTGCTGGACCGGCTCAGCGAGCAGCAGCTCGACGCCTTCCGGCAGGAGAAGTCGAAGGCGCCGTACGGCCTCTCCAGCTACCCGCACCCGCGGCTGATGCCGGACTTCTGGGAGTTCCCGACCGTCTCGATGGGCCTCGGCCCGCTCGGCGCGATCTACCAGGCCCGGATGAACCGCTACCTGGAGCACCGCGGCATCAAGGACACCTCCCAGTCGCAGGTCTACGCCTTCCTCGGCGACGGCGAGATGGACGAGCCCGAGTCGCTCGGCCAGCTCTCGCTGGCGGCCCGCGAGGGCCTGGACAACCTGACCTTCGTGGTCAACTGCAACCTCCAGCGCCTGGACGGCCCGGTCCGCGGCAACGGCAAGATCATCCAGGAGCTGGAGTCGCAGTTCCGCGGCGCCGGCTGGAACGTGATCAAGCTGATCTGGGACCGCAGCTGGGACCCGCTGCTCGCCCAGGACCGCGACGGCGTGCTGGTGAACAAGCTGAACACCACGGTGGACGGCCAGTTCCAGACCTACGCGACCGAGACCGGCGCGTACATCCGCGACCACTTCTTCGGTGGCGACCTGCGGCTGCGCGCGATGGTCGAGAACATGACCGACCAGCAGATCCAGCACCTGGGTCGCGGCGGCCACGACCACGCCAAGGTGTACGCGGCGTACAAGGCGGCCCGCGAGCACAAGGGCCAGCCGACCGTCATCCTCGCCCAGACCGTCAAGGGCTGGACGCTCGGCCCGAACTTCGAGGGCCGCAACGCGACCCACCAGATGAAGAAGCTGACGGTCGAGGACCTCAAGCGCTTCCGCGACCGGCTGCACCTGCCGATCACGGACAAGCAGCTCGACGAGGGCTACCCGCCCTACTACCACCCGGGCAAGGACTCGGAGGAGATCCAGTACATGCACGACCGCCGGCGCGAGCTCGGCGGTTACGTGCCGACCCGCAAGGTGCGGCCGCGCAAGCTGGAGCTCCCCGGCGACGACGCCTACAAGGCGGTCAAGAAGGGTTCGGGCAACCAGACCATCGCCACCACCATGGCGTTCGTCCGGGTGCTCAAGGACCTGATGCGGGACAAGGGCATCGGCAACCGCTTCGTGCCGATCGCGCCGGACGAGTACCGCACCTTCGGCATGGACTCGCTCTTCCCGTCCGCCAAGATCTACAACCCGCTCGGCCAGACCTACGAGTCGGTCGACCGCGAGCTGCTGCTGGCGTACAAGGAGTCCCCGACCGGCCAGATGCTGCACGACGGCATCTCCGAGGCCGGCTGCACCGCCTCGCTGATCGCCGCCGGTTCCTCGTACGCGACGCACGGCGAGCCGCTGATCCCGGTCTACGTCTTCTACTCGATGTTCGGGTTCCAGCGCACCGGCGACCAGTTCTGGCAGATGGCCGACCAGCTGGCCCGCGGTTTCGTGATCGGCGCCACGGCGGGCCGCACCACGCTGACCGGTGAGGGGCTCCAGCACGCGGACGGCCACTCGCACCTGCTGGCCTCGACCAACCCCGGCGTCGTGGCGTACGACCCGGCGTACGGCTTCGAGATCGCGCACATCGTGCAGGACGGCCTGCGGCGGATGTACGGCTCGTCGGCGGAGCACCCGCACGGCGAGGACGTCTTCTACTACATGACGGTCTACAACGAGCCGATCAAGATGCCGGCCGAGCCGGAGAACGTCGACGTCGAGGGCATCCTCAAGGGTCTGCACCGGTACGCGCCGGCCACCGCGGGCCAGATCCCGGCCCAGATCCTCGCCTCCGGCGTGGCGGTGCCGTGGGCCCTGGAGGCCCAGCGCATCCTCGCCGAGGACTGGAACGTCAAGGCCGACGTCTGGTCGGCGACCTCCTGGAACGAGCTGCGTCGCGACGCGGTGGAGGCCGAGGAGTTCAACCTGCTGCACCCGGAGGAGCCGCAGCGCGTCCCGTACGTGACGCAGAAGCTCCAGGGCGCCGAGGGCCCGTTCGTCGCGGTGTCCGACTGGATGCGCGCGGTGCCGGACCAGATCTCGCGCTGGGTGCCCGGCCAGTACCAGTCGCTGGGTGCGGACGGCTTCGGCTTCGCCGACACCCGCGGCGCGGCGCGGCGCTTCTTCCACATCGACGCGCAGTCGGTGGTCCTCGGCGTGCTCACCGAGCTCGCCAAGCAGGGCAAGATCGACCGCAGCCTGCTGAAGGCGGCCATCGACCGCTACCAGCTGCTGGACGTGGCGGCGGCCGACCCGGGCGCGGCCGGCGGCGACGCCTGATCCGCGGCACCTGCCGACAGCCGAGGGCCGGACTCCTTCCCAGGGGTCCGGCCCTCGGCCGTGCGCCGTCAGCTCGGCCGGAAGGTCCGCAGTACGGTGGCGAACTGCTGCTGGGCGGTGGTCCAGTCGCTGTCCGGGGCGGCCTGGTAGATCGCGTACTCGGTGCCGCTCGGCGTGACGAAGGCCTGGTCGGCCGCGTGCCGCGGGGTGCCGTCGGCGTCGGTCCAGGTGTACTCCCACAGGGCGCCCTCGTTGCCCTGGAAGACATTGGCCTGCAGGGTGACCCGGGTGTAGTCGCTCTGCCCGGAGACGGCCTGCTCCAGCTCCAGCAGGTGCGACTCGGAGCTCTGCACCGCGCCCGGGGCGACCGCGAAGCGGAGCAGGTGGACACCGCCGTCGGGCGAGTAGTCGATCTGGCCGCCGCTCTCGCTGCGGGTCCAGCCCTGCGGGACGGCGACCTGGAAGCCGGCCGGGTCGTCCACCCACTGGAAGCCGGCCGGGGCCGGCGGCAGGCCGGAGCTCGGCGAGGTCGGGGCCGACGGGCTGGGCGGGGTGCTCGCCGGGGTACTCGGCGGGGTACTGGCCGGGGTACTCGGTGGGGTGCCGGCCGGGGTGCTGGGGGCCGGCGTGCTGGGGGCCGGCGTGCTGGGCGGCCGGGAGGTCACGTGCCCGCTGCTCGGGGCCGCTGAGCTCGGCGGCCGCGGGGTCGCCGGGGTGCTCACCGCCGGGCTCGCCCCCGCGCTCGGCCCGCCGTGGTCGGTGCTGCTGACCACCGCGTACGCCACACCCCCGGCGAGCAGCGCGCCCAGCACGGTGCCCGCCGCGATCAGCACGGTCCGCCGGCGACGGCCGCCGCTCCCGCTCCGGCCACCCGGCGGGGGCGGCACGGGCGGCGGCGGCACGGGCGGCGGGGTGGCCGCGGCCGACCGGATCGGCTGCACCGGGGTCGGCCCGGTGGTCCGCGTCCTGGTCGGCTCGGGGGCCGGGGCCCGCTCGGTGAGCGGGCCCACCACCGTGCGCCCGGTGCTCCCGCCGACCTCGGCGAGCATCGCCAGCGCCTGCTCCGCGCTCGGGCGCTCGGTCGGCTCCTTGCGCAGCAGCGCCTCGATGACCGGCGCGAGCGCCCCCGCGTGCCGCGGCTCGGCGAGCGGGTCGGCGATCACCGCCTGGAGCGTGGCCATGGTCGTGGTGCGGTGGAACGGCGACTGTCCCTCCACCGCCGCGTACAGCGTGGCCCCCAGCGACCACAGGTCGGACTCCGGGCCCGGCCGGTTGCCGGTGATCCGCTCCGGGGCGATGAAGTCCGGCGAGCCCACGAAATCACCGGTACGGGTGAGCCCGGGCGAGCCCTCCAGCAGCGCGATCCCGAAGTCGGTGAGCACCGCCCGCCCGCCGCGCTCCAGCAGGATGTTGGCCGGTTTGACGTCCCGGTGCAGCACGCCCTGCCGGTGCGCCTGGTCGAGCGCCGCCAGCACCTGCCCGCCGACCCGGGCCGCGTCCCGGGGCAGCAGGGTGCCCTCGGAGCCGATCACCTCGGCCAGCGAGCGCCCGTCGACAAGCTCCATCACGATCCACGGCCGGCCGTCCTCCTCCAGCACGTCGTAGACCGTGATCACACCCCGGTGCCTGATCTTCGCCGCCGCCCTGGCCTCCTGCTGCATCCGGGAGTTGAGGGTGGCGAGCTCGCTCTCCGGGAGGCCGGCGACGGTCAGCTCCTTCACCGCGACCCGGCGCTCCAGCTTGGTGTCCCGGGCGACCCAGACGGTGCCCATCCCCCCGCGTCCGAGCCGCTCCCCCAGCAGGTAGCGGCCGGCGAGCAGCCGGCCGGCGCCGGGTGCGCCCTCGTCCTGAGAACTCATGCCCATCCCGCTGTCTGTGTCCCGAACGACCGTCCCCGAGCTGCTCCTCCAGTCTGGTGCCGCCCCCGGGCCGGCGCGCATCGACCGGCGCGCCCCGGGCGCCGCGGCGGCCGGATGGAGTAGTCATGGCGGATGTCCATCTCGATCGCTCTGTTCACCCAGGACCTCAGGGTCCACGACAACCCGGTGCTGCGCGCAGCGCTGGCCGAGTCCGCCGAGGTGGTGCCGCTCTTCGTGCTGGACGAGGGCGTCGACGCGACCGGCTTCGCGGTGCCCAACCGGGCGGCCTTCCTGGCCGACTGCCTGACCGACCTGGACGCCTCGCTGCGGTCCCGGGGCGGGCGGCTGGTGGTGCGGCGCGGGGAGGCGGTGGCCGAGACCGTCCGGTTGGCGCAGCAGCTCGATGTGCGGGGTGTGCACCTGGCCGCCGGGGTGAGCTCCTTCGCGCACCGCCGGGAGAGCCGGCTGCGGGCGGCCCTGGGCGAGCGGCTGCGGGTGCACGAGGCGGTGCTGACGGCGCTCGCCCCCGGCGCCGTGACCCCGGCCGGCAAGGACCACTACAGCGTCTTCACCCCCTACTCCCGGGCCTGGCGGCAGGCCGAGCGGCGGGGCCCGGTGGCGGCACCGCGCAGCGTGCGGGTGCCGGCGGCCGTCCAGGGTGTCGCGGTGCCGGTGGTACGCCCCGACTCGCCGGGCCTGCCCGCGGGAGGCGAGAGCGCCGGACGGCGGAGCTGGGCCCGCTGGGACGTCGAGGCGTACCAGGAGCAGCACGACGACCTGGCGGGGGACGGCACCTCGCGGCTCTCGCCGTACCTGCACTTCGGCTGCCTGTCGGCGACCGAGCTGGTGGCGCTGGCCGAGCGCCGCGGCGGGCCCGGGCCGGAGGCCTTCGTGCGGCAGCTGGTCTGGCGGGACTTCCACCACCAGGTACTGGCCGCCCGGCCGGACGCCGCGCGGGCCGACTACCGCCCCCGGGACGACCGCTGGCACACCGACCCCGGGGAGCTGGCGGCCTGGTGCGCGGGCCGCACCGGCTACCCGATCGTGGACGCGGGGATGCGGCAGCTCGCCGCGGAGGGCTGGATGCACAACCGGGCCCGGCTGCTGACCGCGAGCTTCCTGGCCAAGACGCTCTACCTGGACTGGCGGGCCGGGGCCGCGCACTTCCTGTCGCTGCTGGTGGACGGGGACGTGGCGAACAACCAGCTGAACTGGCAGTGGGTGGCCGGGACGGGGACGGACACCCGCCCCAACCGGGTGCTCAACCCGCTCGCCCAGGCCAAGCGCTTCGACCCGCAGGGCAGCTACGTACGGCGCTGGGTGCCGGAGCTGGCGCAGGTGCCCGGTGCGGCGGTGCACCGGCCCTGGCTGCTGCCCCGGCCGCCGCACGACTACCCGGCGCCGGTGATCGACCTGGCCGAGGACCGCTTCACCCGCGGCCGCGGCCGCTGAGGCGCCCCCGGCCGGGCTGCCGTTCGGGGCGGGGTTGGGCCGGGCAGGGGACTTTCGCGCCTGTCGGCGCCGAGGCGGAGCGGGCCCGGCCTGCACGATGGGCGGACGCGGAGAGCGGGGCGGCCGGGCAGACCTGCGTGGAGCCGCCTGACCGCACATCGGCAGGAGGCTTCTTGAAGATCGCTCGAATCGTCCGCCCGGCGCTGGCACTGGCCGTCTGCGCGGCCCTGCCGGCCGGCGCCCCGGCGGCCGCCCACCCGGAGGGCCGGGTCACCGTGCAGGACCCGGCCCGCTATGTGAACACCTACGTCGGGACCAGGCCGGGCGGCCCGGACTACGGCATCGGGGGCGAGGCCGGCAACACCTTCCCCGGCGCGGCCGCGCCGCTCGGGATGCTCCAGTGGAGCCCGGACACCGCCACCTACCAGAACGGCGGCTACTCCTACGACGACCACCGGATCCGCGGGTTCAGCCTCACCCACATCTCGGGCGCGGGCTGCGCGGACTACGGCAACATCCCCTTCATGCCGGTGCTGGACGGCGCCCCGGTGGACTTCTCCGAGTTCTCGCACACCGACGAATCGGCCTCCCCCGGCTCGTACGCGGTCACCTTCGGCAACGGCGTGAAGACGGAGCTGGCCGCCACCCGGCGCTCGGGGATCGCCCGGTTCAGCTACCCCGCCGGCCACACCGCCTCGCTCACCGTCGACGCCGGGCGGGCGTTCAACAACGCCTCGGGGTACGTCAGCGTGGGCCGCGACTCGCTCTCCGGCTACACCGACAGCGGCGGCTTCTGCGGGACGGGCAACCGCTACCGGCTGTACTTCTCGGTCGTCTTCGACCGGCCGTTCAGCAGTGCCGGGATCCTGACCGACGGCCGGTTGGACACCGAGCGCCGGAGCGCGAGCGGGGAGAGCAAGGGGATCGCGCCGCAGCCGGCCCGCACCGCCGAGGCGCAGGCCGCCGAGGCACCGGCCACCGGGTCGGCGCGCGGCGGGACGGGCGAGCGGCCCGCGGCCACGGCGGCCGCCTCCGGGGCGAAGGCCCTGGTCTCCTTCGACACCTCGGCCGGCCGGAGCGTCACCGCGCGGGTCGGGATCTCCTTCGTCAGCGAGGAGGGCGCCCGCGCCAACCTGGCCGCCGAGCAGGGCCGCGGCGGCTTCGACCGGGTGGCGGCGGCGGCCCGGAGCTCCTGGAACGGCATGCTCGGGCGGATCGCGGTCGCCGGCGGCAGCACACCGCAGCGGCGGGTCCTCTACACCGCGCTCTACCACGCGATGCTGCACCCCAGCGTGCTCAGCGACGTGGACGGCCGCTACCCCGGCTTCGACGGCCAGGTGCACACCACCCGCCCGGGGCACGCCCAGTACGCGGACTTCTCCGGCTGGGACGTGTACCGCTCGCAGACCCAGCTGCTGGCCCTGCTGGCCCCCGAGGAGGCCGCCGACGTCGCCCAGTCGATCGTCGAACAGGGCTCTCAGGGCGGCTACTTCGACCGCTGGACGCTGGCGAACGGCGGCACCGGCGTGATGGTCGGGGATCCACTGCCGATCATCGCCGCCGGGATCCACGCCTTCGGCGCCACCGGCTTCGACGCGGCCGCCCTGGTCCGGCTGGCGACGGCCGGCCGCCGGGACGCGCGCGAGCGCCCCGCCTTCGGCCCGTACGACTCGCTCGGCTTCGTGCCCACCGGCAGCGCCGGGGTGTGGGGGCCGGCCGCGACCACCCTGGAGTACGCCTCCGCCGACTTCGCGGTGGCGCAGCTGGCCGCCCGGATCGGCGACAGCGACACGCACCAGCTGTTGCTGCGCCGGTCGGCCAACTGGCGCAGCCTGCTGCACGAGCAGACCGGCTACCTCCAGCCGCGGCGCGCCGACCACAGCTGGCCGGCCTTCAGCCCCGGCCAGCGCGAGGGGTACGTCGAGGGCAACGGCGCCCAGTACGCCTGGATGGTGCCCTTCAACCACCGCGGGCTGTTCGACGCGATGGGTGGCGACCAGGCGGTGGCGGCCCGGCTGGACGAGTTCTTCACCGAGTTCAACGCCGGGCCGGCGGTGCCGCACGCCTACCTCGGCAACGAGCCCTCGCTGAAGACCCCGTGGGCGTACGTCTACGCGGGCCACGCCCACCGCACCCAGGACGTCGTCCGGCGCGCGCTGACCTCGCAGTTCTCCGACGCCCCGGAGGGCCTGGTCGGCAACGACGACCTCGGCGAGTTCTCCGCCTGGGCGGTCTGGGCGGCGCTCGGGATGTACCCGCAGGCCCCCGGGCGGGCCGAACTGGTGCTGGCCAGCCCGCAGTTCCCCGCCGTCACCGTCCGCCGGGGCGGCGACGGCCCGACGATCGAGATCAGCGCGCCGGGGGCGTCGGACACGGTCCGCTACGTCCACCGGCTGCGGGTCGACGGCCGGGTCTCGACCAGGCCGTGGGTGGGCGAGGAGTTCGTCCGCCACGGCGGCCGGCTGGGCTTCACCCTGGCCGCCGAGCCCGATCCGGCCTGGGGTGCGGAGCCGGCCGACGCGCCGCCCTCCTTCGACGTGGGCCCGGCCGCACCGGCCACCGGCCCGGTCACCGGTTCGGTCACCGGTTCGGCGGCCGGCTGCCTGGACGTCGGTCCGGACAGCACCGACGGTGCCCCGGCCCGGCTGGCCGGCTGCGACGGCAGCGCCGGCCAGCGCTGGACGGTGGCCCGGGACGGCACGCTGCGCGCGCTCGGCAGGTGCCTGGACGTCAGCGGCAGCCGCTCCGACTCCGGGGCCCCCGTCCAGCTGTGGCACTGCAACGGCACCGGCGCCCAGCAGTGGTGGCCCCGGGCCGACGGCTCGCTGACCAGCGCTCCCTCGGGCCGGTGCCTGGAGGAGGCCGGCGGCGCCGCCGAGGGGGCCGGGTTGCAGCTCCGGGACTGCGGCGGCACCGGGGCCCGACGCTGGCAGGTGCCCCGCTGACCGGCTGAGGTCGGCGGGGCACCCGGGGCCGTACCGGCGAGGCGTCCCGCCGTCAGATGTGGACGGCGGGACCGGCCTCGTTGGCGCCGCGCTTGGTGAGCAGCCCGAGCCCGGCGGCCAGCGCCGCGACCACGGCGGCGACCACGAAGGCCACCGACATGCCGCTCACGAAGGAGGAGTGGACGGCGCCGGCCATCGCGTCCACCAGCTGCTGCGGGGTGCCCGCCGGGGCCGGCGGGGCGATGCCGAGCTGGGCGGCCTGCTCGAGCCCCTTACCCTCGGCGCCCTGCGGCAGCGGGACCCCGGTCTTCGCCCAGTTGCCCGGCAGCACGTCGGTGACCTTGGAGGCCATCACCGCGCCCAGCACGGCGGTGCCGAGGCTGCCGCCGACCTGCATCGCCGCCTGCTGCAGGCCGCCGGCCACGCCGGACAGCTCCAGCGGCGCGTTGCCGACGATGACCTCGGTGGCACCGACCATGACCGGGCTGAGGCCCAGACCCATCAGGACGAACCAGAGCGACATCACCCCGGTGCCGGAGTCGACGTCCAGGGTGGACATGCCGAGCATCGCCGCGGTGGTGAAGAGCATGCCCGCGACGATCGGGATGCGCGGGCCGACCTTGCCGATCGCGGCGCCGGCCAGCGGGGCGCCGACGATCATCATGGCGGTCATCGGGAGCAGGTGGACGCCGGCCTGCACCGGCGTCATGCCGTGCACGTTCTGAAGGTAGAAGGTGACGAAGAAGACGCCGCCGAAGAACGCGAAGGCCATCAGCACCATCAGCAGGGTGCCGGCCGAGAGCGAGACCGAGCGGAACAGGCTGAGCGGGATCAGCGGCTCCTTCGCCTTGGTCTGCCAGAACGCGAAGACCGCCATCGCCACGATCGCGCCGCCCAGGAAGACCCAGGTGGTGGCCGAGCCCCAGCCCCAGGTGGGGGCCTTGATGATGCCCCAGACCAGCATGAACATCGCGCCGGACAGCAGCACGATGCCCGGGACGTCGAAGGACTTGGCGGAGTTCTCGCTCCGGACGTCGCGCAGGATCCACAGGCCGAGCGCCAGGGCGATCAGGCCGACCGGGATGTTGATGAAGAAGACCGACTCCCAGTTGACGTGCTCGACCAGCAGGCCGCCGACGATCGGACCGGCCGCGGTGGAGGCGCCGATCACCCCGCCCCAGATGCCGATCGCCATGTTCAGCTTCTCGGCCGGGAAGGCGCCGCGCAGCAGGCCGAGCGCGGCGGGCTGGAGCAGCGCGCCGAACAGGCCCTGGAGCACCCGGAAGAGGATCACCATCTGGATCGAGCCGGCGAAGCCGATGGCGGCCGAGGTGGCGGCGAAGCCGGTCGCGCCGACCAGGAAGGTGGTCCGGTGACCGAACCGGTCGCCGATCTTGCCGGCGGTGATCAGGAAGACCGCGAGGGCCAGCAGGTAGCCGCTGGTGACCCACTGGATGTCGGCGGGCGAGGCGCCCAGGTCGGCCTGGATCGCCGGGTTGGCGATGGCCACCACGGTGCCGTCGAGGGCCACCATCATCACGCCGACGGCCACGGTCAGCAGGGTCAGCCAGGGGTGGCCCCGCAGTCCGCGTCCGGTGGACGGGGGTTCGTTGCGCCGAGGCGGTACGTCCGCCTTGTCGGTGTTGACGACGGACTGGCTCATGCGGAACGCCTTCCGAGGGCTGGGGAGACAGGAGAGTGGCGCCCCGGCCCACCCGTCCCCACGAGATGTCGGACCTGACGGGCGCCACTCGGGAACATTATGTCAGCGACTGACATTAGGCAAACTGTGACTTGTGACTCACGCTGACATATGTCAGAGCGCTAGGGTGGAGCTGCCGGACCCCACCGCGTTGCCCCCACCCCCACCGGCACCTCCGCAGTCGAAAGGCCCCGCCATGGCCGCCCAGCCAGCCGCACCCGCGATCGATCCCGGCTGCCGGGTGCTCGGGCTGCGCGAGCGCAAGAAGCAGCGCACCAGGGACGCCCTGGTCGACGCGGCGCACACGCTGTTCCTCGACCGCGGCTACGGGGACACCACGGTCGACGAGATCGCCGCCGCCGTGGACGTCTCGCAGCGCACCTTCTTCCGCTACTTCGCCAACAAGGAGGAGGTCGCGCTGGCCGTGATGGCCGACGCGGAGGACTTCTTCATCGACTGCCTGCGCGGCCGCCCCGCCGCCGAGAACCCGCTCCAGGCGATGCGGGCGGCGATCACCGAGGCCTGGCGCACCCTCGGCGAGGGGCGCGGCACCGGCCCGGGCGGTGTCACGGCCGCCCTGGAGCTGTTCGAGCTGATCGAGACCACGCCCACCCTGCTCGCCGCCCACCTGCGCCGGACCACCGAGCAGGAGCGCGTGGTGGCCGGCGTGCTCGCCGACCGCGAGGGCCTGGACCCGCTCACCGACCTGCGGCCCCGGCTGCTGGCCGCCGTGTTCGGCTCCGTGGTGCGGATCTCGCACCTGTCCTGGAGCACCGACGGCGCCGGCGCCGACGCCGGCCCGGACGGCATGATCGAGCTGATCGAGCGCCACCTCGACCAGCTCGGCCCGGCGCTGGCCGGCTCCTGGCGCGCCTGAGCCACCGCCGCCGGTACGGCTGTCGTACCGGGGTACGAGGGCCGGTCCACCCCTGGGTACGACGACATCCGCCGCCCGAGCCCCTACGCTCGGGCCGGGTGAACAACCCCACCCTCCAGGACCGGCTGCAGGAGCTTCCGCGCAGCCTGGCCCGCCCCTCCCCGGACCGCCGCGCACTGCTCGCCGACTCCCCCAGCTTCTGGCTGCGCGCCCTGCCGCCCACCCTCGGGCTCACCCTGGTCGCGACCCTGCTGCCGATCGACATCGTGGTGCTGACCGGCTCGTACGGCCTGGACGGCTACCCGGCGACGGTGCTCGCGCTCGCCCAGACGGTGCCGCTGCTGCTGGCCGTGCGGCGCCCGCTGCCGGCCTGGTGGATCGTCGCCGCCGCCACCGCGGCCACCGCCGCCGTCACGCTCGACAGCCCGCCCGGCGCCGGGCCGTGGCCCTGGCCGGCCGGCACCCTGATCGGCTACCTGTTCCTGATGGGCGCGCTCGCCCTGCGCGAGCGGGGGCAGGCCCTGCTCGCGGTCTGGCTGGTCACCCTGTTCGGCACGGTGGGCGCGGCGGCGGCCTTCGGACAGCGGGCCGGCGGCGCCCCGGCCGTCGCGGTGGTGCTCACCGGCGCGGTGCTGCTGCTGGGCTGGAGCCTGCGCGGGCGCGGGGAGGCCCGCCGCCGGCTGGCCGAGCAGGAGGAGATCAGCGAGGCCGAACGCGGCCTGCGCACCCTGCTGGAGGAGCGTGCCCGGATCGCCCGCGAGCTGCACGACGTGGTCGCCCACCACATGTCGGTGATCACCGTGCAGGCCGACAGCGCGCCCTACCGGCTGACCGGGCTCCCTCCGGAGGCGGTCGCCGAGTTCACCACCATCGCCGCCGCCGCCCGCAGCTCGCTGGCCGAGATGCGGCGGCTGCTGGGGGTGCTGCGCAGCGAGCGCGGTGATCCCGACAAGGCTCCCCAGCCGGGGGTCGGCGACCTCCGGCGGCTGGTCGACACGGTGGCCCAGGCCGGGGTCTCGGCCGAGCTGGCGGTCGGCCCGGAGGTCGAGGCGCTGACACCGCTGCCGGCCGCCCTCGACCTCTCGGTCTACCGGATCGTCCAGGAGGCGTTGGCCAACGTGGTCCGGCACGCCCCCGGCGCCCGGACCCGGGTCACGCTGGCCGCCGGGGAGGGCGCCCTGCGGGTCACCGTGGTCAACTCGCCCCCGGCGCCGGGCGGCGCGGCGGTCGAGCCCTCCGGGAGCACCGGGCACGGGCTGGTCGGGATGCGCGAACGGGTCCGGCTGCTGGATGGCAGGCTGGACACCGGCCCGCTGCCGGACGGCGGCTTCCGGGTCGCCGCCGTACTGCCGATCACCACCCCGGGGGAGAGCGCTCCATGACCATCCGCGTACTCATCGTCGACGACCAGGCGATGGTCCGGGCCGGCTTCGCCGCGCTGCTGAACGCCCAGAGCGACATCGACGTGGTCGGCGACGCCGCCGACGGGAAGCAGGCCCTGGAGGCGAGCGGGCGCACCCACCCCGACGTGGTGCTGATGGACGTCCGGATGCCCGAGATGGACGGTCTGGAGGCGGCCCGCCGGCTGCTCGACCCTCCGCCCGGCGTGGTGCACCGCCCCAAGGTGCTGATGCTCACCACCTTCGACGTGGACGACTACGTGTACGAGGCGCTGCGCGCCGGGGCCAGCGGCTTCCTGCTCAAGGACGCCCCGCCGGCCGATCTGATCGCCGCGGTCCGGGTGGTGGCGGCCGGCGACGCGCTGCTCGCGCCCTCGGTCACCCGCCGGCTGATCGAGGACTTCGCCCGCACCCGCCCGGCGCCCCGGCGCGACCGGGCCCTGCGGCTGAACGGTCTGACCCCGCGGGAGACCGAGGTGCTGGAGCTGATCGCCCGCGGCCTGTCCAACCAGGAGATCGCCGGCCGCCTGGTGGTGGCCGAGCAGACCGTCAAGACGCACATCGGCCGGGTGCTCGCCAAGCTCGACCTGCGCGACCGCGCCCAGGCGGTGGTGCTGGCCTACGAGTCGGGCCTGGTGACACCCGGTCAGTGAGTCGGGCGGGGGGTTGTCCCCCGGGCCGGGCCGGGGGCGGGCCGCCCGCCCCGTGCGGGGGCCTGCCGCTAATACCGCGGTGCGACAAGGCAGTTGGCCCTGCGGAGTGACGTGCGCCGGGCCGCCGGCCACCTACCTTCCTCACGTTCACGGACGAGAGGAAGAACGAGATGCTGCGATTCAGGCGCACCCTGGCGGCCGCCGTGCTGGCCGCCACCGCGGTGCTGGGGATGGGTGCCTCGGCGGCCGCCGCCGGGCAGCGGGCCGTCACCGGACCGCCGCCGGGCACGGCGGCCTGGCGGGCCGACACCGTCCTGGGCGTCCGGCTGCCCGACCCGGCGAGCGCCGCACCGGCCGAGGTGGCCGCCTTCCTCGCCGCCCTCACCCCCGCCCAGCGGGAGGCGCTGGCCGTCCGGCACCCGCTGGTGGTCGGCAACCTGGACGGCGCGCCGTTCGAACTGCGGTACCGGGCCAATGCGCTGGCGCTGGCGCAGGAGCACCGCGCGGCCGCGGCCGCCGCCGCGGACCAGCGGCTGAGCAGCTCCGCCCGGGCCGCCGCCCGGGCCCGGGCCGAGCGGTACGCCTCGCTGGCCGGCCGGCAGATCCTCGCCTTCGACCCGCGCGGCCGCGGGCAGGTCGCCGAGGTGTTCGGCGACCTGGCGCAGGGCCGCCGGACCGCCGTGGTGGTGCCCGGCTCCGACATCGACCTGATGACCTTCGACCGGGCCCGGGACGCCGGCGGCACCCCCGCCGGGATGGCCCGGGCGCTGCGCGCCGCGACCGGCGATCAGGTCGCCGTCGTCGCCTGGGCCGGCTACACCACCCCGGTCGGGCTGGGCCTGGACGCCGCCACCGCCGACCTCGCGGTGGCCGGCGGCGAGCGACTGGCCCGCTTCCTCACCGGCCTCGCCGAGCGGACCGGCCCCGCCACGGTGTTCTGCCACAGCTACGGGTCGGTGGTCTGCGCCCGCGCCGGCCTCGGCCCGGAGCAGGCCGCCGGCCTGGTGGTGCTCGGCTCGCCGGGGATGGAGACCGACCGCGCCACCGAGCTGCGGGTGCCGGTCTGGGCCGCCGAGCGGGGCGAGGCGGACTGGATCGGTGAGGTGCCGCACCTGTCCGTGCTCGGCCTAGGCCACGGCGCCGACCCGACCGGACCCGGGTTCGGCGCCCGGCTGCTCTCCTCGGCCGGCTCCCACGGCCACACCGGCTACTTCGCCGCCGGCACCGCCTCGCTCGCCAACTTCGCCGCCCTCGCCACCGGCGACCTCACCGCCGTCCGCTGCGCCACCGCGAACCGGGAGTGCCAGGATGCGATCTGACCTGCTGCGCCGGGCCGCCGCCAGGGTGGACGCCCGGACCCCGGCCGGCCGGGACCGCGCCCTGGACGGGCTGCGCGCGCTCGCCCTGCTGGCCGTCCCCACCGGGCACTGGATGCTCGGCGGTTTCACCCGCTCCGCCGAGGACGGCGTGCTGCACAACGCCAGCCCGCTCGGCTCGCTCGGCTTCCTCGCCCCGCTCAGCTGGGTGCTCCAGCTGCTCGGCCTGTTCTTCCTGGTCGGCGGCCACTCGGCGGCGAAGTCGCTGGCCCGGGCGCACGCGCGCGGCACCGGGACGGCCGACTGGCTGCGCGGCCGGACCGTGCGCCTGCTGCGCCCGGTGCTCGGGGTGGCAGCGGTGTGGGCCGTGCTGATCCCGCTGCTGCGGCTCGCCGGGGTGCCGCAGGGCACGGTACGGACCGGGGCGGTGCTGGTGGTCCAGCCGCTCTGGTACATCGGGATCTACCTGGTGCTCACCGCACTGACCCCGTACTGCCTGGCGGCCGGCCGCCGGCTCGGGGGCTGGGCCGCGGCCCCGCTGCTGGGCACCGTCGCGCTGGTGGACCTGCTGCGCTACGGGCCGTGGGCCGATGCGGTGCCGCCCTGGCTCGCGCTGGTGAACCTGCTGCCCGGCTGGCTGTTCGCCTACCAGCTCGGGGTCGGCTGGGCGCAGGGCCGGCTCGGGCGGGCCGGCGGGCGGCTGCTGCTGCTCGGCGGGGCGGCGCTGTTCGTGGTGCTGCTGGCGGTGTTCCACTACCCGGCCAGCATGGTCGGCGTGCCGGGTGCGGCCCGGACCAACTCGCACCCGCCGTCGCTGCTGGTGCTGGCGCTGGCCTCGGCGCAGTGCGGCGCCGCCGTCCTGCTGCGCGAGCGGCTGGCCCGGCTGCTGCGGCGCCCGGCGCTGTGGCTGCCGGTGGTACTGGTCAACCTGTCGGCGATGACGATCTTCTGCTGGCACCAGACCGCGATGTTCGCGGTGGCGCTGCCGGGCTCGCTGCCGGCCGCGGTGCCCGGGCTGACCACCGCTCCCGACTCGCTCGGCTGGGTGCTCGCCCGGCTGGCCTGGCTGCCGGTGTTCGGCCTGGCGCTGGTGGCGATCGGCCGCGGTGCGCGGCGGTTCGACGGCCCGTGGCCGTCCCGGCTGTGGCGGACGGCGGCGGGCGCGGGGGCGGCGGCCTTCACGGTGTACGCGCTGGGGGTGCTGTGAGATCGGCCGGCTGTCACCGCCCCGCACTACGCTGGCCCGATGGTGACGTTCGATCAGTTCAGGGAGATGGCGCTGGCCCTGCCCCAGGCGCACGAGCAGCCGACCTGGGAGCAGCTCACACTGCGGGTCGGCAAGAAGATCTTCGCGATGGGCAGCCCGGAGTCGGGGCGCGTCTGCGTGAAGGCGACCAAGGAGGAGCAGGCGGAGCTGCTCGCGGCCGCCCCGGAGGTCTACTCGTTCGCGCCCTACGTGGGCCGGCACGGCTGGGTGCTGGTCGCCCTCGCCGAGGTCGGCCCGGAGGAACTGGGCGAGCTGCTCACGGAGGCCTGGCGCAGCGTCGCACCCAGGCGGCTGCACCCCCAGGTGGACGGGGAGTGAACCAGTCGGAACCGATCAGATTCCGCCACCCACATGAGCGAATGTGAGCCACAACACAGTTTGAAGCCCGGCGTCGGCTTCGGCTTCCCTCTACGCTGGCTGACGTGTAGTTGGCAGTCGTAGCACCATCGGGCCCGGCCCGCTGTGACGGTCACCGGCCCCGAGGGAGTTGACGCCATGCAGCGCAGGCGTGTCAAGCGCATTCTGATAGGCGCCTTCGCGGGCTGTGCGGTCCTGGTCGACGCCGGCGCCGCGGCGGCCCAGGCGGCCGCCGCGAACGAGCAGGTGGCCATCGCCACCCCGCCGGCCGGCAGCACCGCCTGGGTCTCGGACCACTCGCTGGGCCGCGAGCTGCCCGACCCGGCCACCGCCACGGCCGCCTCGGTCGCCGCCTTCTTCGCCTCGCTGAGCCCCGCCGACACCGAGCGGCTGGCCGCCGCCTACCCGCTGGTGGTCGGCAATCTGGACGGCGCCCCGCTGCCGCTGCGCTACCACGCCAACCGGCTCGCCATCGCGGCCGAGCGGGACCGCGCCCGGGCCCGCGCCGAGGACCACCACCTGGACGCCGGCACCCGCGCGCTGGCCGCCGCCCGCGCCGACGACTCCGGCCACCTGCTCGCCGAGGGCCGGCAGATCCTGGCCTTCGACCCGCGTGGCCGCGGCCTGGTCAGCGAGGTCTTCGGGGATCTGGCCACCGCCCAGCGGGTGGCCGTCCTGGTGCCCGGCTCGGACGCCGACCTCGGCCACTTCGACCAGGCCGTCGAGCCGCTGCGCTCCCCCGCCGGGATGGCCCGCGCCCTGCTCGCCGAGGAGCACCGGCAGGCTCCCGGCACCCGCACCGCGGTGATCGCCTGGACGGGCTACGTCACCCCCTCCGGCCTCGGCCCCGACGCCGTCACCGCCCGGCTCGCCGAGGTCGGCGCACCCCGCCTGCTGCGCCTGCTGGACGGCCTGCGGGTGACCAGCCACCCGGACCGGGCGCCCTCGCTGTTCTGCCACTCCTACGGATCGGTGGTCTGCGGCACCGCCGCCCCCTCGATCGACCAGGCCGCCCCGACCGACCTGGTGGTCTTCGGCAGCCCGGGCATGGGCGTGGCGTCCGCCGCCGAACTCGGCCACGGCGTGGAGGTCTGGGCCACCCGCAACCGCACCGACTGGATCGGCAACGTCCCGTACCTGGAGGTGGGCGGCCTCGGCCACGGCGCCGACCCGACCAGCACCGGCTTCGGCGCGATAGAGGTCTCCTCCACCGGCGCGGCCGGCCACAACGGCTACTTCGCCCCCGGCACCGCCAGCCTGCACAACTTCGGCGCCATCGCGCTCGGCCACTACGACAGCGTCAGCCACCCGCCGACGGTGGCCTGACCCCCTCCGCCGGCCCCCGGTCGTAGAGCCGGGTGACCTCGGCCGCCGCCTTCGCCAGCTCCACCCGCGCCTGCGGCGGTTCGAGCACCTCCACGTCCGCGCCGAAGGGCAGCAGCATCCGGGCCGCCGCCACCGCCCGCAGCCCGAGCCGGACCTCGGCCCACTCCGGGTCCGTACCGGACGGCGGGGCCGCCAGCAGGCTCGCGTGGATCCGGGTGAACAGGTCCAGCCGGCGCCGGCGCACCCGGGCCACCAGCGTGACCTCGTCCGGCAGCTCCTCGACCCGCTCGCGCAGCACCGCCCAGACCTCCGGCAGGCCCAGCCCCGGCCGCCGCCGGACCGGCTCCTGCGCCACCCGGGCCGCCCGCACCCGGTCGGCCCGGAACAGCCGCGGCCCGCCGTCCAGGTCCGCCACCAGGTACCAGACGCCCGCCTTGCTCACCAGCCCGTACGGATCCACCGTGTACGCGCTCGGCTCGGCCGCACCGCTGTGCCGGTACACCAGCTCCAGCCGCAGGTCGGCGAAGACCGCCCGCTGCAGCTCGCCGAGCTCGACCGGGGCGGGGCCGCCGCGCAGCCAGCGCTCGGGGTCGACCAGGATCCGCTCGCTGGTCCGCTCGGCCGCCGGCCGGTGCGGGGCGGGCAGCGCGGCCATCACCTTGCGCAGCGCGGTGGAGATCGCCTCGCCCAGGCCCAGCGCGTCGTGCGCCCCGGCGGCCGCCAGCACGAACAGCGCCCGGGCCTCGTCGGCGGTCAGCCCGGTGACGTCGGTGCGGTAGCCGGGCAGCAGCGCGATGCCGCCGTGCCGTCCGCGCTCCGCCCAGACCGGCACCCCGGCGGCGGACAGCGCCTCCACGTCCCGGTAGACGGTGCGGACGGAGACCTCCAGCCGCTCGGCGAGCTCCCCGGCCGGCACCCGGCCACGGGTCTGGAGCAGCAGCAGGATCGAGAGCAGTCGGTCGGCCTTCACGGAAGTCAGCCTAAAACCTGACACAGGGTGTCAGGTATTGCCGGGAGAGTACGCGGCGCAGACCGAATCCGTACCGCAAGGAGCAACCCCGATGAACGCCTCGTTCGACCCCCGCCCGACCTACCTGCGCGCGCTCGACCAGCTCGGCAAGGTGCTCGCCCAGGTCACCCCGGAGCTGCTGGACCGGCCCACCCCGTGCACCGAGTACGACCTGCGCGCCCTGCTGAGCCACACGGTCGGCGGCGTGCACCGGATCGCCTACGTCGGGGAGGGCGGCCTCAGCCTGGACGTCCCGGCCGCGGTCGGCGAGATCGAGGACACCGAGTGGGTGGAGGCGCTCGGCCGGGCCCGGGACCGGGCCGAGCGGGCCTGGGCCGAGGACGGCACGCTGGACCGCCCGGCGTCGGTGCCCTGGGGCGTGCTGCCCGGCCGGTTCGCCCTGGGCGGCTACGTGATGGAGGCGGTGACCCACACCTGGGACATCGCCCAGGTGGTGGCCCCGGCGGCGGCGCTCGACGAGGAGCTGGCGCTCGGCGCGCTGGAGGTCGCCGAGCAGGTGCTGCCGGCCGAGCCGCGCGGCGGCGAGATGCCGTTCGGCCCGGTCCGGCCGGTGCCGGCCGACGCCGACCCGTACACCCGGCTGGCGGGCTGGCTGGGCCGGCAGGTCTGAGGCCGGACCGCCGGCGGGG
Organism: Kitasatospora sp. NPDC049258; assembly: GCF_040678895.1. Lineage (NCBI taxonomy): Bacteria > Bacillati > Actinomycetota > Actinomycetes > Kitasatosporales > Streptomycetaceae > Kitasatospora > Kitasatospora sp. NPDC049258. Next base: position 36,211 of record NZ_JBFAQT010000045.1, read on the forward strand.
CGGGGCCGGCGCACCGGCCCCGCCCCGCCGGCGGTCACGCGCGCTCGGCGCTCATCGGCCGTCGACGCTCACTCGCGGCCTGCCGAGGTGAAGGTCATGTCGGCGTACCGGTCACCGGTGACCTGGCCGGCGACCGGCTCCAGCTCGACCAGCTCGGTGGCGGTCAGCTTCAGCGTCGCGGCCGCGGTGTTCTCCGCCAGCCGGGAGCGCTTGCGGGTGCCCGGGATCGGCACCACGGTCAGACCGTGCACCTCGGCCCTCTGGTGCACCCAGGCCAGCGCGACCTGGGCGGCGGAGACCCCGCGCTCGGCGGCGATCTTCTGGATCGGCGCCACCAGCTGCGCGTTGCGCTCGGCGTTGGCCCCGCTGAACTGCGGGTGGCTGCGCCGGTAGTCGCCCTCGCTGAGCTGCTCGGCGGCGGTGAAGGCGCCGGTCAAGAAGCCCCGCCCGAGCGGCGAGTACGGCACGAAGGCCACCCCCAGCTCGGCCGCGGCCGGCACCGCGGTGTGCTCCACGTCCCGGGAGAAGACCGACCACTCCGACTGCAGGGCGGCGATCGGGTGCACGGCGTGCGCCTCGCGCAGCTCGTCCCCGGTCACCTCGGACAGGCCCAGGTGGCGGACCTTGCCGGCCTGCACCAGCTCGGCCATCGCGCCGACCGACTCGGCCAGCGGCACCCGGGGGTCGCGGCGGTGCATGTAGTAGACGTCGATGGTCTCGACGCCCAGCCGGCGCAGCGAGGCCTCGACGGCGGTCCGGATGTAGGCGGGGTCGTTGCGCACGCCGCGGTAGGCCGGGTCGTCGGCGCGGCGCTCGATGGCGAACTTGGTCGCCAGCACCACCCGGTCGCGGTTGGCCCGGACGAACGGGCCGATCAGCTCCTCGTTGTGGCCGGAGCCGTAGACGTCGGCGGTGTCGAAGAGGGTGACACCCAGCTCCAGCGCGGCGTCCAGGGTGGCGAGCGCCTCGGCGGTGTCGGTCGGTCCGTAGAACTCGCTCATGCCCATGCAGCCCAGGCCCTGGATCCCGACGACGGGCCCGGCGCTGCCGAGTGCGGTGGTGGGGAGGGTCGTCATGCGCTCTCCTTCTGCTCCCCTGCGTCGGGGAGGCGTGAGTACAGGTCGATCTTGTAGTCGAGGACCGCGAGGGTCGCGTGCAGGTCGGCGAGCCGCTGCCGCACCTCCTCGCGGTGCGCGACCAGCAGCTCGCGCCGGTCGTCGTAGGTGTGGTCGCCGGCCCGGACCAGCTCCACGTACCGGAGCATGTCCGCGACCGGCATCCCGGTCAGCCGCAGCCGGCCGAGGAAGGCCAGCCGGGCGAGGTCCGCGTCGCTGTAGCGCCGCTGGCCCGCGTAGGAGCGGTCGACCGCTTCGAGCAGGCCGATCCGCTCGTACCAGCGCAGGGTGTGCGCGGTCAGGCCGCTGGCCGCGGCGACCTCGCTGATCGGGTGCCGCGGGGTGCGGTCCGGGTCCGGGCTGGGCCGGTTGTACGCCTCCCCGCAACCGCGCGGGTCGATCGAGATCGGTGCGAGCGTTGCCATGTCTGACCCCCGGTGATCGGCGACGGCTATGAAGCTACTGAGTTGGAGTGCACTCCAAGCAAGCCTGCCACGCGAACGGCGTCCGCGAATGGCTAGAGTTCGAGCCATGCAGAGCTTGCGGATGATCGAGGACTGGCCGGTGCCGAACGCGGCGGTCGCGGTGGTGCGGGGCGTCGACGGTGCGGTGCTGGGCGGGCACGGTCCGCAGCAGCACCTGTTCCCGCTGGCGTCGGTGACCAAGCTGCTCACCTCGTACGCGGTGCTGGTCGCGGTCGAGGAGGGCGTCTTCGAGCTGGACGACCCGGCCGGCCCCGAGGGCTCCACCGTCCGGCACCTGCTGGCGCACACCTCGGGGCTGGCCTTCGACGAGCACCGGGTGATGGCCCCGCCCGGTGAGCGGCGGCTGTACTCGAACGCCGGCTTCGACGTGCTGGCGAAGACCCTGTCCGAGGCCGCCGGGATCGAGTTCGGGAAGTACGCGGCCGAGGCCGTGTTCGAGCCGCTCGGCATGCGGTCCACCCTGATCAACACCGCACACCGCTCGCCGGCCGGCGCGGGCGGCCTGTCCACGGCGGCCGATCTCGCGCTGTTCGCCGCCGAGTTGCAGGCACCCAGGCTGCTCGACCCGTCCACGGTGCGGGCCGCCACCCGCGAGGTGGCCTTCCCCGGCACCAGCGGCGTGCTCCCGGGGTTCGGCCACCGCCGGCCGAACGACTGGGGCCTCGGCTTCGAGATCCGCGCCGACAAGGCCCCGCACTGGACCGGCACCACCAGCTCGGCGGCCACCTTCGGCCACTTCGGCCAGTCCGGCACCTTCCTGTGGGTCGACCCGCAGGCCGGTGCGGCCTGCGTCGCCCTGACCGACCGTGACTTCGGCCCCTGGGCCGCCGAGGTGTGGCCGCGGTTCACCGACGCGGTGCTGGCCGAGCTGCGCGGCTGACCCGGCCGCCGGCCCTGCTGCTGGCCCGGGCTCACCCCAGCAGCAGGGTGCCGTGCATCTCCAGCAGCAGCAGTTCGGCGCCCTGTGGCCCGGCCACCGGGTCGGCGAAGGCCGGGCCGGTGATCCGGACGCTGTCCCCCGGCTCCAGCGAGCGGCCGCCGCCCTGCGGGCCGGGCACCGTGCGGTAGCCGACCGAACCCGCCGTCAGATGCGCGTAGCGGTACGGGGCCGGCGGGAGTTCGGGCAGCGGCTGCCAGGGGCCGGCGGTGACCAGGTGCAGGGCGGCGTCGCTGCGGCGCAGCCGCAGCGCGTCGGGGCCGGCCGGCCGGTCCTTCCCGGCGGCGAGCACCGTCAGCCCGCCCGGCGCCGGCTCGACCCGGCGCAGCCCGTACCCCGGCGGGGCGCCGAACTCGTCGGGCTGGAGCCAGAACTGGACGAAGCGGACCGGCTCCGCGGCGCCGCCGACGTTGCGCTCGGTGTGCGTCACCCCGCGGCCGGCGCTCAGGTGCTGGAGCATGCCAGGGCGGACCACTCCGGCGTGCCCGTCGTCGTCCCGGTGCGCCAGGGCGCCGGAGAGCACCCAGGTCAGCAGCTCGGTGTCGCGGTGCCGGTGCTGCTCGTACCCCGCGCCGGGGGCGAGGGTCTCCTCGTTGCAGGCGAGCAGCGCGCCGAAGTGCGTGTTCCTCGGGTCGTAGTGCCCGGAGAAGGAGAAGGCGTGCCTGGTCTCGATGCCCGCGGCCGGGGTGGAGAGGTAGCGTTCGGGAGCCCGGCGCAGGTCGGCGCGGGGGCGCTCTCGGGTGTCGGTCACGGTGCCCACCGTAACGGGTGTGACCTGCCCCACCCGGTGGTTCGGGCGGGGGTGTGCACCAGCATGTCCTCCGGTGAGGCAGTCTTGTCCTGTGCCAGCCGCTTCAGCGAGTCCCGACAAGAAGTCCGCCGCCAAGAAGGCGGCGCCCGCGCGTCCAGCTGCCGCCGCCAAGCCGCCGGCCACCGGCCGGACCGGCCGGCTGACGGCGCAGGAGCGCAAGCTCGCCGCCGAACGGGCGGAGTTGCGCGTCGCGACCCTCAAGCGGCTGGAGAAGTCCGCCGGAAAGCTCGCGACGGCCGCGATCGCCCGGATGGACGACCAGCTGGCCTGGTACCGGCGGATGCCGCCGGAGCACCGGTCCTGGATCGGCCTGGTGGCGCAGGCCGGTATCGCGGCCTTCACCGAGTGGTACCGGCACCCCGAGGCGCCGCAGGCGATCAGTACGGACGTGTTCGGCACCGCCCCGCGCGAGCTGACCAGGGCGATCACCCTGCGGCAGACCGTGGAGCTGATCCGCACCACCATCGAGGTGATGGAGGAGGCCATCGAGGAGGTGGCCGCCCCGGGCGACGAGGCCGGGATGCGCGAGTCGGTCCTGGTGTACGCCCGCGAGATCGCCTTCGCGACCGCCCAGGTCTACGCCCAGGCCGCCGAGGCCCGCGGCGCCTGGGATGCCCGGCTGGAGGCACTGGTCGTCAACTCGCTGCTGTCCGGCGACGCCGACGAGGGCGTGCTGTCGCGCGCGGCGGCGCTCGGCTGGGGCCAGCCCAAGCAGGTCCGGGTGGTGATGGGCAGCGCGCCGGACGGCGACAGCGAGTTGGTGGTGGAGGCGATCCGCCGGGCCGCCCGGTACGCCAAACTGCACGTGCTGACCGGGGTGCTGGGCCGGCGGCTGGTGGTGGTGGTCGGCGGCGACAAGGAGCCGGTGCACGCGGCCCGGGCGCTGATCGGCCAGTTCGCCCCCGGCCCGGTGGTGGTCGGCCCGACCGTGGGCGACCTGCTCTCGGCGACCCGCTCCGCGCACGCGGCCGCCGCCGGCCTGCGGGCCTGCGCCGCCTGGCCGGACGCCCCGCGCCCGGTGCTGGCCGACGACCTGCTGCCGGAGCGGGCGCTGGCCGGGGACGAGGTGGCCCGGCACCAGCTGGTGGAGGAGATCTACACACCGCTGGAGGAGGCCGGTTCGGCGCTGCTGGAGACCCTGAGCGTGTACCTGGAGCAGGCGTCCTCGCTCGAAGGGGCCGCCCGGATGCTCTTCGTCCACCCCAACACCGTGCGCTACCGGCTGCGTCGTGTGACCGACGTCACCGGCTATGCTCCGTCCGACGTACGTTCGGCCTTCACCCTGCGGATCGCCCTGGCGCTGGGTCGCCTCGGTACGGCGGCCGAGCAGGGCTGAGGGGCACTGTGGAGACTCCACAAGCCGACGTGCTTTTCTTCGTTACCGTCGCCTACCCGCCCCCGGGCGTCCGGCGAGAGAGGGTTGAACCGTGCTCGTAATCGTCGCCCCTGGACAGGGTGCCCAGACTCCCGGCTTCCTCAACCCCTGGCTTGAACTGGACGGCGCTGCCGACCGGCTGCGGCAGTGGTCCTCGGTGGCCGGCCTCGACCTGGTCCGCTACGGCACCGAGGCTTCCGAGGAAGAGATCAAGGACACCGCGGTGGCCCAGCCGCTGCTGGTCGCGGCCGGCCTGCTGACCGCCGGGGTGCTGTTCGCCGACGGCCCCGCACCGAGCGAGCTGGTGGGCGCCCTGGCCGGCCACAGCGTCGGCGAGATCACCGCGGCCGCGCTGGCCGGGGTGCTGACCCCCGAGGACGCGCTGACCTTCGTCCGCGAGCGCAGCCTGGGCATGGCCGACGCCGCCGCCCGGACCGCGACCGGGATGGCCGCCGTGCTCGGCGGCGACCCGGAGGTGGTGGCCGCGAAGTTCGCCGAGCACGGGGTGACCGCGGCCAACAACAACGGCGGCGGGCAGCTGGTGGCCGCCGGCACGCTGGAGCAGCTGGCGGCGCTCAAGGCCGACCCGCCGGCCGGCGCCCGGCTGATCCCGCTCAAGGTGGCCGGCGCCTTCCACACCGAGCACATGGCCCCCGGGGTCGAGCGGCTGGCCAAGCTGGCGCCGACCCTGAGCGCGGCCGACCCGCTGGTCACCTACGTCTCCAACAAGGACGGCGAGGTGGTCGACTCCGGCGCAGAGGTGCTCGCCCGGCTGGTGGCCCAGGTCTCCAACCCGGTCCGCTGGGACCTCTGCATGGAGACCCTGCAGCAGCTGGGCGCGACGGCCGTGATCGAGCTGTCCCCGGCCGGCACCCTCACCAACCTGGTCAAGCGCAACGTCAAGGGTGTCGCGACGCTGGCCCTGAAGACCCCCGCCGATCTCGACAAGGCCCGTGAGCTCGTCGCGGAGCACGGCGGTCAGGAGAACGACGCATGACCACCCCGCAGATCAAGCCCGCCACCGGCGCCCAGTTCGCGCGGATCCACGGTGTCGGCGGCTACCGCCCGGTCCGGGTGATCCCCAACGCCGAGGTGCTCAACTGGATCGAGTCCTCGGACGAGTGGATCCGCTCCCGCAGCGGCATCGCCGAGCGCCGCTGGGCCGGCCCGGAGGAGACCGTCGCCGAGATGTCGGTGCAGGCGGCCGGCAAGGCGATCGCCCAGGCCGGCATCGCGCCCGAGCAGATCGGCGGCGTGATCGTCGCGACCGTCTCGCACCTCAAGCAGACCCCGGCCATCGCCACCGAGATCGCCGAGCGGCTCGGCTGCGGCACCGCCCCGGCCTTCGACATCTCGGCCGCCTGCGCCGGCTTCGGCTACGGCCTGGGCCTGGCCGACGGCATGGTGCGCGGCGGCAGCGCCGAGTACGTGCTGGTGATCGGCGTCGAGCGGCTCAGCGACCTGACCGACACCTCGGACCGCTCGACCGCCTTCATCTTCGGTGACGGCGCCGGCGCGGCCGTGGTCGGCCCGGCCGACGCCCCCGGCATCGGCAAGGTGATCTGGGGCTCGGACGGCGCGCAGCGCGACGTCATCTCGCAGACCCAGGCCTGGGACACCGCCTTCGCCAAGGAGGACGCCGTCAACGGCGCCGGCGAGGAGATCAAGTGGCCGGCCCTGCGGATGGAGGGTCAGACCGTCTTCCGCTGGGCGGTCTGGGAGATGGCCAAGGTCGCCCAGCAGGCGCTGGACGCGGCCGGCATCAGCGCCGACCAGCTCGGCGCCTTCATCCCGCACCAGGCCAACATGCGGATCACCGACGCCATGATCAAGGCGCTCAAGCTTCCCGACTCGGTGCCCGTCGCCCGGGACATCGTCGAGACCGGTAACACTTCGGCCGCCTCCATCCCGCTGGCGATGGAACGCATGCTGGAGAGCGGTGCGGCGAAGAGCGGCGACCTGGCACTGATCATCGGGTTCGGGGCGGGTCTGGTCTACGCGGCCGCAGTCGTTACCCTCCCCTAGGCAACACGCCACCACAAGCACGCGACGGTCCGCCGGACCGCTCGCTGTCAACACCGAAGAGGAGCAGCCACTATGGCTACCAAGGACGAGGTTCTGGCCGGTCTCGCCGAGATCGTCAACGAGATCGCCGGCATCCCGGCCGAGGACGTCGAGCTCGACAAGTCCTTCACCGACGACCTGGACGTCGACTCGCTGTCCATGGTCGAGGTCGTCGTGGCTGCCGAGGAGCGCTTCGGCGCGAAGATCCCGGACGACGAGGTCAAGAACCTCAAGACCGTCGGCGACGCGGTGGACTTCATCATCGCCAACAGCTGACCCATGGCTGACCGGCCGGGGTGCCCCGTGCACCCCGGCCACCCACCCCCTCCCCCTCAGCTCGCCCCTCCCCTGAACACGTGAGAGAAGAAGAAACCAGTGACCGCTGAAAACCGCACCGTGGTCGTCACGGGTATCGGCGCCTTCACGCCGCTGGGCGGCGACGCCGCCTCGTTCTGGGAGGGCCTGCTCGCCGGCCGTTCCGGGGTCGCCGCACTGACCGAGGAGTGGGCCGCCGACCTGCCGGTCCGGATCGCCGCCCGCACCGCCGTGGAGCCGGGCGAGATCCTGCCCCGCCCGCTGGCCCGCAAGCTGGACCGCTCCGCGCAGTTCGCGCTGATCGCGGCCCGCGAGGCCTGGGCCGACGCGGGCTTCGAGACCCCGGCCACCGATCTGTCCTCCAAGCTCGCCCCCGAGCGCCTGGGCACCGTGATCGCCTCCGGCATCGGCGGTGTCACCACCCTGCTGGACCAGTACGACGTGCTCAAGCAGCAGGGCGTGCGCAAGGTCTCCCCGCACACCGTGCCGATGCTGATGCCCAACTCCCCGGCCGCCAACGTCGGCCTGGAGGTCGGCGCCCGCGCCGGTGTGCACACCCCCGTCTCCGCCTGTGCCTCCGGCGCCGAGGCGATCGGCTACGCGATCGAGATGATCCGCTCCGGCCGCGCCGACGTCGTGGTGGCCGGCGGCACCGAGGCGGCGATCCACCCGCTGCCGATCGTCGCCTTCTCCAACATGATGGCGATGTCCAAGAACAACGACGACCCCGAGCACGCCTCCCGCCCGTACGACAAGGGCCGGGACGGCTTCGTGCTCGGCGAGGGCGCCGGCGTGGTCGTGCTGGAGTCGGCGGAGCACGCCGCCGCCCGCGGCGTCCGGATCTACTGCGAGGCCGTCGGCCAGGGCCTGTCCTCGGACGCCCACCACATCGCCCAGCCGGAGCCCACCGGCGCCGGCGTGGCCCGCGCGATCGCCGACCTGTTCGAGCGCAGCGAGCTGGACAAGGCCGAGGTCGTGCACGTCAACGCGCACGCCACCTCCACCCCGCAGGGCGACACCGCCGAGATCAAGGCGCTCCGCAAGGAGCTCGGCGAGCACCTGGACCACGTCGCGATCTCCGCGACCAAGTCCATGACCGGTCACCTGCTGGGCGGCGCCGGCGGCATCGAGACCGTCGCCACCGTGCTGGCGCTGTACCACCGCCTGGCCCCGCCGACCATCAACGTCGAGCAGCTGGACGACGACATCGACGCGGACATCGTCACCGGCGAGCCCCGCAAGCTGCCCGCCGGCCAGATCGCCGCGATCAACAACTCGTTCGGCTTCGGCGGCCACAACGTGGTGCTGGCCTTCCGCACCGTCTGAGCCTGCCGCAGCCAAGGGCCGGGGCCCCGTCCGCGATCACCTCGCGGACGGGGCCCCGGCCTTTCCCCGACGTACGCTCAGACCACCTGGTGCAGCCAGCGCACCGGCGCGCCCTCGCCGGCGTACCGGAACGGCTCCAACTCGTCGTCCCAGGGCTTGCCGAGCAGCCGGGCGAGCTCCGCCTCCAGGTCACCGCCCTCGTTCCGGGAGCGCAGCAGGACGGCGCGCAGCCGGTCCTCCGGGATCAGGATGTCGCCGTGCATCCCGGTGACGGCGTGGAAGATGCCGAGGCTGGGCGTGCTGCTGTAGCGCTCGCCCTCGGCCGTGGCACAGGGCTCGCTGGTGACCTCGTAGCGGATCAGCTGCCAGCCGCGCAGGGCGGAGGCCAGCCGGGAGGCCGTGCCGGGCTCGCCCTGCCAGGACAGCTCGGCCCGCCAGTGACCGGGTGCGGCGGGCTGCCGGATCCAGTCGAGGCTGACGCGCACACCGAGCACGCCCGCGACCGCCCACTCGACATGCGGGCACAGCGCGCGGGGCGCGGAGTGGATGTACAGGACTCCACGTGTCGACACCGGGACCTCCAGGCTGTGGACGAGGGTCGCCTTCCCCAGCTGCCTCGTGCCCATCGCCGGTAGGTACCGTTTACCCCCGTGAAGCTCAACTTATTCGACATTAGGTCATCAAATTGAGCAAAACGGACAAGCTTTCACCCAATGTTAGTCGGATCCCCGGGGAGGTCCACCCCTCCCCGGGATCTCTCCCCCGAACGGACCTATCGCCCGTCGAGGGCCTGCCCGGCCACGCTATCGGCGGGCGGCGCAGGGCGGATGACGGTCCGTCGGATCACCCGGGTGCGGCCGCCGCGAGCGCCCGTACCCGAACCGCCCCGCACGCCGGGGAGGCGTACGGGGCGGGCCGGCCACCAAGGGGCCGCCAAGGAGCCACCAAGGGGTGGCCAGGGGTCAGAGCTTGACGACCATCTTGCCGGTGTTGGCGCCGCGGAGCATGCCGATGAAGGCGTCGGCGGTGTTCTCCACGCCCTCCACCACGGTCTCGTCGTAGCGCAGCGAGCCGTCCTTCAGCCAGCCGGCCAGCTCGGCGACGAACTGCGGCTGCAGCGCCGCGTGGTCGCCGACCAGCATGCCCTGCAGGCGCAGCCGCTTGCCGATCACCAGGGCCAGGTTGCGCGGGCCGACCGGCGCCCCGGCCTCGTTGTACTGGGCGATCGCGCCGCACAGGGTGGCGCGGCCGTGCGGGTTGAGGACGCTGATCGCGGCCTCCAGGTGCTCGCCGCCGACATTGTCGAAGTAGACGTCGATGCCGTCCGGCGCCGCCGCCGCGAGCTGCTCCAGGACCGGCCCGTCCTTGTAGTTGAAGGCGGCGTCGAAGCCGTACCCGTCCACCAGGTGGGCGATCTTCTCCGCGGAGCCGGCCGAGCCGATGACCCGCCCGGCGCCCTTGAGCCGGGCGATCTGGCCGACCAGCGAACCGACCGCACCGGCCGCGCCGGAGACGAAGACGGTGTCGCCCTCCTGGAAGGAGGCGACCTCCAGCAGGCCGGCGTAGGCGGTCAGGCCGGGCATGCCGAGCACGCCGAGGTAGTACGAGAGCGGGGCCAGCGCCGCGTCCACCTTCACCGCGCGGGCGGCGTCCAGGGTCGCGTACTCGCGCCAGCCGAGCCCGTGCAGCACCGCGTCGCCGACCTCGAAGCCCTCGGCCTCGGAGGCCACCACGTAGCCGACCGCGCCGCCGTCCATGGCCTCGCCGAGCCGGAACGGCGGGACGTAGGACTTCACGTCGTTCATCCGGCCGCGCATGTACGGGTCCACCGACAGGAAGGCGTTGCGGACCAGGATCTGGCCCGCACCGGGCTGCCGGACGGGGGCCTCGACCAGCGCGAAGTCCGCGGGGGTCGGCCAGCCCTGGGGCCGGGCCGCCAGCTGCCACTCGCGACCGGTGGTGGGCGTCGCCTGCTCTGCCATGTCCTTAGCTCCTTGCGTGATCGGTATCGATGGCCGCCTGAAAGGTTGACCAACTAAAGCAATCGTGCGGATAAAAGGTTCACGTTGTCAAATGTTCAGCTAGAGTGGTGTCCATGGAGAAGCAGCAGCCGCCCGCCGACGCGATCACCCGCGAGGTCGTCGACCTCATGGCGAGCCTGGTCGCGCTCTTCCACCGCGAGTACGAGGAGGCCGCCGCCGCCCGCTCGCTCACCGGCGCCCAGGCCAAGGTACTCGGCCTGCTGCGGCGCGGCCCGATGCCGATGCGGCACATCGCCCAGACGCTGGCCTGCGAGCCCTCCAACATCACCGGCATCGTGGACCGGCTGGAGTCCCGGGGGTTCGTGACCCGCGAGGCCGACCCGCTGGACCGCCGGGTCAAGCTGGTGGCCGCCACCGAGGCCGGCGGCCTGGCCACCGACGAGCTGCGCGAGTCGCTGAACTTCGCCCGCGAGCCGCTGGCCGCCCTGGCCGAGGACGAGCGCCGCCAGCTGCGCGACCTGCTGCGCAGGATGGTCGAAGGCGCCGACGCCGGCAGCTGAGCGCAGGGACGGGGGGAAGAAGTTCGAGCAAAAGGTGTAACCGGACACGCTCCCGGACCGTCTACTCCATCAGGACCGTACGTGTACCGGTGGCGTTTGCCACACCTTGCAGAGAGCGCTGACCCGATGACCGACCCCAAGAGCCGGCCCGCCAGGGGCACCCGCGCCCGAATAGCCCGCGGGCTGGGGGCCACCGCCGCCGTCCTGGTGGTCGGCACCGCCGGCGTCGGCGCCTGGTTCTACCAGCGCCTCGACCACAACATCAGCACCTTCTCGGCCGACGGCATCGCCACCAGCCGGCCGCCCGCCGGGCCCACCGCCAGCGGCGGCGGCCGCCCGGTGAACATCCTGCTGCTCGGCTCCGACACCCGCCAGGACGGCAACAGCGACCTCGGCGGCGGCGACGAGGGCGTCGGCCACTCCGACACCGCGATCCTGCTGCACGTGTACGCGGACCACCAGCACGCCGTCGGCGTCTCGATACCCCGGGACACCCTGGTCACGGTGCCGGCCTGCAAGCTGCCCAGCGGCGCCTGGTCCACCGCGAAGAACAACCAGATGTTCAACTCGGCCTTCACGATCGGCGAGTACCCGCAGGGCAACCCCGCGTGCACCCAGAACACCGTCGAGGCGATGACCGGGCTGCGGATCGACCACACCGTCGTGGTCGACTTCAAGGGCTTCGCGGCGATGACGGACGCGGTGCACGGCGTCGACGTCTGCGTGCCCAACAACGTCAACTCGTACGGCATCCACCTGACCAAGGGCCTGCAGACCGTCTCCGGGCAGCAGGCCCTGGACTACGTCCGCGCGCGCCACGGCTTCGGGGACGGCTCGGACATCGGCCGGATGAAGCGGCAGCAGGCCTTCCTCTCCTCCCTGATCAAGAAGATCCGCAGCCAGGGCTTCAACCCGACCACGCTGCTGCCACTGGCCGACGCCGCGACCAAGGCGCTCACCGTGGACCCCGAGCTCGGTTCGGCGATCAAGCTCGCCGACTTCGCCCAGACCCTGCAGAACATCGACCTGTCGGACATCTCCTTCGTCACCGTCCCCTGGCGCTACCAGGGCGACCGGGTGGCGCTGGTGCACCCCGACGTGGACACCCTCTGGGGCCTGCTGCGGCAGGACCGCACGCTGACCGGCCAGTCGGCCGCCGACCCGGCCGCCTCCGCCTCGCCCTCCGACCCTGCCTCGGCGTCCCCCGCGCCGACCGCATCGGCCGCGCCGGCCGCCGGCGACATCCCGCTGACCGTGCACAACGCCTCCCGGTCCACCGGGCTCGGCGGCCAGGCCGCGGCGGACCTCAAGGCCAAGGGCTACCAGAAGATCGTGGTCGGCCCGGACGCGGCCTTCCGCCGCACCACCCTGATCGGGTACGCGGAGGGCCGGCAGGACGCCGCCACCCAGCTCGCCCAGCTCTTCCCCGGCGCCGAGCTGCGCGCCGACCCGGGCAGCGACGGCCTGACCGTCACCCTCGGCCGGGACTACGCGGCCGGCCGCGAGCCCGGCGCCGACGGCGGCCAGCCCACCGGCGTCCCCACCACGCTGCCCACCGGCATCCCGACCGGGATCACCGAGAACACCCGCCCGGCCGACAGCGACCTCTGCGCGGACCTCAGCTTCGGCTGAGGTCGCCGCCCGGGTCGGGGAGCCCGGTGACGACCACGGTGACCCTGGTGCCGGCGGCCAACCCCCCGGCCGCCGCCAGGCCGTACACCGCCGACAGCGCCTTGGCCACGTACCGCCGCTCGACCGGCACCCCGTGCCGCCGCTCGAAGGCGGCGGCGAACTCCGCGAGGTCGGCCGGCACCCTGCCGTACCCGCCGCCGTGGTGGCCGTGCTCGATCCGCCAGTTGCCGAACTCCCGCCCGTACCCGGCCCGGTGCAGCCCCGCCACCTCCCGCTCCAGGTAGCCCTCGCCGCGCAGCACCGCCACGCCGAGCGCCCGCGCCCCCGGCGGCAGCCCGGCCGCGATCCCGGCCAGCGTGCCGCCGGTGCCGACCGGGCAGCACACCACGTCCCGCTCCCCCAGGCCGGGCAGCTGCTGGGCCAGCTCCCCGGCGACCACCGCCGCCCCGTGCACCGCGAGCGCGTTCGACCCGCCCTCCGGCAGCTCCAGGAACCCCTCCCGCGGCTCCCCGCCGCGGGCCGCCAGCTCCCGGTACGCCGACCGCGGGACGAACTCCAGCACCATCCCGGCCGCCTCCGCCGCCCGCAGCGACCAGTTCCGCGGCGCCGCGGCCAGCTCCTCGCCCCGGATCACCCCGACACTCGCCAGCCCGAGCCCCCGCGCGGCGGCCGCCACCGCCCGGACGTGGGTCGAGTACGCCCCGCCGTACGTCAGCAGCCCGCGCCGGCCCTCGGCGAGGGCCCGCTCCAGATTGGGCGCCAGCTTCCGCCACTTGTTGCCCGGCACGGTCGGGTGCGCCAGGTCGTCCCGCTTGAGCCGCAGCTCCACCCCGAGCCGGGCGAGGGCCGGCTCGTCCAGGACGGTCAGCGGGGTCGGCAGCACGGCGGGCGGGAGCGCGGCGGGCGGGAGCGCGGCGGGCGGGAGCGCACCGGGACGGGGCGCGGCGGGAGGGGGCGCGGCGGGAGGGAGCACCGCGCCAGCATACGAAGGGTCTCAGTGCTCGGTGCCGGTGGCCCAGATCGGCCGGCCGTCGTCGTAGATCACCACATTGCCGTCGTCCTGGACGACCAGCTGGGCGCCGGGGTGGCCGTCGGTGTGCGAGGCCCACTCGGCCCGGCCGCCGCGCGAGTACACCACGAAGTTCCCGTCCTGCTGGAACCGCGCCGTCCGGCCCCGGCCCGCGGTACCGGTGGCCCAGCGGACCCGGCCGAACTCGTCGTAGATCACCAGATCGCCGTCGCTCTGCATCAGCAGCATCGCCCGGGCCGACCGGATCGACTGGCCCGGCTCGAACTCGAACACCGCCCCGAGCTCCTGATCGGCCCGCAGGCTACGGCCCTGCGCCTCCCCCGGCCCGGCGGCTGCCCGGGCGGGCCCCGAAGCGGCGAGCGTGAGCGAGGCGAGCACGGCCGCCGCGGCGGCCAGGAGTCGGACGGACGGACGCGGGCCACGGGCAGTCATGGACGCCCCTTCGGGGTCGGCGAGGACGGACACGTCCAAGCGTGCCCAGCACCAGGTATCCGGGCAATCAGCCACAAGGGTGGCCAAGTCGACCCGCCGGCCCACGACTTGTCCCCGCGTCGGCACCCCGACCGATCGGCCGCGAGCTGTCCGCCCACCGGGTGAACCACGGCGTGGCGGGTGCCCCGACGCCCCGGCCCTGCTCTACAGTCAGCGGTAGACGCTCGGGCCTTCCCGTCAGGTCGGCCCCGCAGATCGGCGGGGTGTTCGGCGGACGGGGCAGCACATCTGAGGTGGGGCGGGTGGGACTCGAACCCACGACCAAGGGATTATGAGTCCCCTGCTCTAACCGGCTGAGCTACCGCCCCCGATTCGACCGGCTGGTGCGCCGACAGGTCGGCGGCTCCAGCAGCAGACGGCCCCTCAGGGCCGTCCCCGGCAGCATAGCCGGTCGATCACCTGCGGTGCGCGCCGGGGGCGCAACCGGGTGCGCCCCCTGCGGGCCCTGCCCCGCACCCGCCTGGCGGACCGGCGGCCCGGGCTGATAGATCTTGCTCCCGGGGCCGCCACCGGGCGGCCGGGCACGGCGCGGGAGTACGGGGATCGGGATGGGCCGGAGGGAACGAGCGGTGCGGCGGGCGCTGCTCCCGGCGGCCCTGCTGCTGGCCGCGCAGTTCGCCACCGGCTGCACCTCGGGCACCGACTCCGCGGCGCCCGCCACCCCTGGGCCCGCGGCCCGCACCGTGCCGCCGGCGGCCACCGACACCCGGATCGGCGTGCTCTTCCTCGCCGAGCTGACCGGCCCGCGGATGTGCACGGCGAGCGTGGTCGACAGCCCCCGGCGCAACCTGCTGGTGACCGCGGCGCACTGCGTGCAGAGCACCGAGCGCGGCCGCTTCGACGACCTGGTCTTCGCCCCCGGCTACCGCGAGGGCCGGGCTCCGTACGGGGTCTGGCCGGTGGCCTCGGTCACCGTGGACCCGCGCTGGAGCCAGGGCGAGGATCCCGACTACGACGTGGCCTTCCTCACCGTGGAGGAGGTGCAGGGCCGGCAGATCCAGGACCTGCTCGGCGCGAACCGGCTCGGCTTCGGCCTCGGCTCCGACCTGCCGGTCACGGTCACCGGCTACCCCCACGAGGGCGAGGCCCCGGTCACCTGCTCCGCCCGGACCGGTGCGCAGAGTGCCACCCAGGAGCGCTTCGAGTGCTCCGGCTACACCGTGGGCACCAGCGGGAGCCCCTGGCTCACCGCGGACGGCCAGGTGGTCGGTGTGATCGGCGGCTACCAGGAGGGCGGGGACACCGACGCGATCTCCTACAGCGTGGCCTTCGACCAGCGGGTGGCCGACCTCTACCGCCGGGCCACCGCCTGACCCTCGGACAGCCGATCGGCCGTCAGGCACGCGAGCGACCGTCAGGCTCCCGGCCGGGCCGGGAAACACGAAAGCCCCCCGGTCTACGGGGGGCCGTCGCTCTGCACCGATCGTCTCCGTGGAGGCGAAGCTCCCCCAATTGGACTCGAACCAATAACCTGCCGATTAACAGTCGGCTGCTCTGCCAATTGAGCTATGGGGGATCGCACAGCGGGACGGACCACGAGGGACCGTCCTGGCTCCCCCAATTGGACTCGAACCAATAACCTGCCGATTAACAGTCGGCTGCTCTGCCAATTGAGCTATGGGGGATCGATCTTGCCTGTGTCCCGGATCCCTCCGGGCCTTCGGCGGTCGCTGCGGGACATACATTAGCGCACTCAGGGGGGTGTTCCGCCAATCGCTTTCCGCCGGCCCCCGGCCGTACCCCGCGCCGTCCCGCCCGGGGCGGCCCGGTCGGCGCGCCCCGCGCGCGCCCCGGCGGCCCGGCGGGGATGCTGGTGAACGGCGGAGGCCCGGAGCGGACCCGCCACCGGGCGGGTGGTTCACCACCCGGCCCGCCGGGTAGAGCAATGCGGCAAAGACCGCGACGAAGGGTGGAGCCGAGCATGTGGAAACTGACGTTGATCGTGGGCGTCGGGGTCGGATACGTCCTGGGCGCCCGAGCCGGCCGGCAGCGGTACGAGCAGCTCGCCGGTGCGGCCCGACAGTTCTCCCAGAACCCCAAGGTCCAGGACGCCGCCGGCAAGGCCAAGCAGCAGGCGGGGGCGGTCGCCGGCCGGGCCGCCGGCGCGGTGGCCGACCGGGTCGGCGAGAAGCTGCCCGACTCGGTCACCGACCGGGTGCCGTACTTCGCCCGGCGGCAGTCGGCGGACGACAGCTGGGGCACCTTCCGGCCGTGACCGGGCCCTGGCCGGATCCCGTACCGACTGGGCAACACTTGCCACGGGCGGCGGCCCCCCGGCCGCCCGCTGCGGCATGATCTCGGTATGGCCATCGTCGCGGGCATCGACAGCTCCACCACTCGCACCAGGATCGTCGCGTGCGACTCAGACACCGGCGCCGTCCTGCGCACCGGGAAGGCGCCCCATCCGCTGCCCGACGGTGTCGATGCCCGGACCACCGAGGTCGACCCGCAGACCTGGCTGCACTCGCTCGGCGACGCGGCGGCCGGCGGGCTGCTGGAGGGGGTCCGGGCGATCGGTGTCTGCGCGCAGCAGCACGGTCTGATCGGGCTGGACGCCGGCGGGGTGCTGGTCCGCCCCGCGCTGCTGTGGAACGACCCCCGCTCGGCCGGTGCCGCCGCCGCGCTGCTGGACGCGCTCGGCGGCCCCGGCCCGTGGGTGGAGGCGATCGCCGCGGTGCCCGCGCCCACGTACACCATCGCCAAGCTGCGCTGGCTGGCCGAGTTCGAGCCGGCCTCGGCCAAGCGGATCGCCGAGGTGCTGCTGCCGCACGACTGGCTGGTCTCGCAGCTGCTCGGCAGCCCCAAGCGGCGCACCACCGACCGCGGCGACGCCTCCGGCACCGGCTACTGGTCGCCGATCACCGGGGAGTACCGGCAGGACCTGATCAAGCTGGCCGTCGGCCACGAGCTGCGGGTGCCGGACGTGCTCGGCCCCGCCGAGCCCGCCGGGCACACCCCGGAGGGCCTGCTGATCTCGGCCGGCACCGGGGACAACATGGCCGCCGCGCTCGGGCTCGGGCTCGGCCTCGGCGACGCGGTCGTCTCGCTCGGCGGCAACGGCACCATCTTCGCGGTGCACGACCGGGCGGTGGTCGACCCGACCGGCCTGATCTCCTCCTTCGCCGACGCCACCGGCCGCCACCTGCCGATGGTCGGCACCCTCAACGCGGCCCAGGTGCTGCGCTCCACCGCCACCGTGCTCGGCACCGACCTGGAGGGCCTGAGCGACCTCGCCCTGCAGTCCTCCCCCGGCGCGTACGGGCTGGTGCTGCTGCCGTACCTGGACGGCGAGCGCACCCCCAAGCTGCCGCACGCCGCCGGCACCCTGACCGGGCTGCGGATGGAGTCGATGGCCCCGCAGCACTTCGCCCGGGCCGCGGTCGAGGGCATGCTCTGCAACATCGCGGACGCGGTCGACGTGCTGCGCTCGCACGGGGTCGCGGTGCGCCGGATCTTCCTGCTCGGCGCGGCCGGGCGGCTCGGCGCCGTCCGGGAGATCGCTCCACTGGTCTTCGGCGTGCCCGTGGTGATACCGCCTCCGGGCGACCACGCGGCCCGGGGCGTCGCCCGGCAGGCCGCCTGGGCGCTGGCCGGCACCCCGGAGCCGCCGCACTGGGAGCTGCCCGAGGTGACCACCCTGGCGCCGGACCAGGAGCACGACCTGGCCGTGGGCGGCGCGGTGCGCCAGCAGTACGCCGCCGTCCGGGACCAGGTGCACCCGGAGGCCAAGGGCTGAGCCCGGCGCCACCCGGCCGCAGGCGCCGGGCGTGCGCCGCGTCTGCGGCGGTGGCAGCGTGGGAGGTCCTGCCCGGTCGGCGAAAGGGATCTCCGGATGGCACTCCACCAAGGTGACGGCAGCGAGCGGCGGCTGTCGGTCAGCCCGCTGCACGGCCTGATCGACCCGGTCGGCTCGATGTCCGCGGCACCACCGGTGCACAAGCTGGCGGACGGCCCGGTGATGCCGCCGGTGGCGTACCAGCTGATCCATGACGAGCTGATGCTGGACGGCAACGCCAAGCTCAACCTGGCCACCTTCGTCACCACCCAGATGGACGAGTACGCCGACCGGCTGATGGCGGAGTGCCGCGACAAGAACATGATCGACAAGGACGAGTACCCGCAGACCGCCGAGCTGGAGCGGCGCTGCGTGGCGATCCTGGCCGACCTCTGGCACGCCCCCGACCCGGACGGCGCGGTCGGCTGCTCGACCACCGGATCCAGCGAGGCCTGCATGCTGGCCGGCCTGGCGCTCAAGCGGCGCTGGATGCGGCGCAACGCCGACCGGTACGCGGCCGGCGCCCGGCCGAACCTGGTGATGGGGATCAACGTCCAGGTCTGCTGGGACAAGTTCTGCAACTTCTGGGAGGTGGAGCCCCGGCTGGTGCCGATGTCCGGCGAGCGCTACCACTTGGACGCCGAGCAGGCCGTGGCCTACTGCGACGAGAACACCATCGGCGTGGTCGGCATCCTCGGCTCCACCTTCGACGGCTCCTTCGAGCCGGTCGCGGAGATCTGCGCGGCGCTGGACGACCTCCAGCAGCGCACCGGCCTGGACATCCCGGTGCACGTGGACGGCGCCTCCGGCGCCATGGTGGCGCCCTTCCTGGACCGGGAGCTGATCTGGGACTTCCGGCTGCCCAGGGTGGCCTCCATCAACACCTCGGGGCACAAGTTCGGGCTGGTCTACCCGGGTGTCGGCTGGGCGCTGTGGCGGGACAAGGAGGCGCTGCCGGAGGAGCTGGTCTTCAAGGTCAACTACCTGGGCGGCGACATGCCGACCTTCGCGCTCAACTTCTCCCGCCCCGGGGCCGAGGTGGTGGCCCAGTACTACGCCTTCCTGCGGCTCGGCCAGGAGGGCTTCCGGATGGTCCAGCAGGCCTGCCGGGACGTCGCCACCTATCTGGCCGGCGAGGTCGAACGGCTCGGCTTCCGGCTGCTGACCAGGGGCGACCAGCTGCCGGTGTTCGCCTTCACCACGAACCGCGAGGAGCCCTTCGACGTGTTCGACGTCTCCCGCCGGTTGAGCGAGCGGGGCTGGCAGGTGCCCGCGTACACCTTCCCGTCGGACCGCACCGACCTCTCGGTGCTGCGGGTGGTCTGCCGCAACGGCTTCTCCCGCGACCTGGCGGACCTACTGCTCGCGGACCTCACCCGGCTGATGCCCGAGCTGCGCAACCAGCCGGCGCCGCTGAGCACCCTGGGCGTCGAGGCGCGGTCCGCGTTCCACCACTGACGCGGCACCAGGGCTTGTCTGTGGGACACGGCCTAGTCCAGGTAGCCGCGGAGCTGCTCGGCGCAGGCGTGCGCGCGCAGCTTGGCCAGCGTCTTGGCCTCGATCTGACGGATCCGCTCCCTGGTCACGCCGAACAGCCGGCCGATCTCCTCCAGGGTCCGCGGGAGGCCGTCGTCCAGCCCGTAGCGGAGCTGGACGACCTGCCGCTCGCGGTCGCCGAGGGTGGCCAGCACGGCTTCCAGGTGCTCGCGCAGCAGCAGGAAGGCGGCGCTCTCGACGGGCGAGGCGGCGTCCGCGTCCTCGATCAGGTCGCCCAGCGCCACGTCCTCCTCCGCCCCGACCGGGGTGTGCAGCGAGACCGGCTCCTGGGCCAGCCGCAGCACCTCCCGGACCCGCTCCGGGGGCAGCTGGAGGGCGAGGCCCACCTCGGCGGCGGTCGGCTCGTGGCCGCACTCCTGGATCATGGCCCGCTGCACCCGCAGCACCCGGTTGATCAGCTCGACCACGTGCACCGGCACCCGGATGGTCCGGGCCTGGTCGGCCAGCGCCCGGCTCATCGCCTGCCGGATCCACCAGGTGGCGTAGGTCGAGAACTTGTAGCCCCGGGTGTAGTCGAACTTCTCGACCGCCCGGATCAGGCCGACGTTGCCCTCCTGGATCAGGTCGAGCAGGGTCAGCCCGCGGCCCACGTAGCGCTTGGCGACCGAGACCACCAGCCGGAGGTTGGCCTCGATCAGCCGGCGCTTGGCCATCCGGCCGAGCACCACCAGCCGGTCCAGCTGGTCGGCGAGCCCCGGGTCCTCGGCGGCCGGGCCTGCGGGGGTGCGGTCCAGCGCCTCCTCCGCGAACAGGCCGGCCTCGATCTGGCGGGCCAGCTCGACCTCCTCGGCGGCGGTGAGCAGCCGGACCCGGCCGATCTCGCGCAGGTACTGGCGGAGCAGGTCGGCGGCCGGGCCGGCGGCCTCGTCCAGCGGATCGGCCGCCCGGGCCGCCCCGGGCGCACCGGGCGCACCGGGCGCACCGGGCGCACCGGGCGGCCGCGTCTCGTGCTCGTCGGCCAGGGGCTCCTCGGCCGGGGGCTCCTCGCCCTCGTGCCCTTCGCCCTCGTGCTCCTCGGCCGCGGGCGGGCCGCCCTGGGCCGGCACTCTCGGCTCGGCGGCAGGCCGATCGGTGGCGGACCGGTCGGTGGTCTCCTCGGGCACGGCGGCCCGGTGCTGGCGGACGGCGGCGAGCTCCACGGGCATCCCTCCACGGCCGTGGCGGCGCTGGGGGGACGCCGCACCACAGGAGTGGGATACCCAGCGGGGCGCCCGACGCCACCCGTGGCGGGGGGCGGAAGTGCGGGCACGGCCGGGGGGGGGGGGGCGGGGGGCGCGGGGGCGGGGGGGGCGGGCGGGGCGCCCCCCCCCCCGAGGATAAAGGAGGTCGTAGTCTGAA
The DNA here is from genome assembly GCF_040678895.1 of Kitasatospora sp. NPDC049258. NCBI lineage: Bacteria > Bacillati > Actinomycetota > Actinomycetes > Kitasatosporales > Streptomycetaceae > Kitasatospora > Kitasatospora sp. NPDC049258. The sequence goes on from NZ_JBFAQT010000045.1 coordinate 57,005, forward strand.
GGGTAGGGGAGTGGTGAG
>NZ_JBFAQT010000046.1:0-53375 GCF_040678895.1 Kitasatospora sp. NPDC049258
CAACCGATCCAGAGGACCGGCCGGGGATGTCAACATATCTGGCGTTGACTTTTGGCACGCTGTTGAGTTCTCAAGGAACGGACACTTCCTTCGAGTCACTCTCGTGAACTCTCCGGGCGCTTCGTTCTTTCGTGTTTCCCAGCCTAGCAGATGTTTTCCGCTCCGTTTTCCGGAGTTTCATTCACCAACTGGCCGGTCTTTCGTGTTTCCAGCTTATCAGATGCTTTCTGCTCCGTTTTCCGGAGAATCATTCATCCGATTTGCTGTGGCCGCCCCTCGCGGTGCGACTCCGGAACTGTACGGGGCTCGGCCCCTCGCAAGCAAATCGCCCCCGCCGGCCGGGCCGGCGGGGGCGACAGGGCTGTTGCTCAGCGGACCTCGGTGATCTCCGGGCCGCGGGCGAAGGGGTCCAGAGGGGCGGTGCCGTACCGGCTGCCACCCTCCTCCGCCCCGGTGCCAGGGCCGCCGTCGGCGACCATCTGGGCGTCCTCGGGAAGCTTGAGCACGATCGGGTCGCGCGGAGCCATCGGGGTCTCGCCGCGAACGACGACCGTCTGCTGGAAGACCTGCTCCAGAATGCCGGCCATCTCGGGCTGGACCGCGGCCTGGCCGGAGATCACACCGCGCAGGAACCAGCGCGGTCCGTCGCAGCCCACGAACCTGACCAGCTGGACACCCTGGGTGCCGTCCGGCAGCTGCACGGGGACCTGGGCGCGGAGGTGCCAGCCCAGCGGGCCCTCTTCCTCCTCGATCAGGCCGCCCTGGGCGGTGATGCCGTTGGCGATCTCCTCGCGGACCTCGCCCCAGATGCCCTCGGACTTGGGGGCGGCGAAGGCCTGCAGCTGGATCGCACTGTTACCGAGGACGAGCGTGGCGGCGACGATGGAGTCACCGGCCACCTCCACCCGCAGCTCCATGCCTTCGACCCCGGGGACCAGCAGGCCCCCCAGGTCGACCCGGCCTTCCTCGGGGCCCTCCAGCTCGGAGACGTCCCACGGGCCGTCCGGACGGGGCGCCGGCGGCAGGCCGACCCGGTCGGCCGGGTCCAGCTCGGCGTCGTTCTCGCTCTCGGCGGAGTCCTCGACGTCATCGGCCGTCTCGTCGGCGCTGGTGGCGTCCTCGGCGAGCTGCTCGACAGCGTCCTCGCTCTTGTGGCGACGACGGAACACGGTCACTGTCCTTCCCGGCCCGGACGGATCCAGGTCCGAAGCGAATACCTGCTCGGCTACTGCGAGACCGCGGGCATGCTAGACCGCGGCGTGGCCACCGGTCGACCCGAACCCACCCGCGGCGCGTGCCGACCCCGGCAGCTCGGCCACCTCGTGGAACCGCGCCTTCTCGACCTGCTGGATGACCAGCTGGGCGATGCGGTCCCCTCGGCGGAAGCTGACCCCCTCGCGCGGGTCCAGATTGACGACGATCACCTTGATCTCACCACGGTACCCGGCATCGACGGTCCCTGGGGCGTTCACCAGTGCAACGCCGCAACGAGCTGCGAGTCCCGAACGCGGGTGCACGAACGCCGCGTAACCGTCCGGTAGCGCAATGGCGACACCGGTCGGCAGCACGGCCCGCTCGCCGGGGGCGAGTTCCGCGTCGACCGTGGTGCGCAGGTCGGCTCCGGCGTCGCCCGGGTGCTCGTAGGCGGGCAACGGCAGGTCCGGGTCGATCCGGTTGATCAGGATGTCCACCGGCGGACGCGGGGTGGTGCTCACGGGTTCACCTCGAAGGCTCGGCTGCGCTTCAGCAGATCGGGGTCGTCCAGGGCCTTCTTGATGTCCTCCGGACGACCGTGCGTGGTGAAGTGTTCCAGCTTCACCTGGATGAAGAGTGCCTGGGCTCGCACCGCGACCGGTCCTTCCGGGCCGCCGATCCGTCCCTCCGCCGCGCTGTAGATCTTGCGGCCGTGCACCCCGGTCACCCAGGCGTGGATGTGCAGCACCGAGTCGACCGGCACCGGGCGGACGAAGTCCGTCTCCAGCCGGCCGGTCACGGCCGGGGCGTGGAGCAGCCAGTTCAGCGTGCCGAGGGTCTCGTCCATCGCCGTCATCAGGACGCCGCCGTGCGCCAGCCCCGGTCCGCCCTGGTGGCCGGGGCGGACGGTGAACTCGGCGTCGACCGTGAGGCCCTCACCGGCCACCGCGTCCAGCCTCAGGCCCTGCGGGTGCTGCGGCCCGCAGCCGAAGCAGTGGTCGTAGTGCGAGCCGAGCCGGGCGCCCGGGGCCGGCGCCTCAGGGGCTCGGTCGGGGATGGTGGCACCGGCCGGCGGCGTGGTGGGGGTGAGGAACGGGGCGGCCGCCTTGGGCTCGTCCGCGGGCTGCGACGTGGGCAGCGGGGCGATGGATCCGGTCACAGCCGCGACCCTACCGGCTGGTAGCAAGCCGCGGGGAGGCAGTGTCACACCAGTTGTGTCACAGCCGGCACCCCGGCCGCCCCGGCGCTTCCGGGCGGCTCCCCGGGGGCGGCGTCGGGGGGCGGCCGGCCCGGCGCACACAATGGAGGGCATGTACGACGAACGCCTCACCGTCCCGCGCTCCTGGTGGCTGCTGCCCGTCGCGACCGGGCTCTCGCTCGCGTTGATCATGCTCAGGCTCAGTGAGCTGGGCGCCCTGGCCGGGCTGGTCGTCGGGTTCGTCGCGGCCGCGGCCGCGATCAGCAACTACGGCTCGGCCCGGATCCGGGTGGTCCAGGGCTCGCTGGTGGCCGGCCAGGCCCGGATCCCGGTGGGAGCGCTGGGCGAGGCCCGGCCGCTGGACCGGGCGGAGGCGCTCGCCTGGCGCTCGGTCAAGGCGGACCCGCGCGCCTTCATGCTGCTGCGCAGCTACGTGCCGACCGCCCTGCGGGTCGAGATCTCGGATCCGGCCGACCCGACCCCGTACGTCTATCTCTCCACCCGCTCCCCGCAGCGGCTGGCCGAGGCGATCGAGGCGGCCCGCGGCCGGAGTGCGCGCTGACCGGACCCCGAGCCCGGGCCGGGCACGGCCCCGGACACGGCCCCGGACACAGAGGAGGGACGGCTCCGCATCGCTGCGGGACCGTCCCGTTCTCCGGTGGTGCGCCGGTCACGGCAGGACTCGCCTACCGGGTGCCACCGCTCGCGGCGGCGGCTGATGCTGCCTCCGGCCCTGCTGCCGAGGGTCGGTCGGGGCGGCGTACCGGGCCGGCCGTGGAGGGCCTGCCCGGGCCATGGCCGCGTGGTGCTCAGGCGCCGCAGTCCCGGCAGATCGGCTGGCCGTTCTTCTCGCTGTACAGCTGGCTGCGGTGGTGCACAAGGAAGCAGCTCATGCAGGTGAACTCGTCGGCCTGGCGCGGAAGCACCCGGACGGACAGCTCTTCGTTCGAGAGGTCTGCGCCCGGAAGCTCCAGACCCTCGGCCGCGTCGAACTCGTCGATGTCGACCGTGCTGGTCGCCTTCTCGTTCCGACGTGCCTTGAGCTCCTCGATGCTGTCCTCGTTGAGGTCGTCATCGGTCTTGCGCGGGGTGTCGTAGTCCGTTGCCATTTTCGCTCTCCCCCTTTGGGTGTGTGCGGTATCTCCAGCGCACGTAACGCTTGGGGGGTCGGTCTTGTGCCCGACCCGAGGCCGAGATTGTGCCTTACTTCAAGCCCTGTTACTCAATCGACACCCAACCTCAAGCCCGTTGGGGTGATCGAACAGGTCCCGGACAGCGTCACCGTGCGGCGTCGGTGCCATGACCCCCGGCCACTCGGACAGTCACCCCCGGTAGCCGTCGGAGCGGCGTTCGATCCCCAACTTCCCTGACGCCGAAAGGCTTTGGCGACACGTCAACAAATCCGCCGGCCCGACGCACGGTCACCCCCGGGCCGACCATCACTCGAACGAGTGATCACCCAGAGAGATCACCCGACCGTACCGAGCTACCGGATGTGAGATAGGACACAGCGGGGACTTTTTTGCCGAAATCCAGACATTCGGCACGCCTGGGGCGCACGGCCGGCGCACCACCGGCGCCCGGGCGCCCCTGGTCAGCGCTTGGCGGCGTTGGCCGCGCGGCGCGCGAGCAGGGCGGCCTGGCGCTCGTCGAACTTCGCGGCCTGGGCGTCCAGACCCGCCAGGAACAGGCCGAGCTCCTGCTGGGCCTGAGCGCCCTCCGGGCCCAGACCGGTGGTCTCCATGACCTTGAGGTGCCGCAGCACGGGCTGGAGCACGTCGTCGTGGTGGATCCGGAGGTTGTACACGCCGCCGATGGCGATCTGGGCGGCGGAGCGCTCGAAGCCGGGCATGCCGTGGCCGGGCATCCGGAAGTTGATCACGACGTCGGCGATCGCCCGCATGGCCTGGTCCGGGGCGATCTCCAGCGCCGCGCGCAGCAGGTTCCGGTAGAAGACCATGTGCAGGTTCTCGTCGTTGGCGATCTTCGCCAGCAGCTGGTCGCACAGCGGGTCGCCCGAGGTGTGGCCGGTGTTGCGGTGGGCGATCCGGGTGGCCAGCTCCTGGAAGGCCACGTAGGCCACCGAGTGCAGCATGCTGTGCGAGTTGTCGGAGGCGAAGCCCTCGCCCATGTGCGCCATCCGGGCCCGCTCCAGCTCCACCGGGTCGACGGCCCGGGTGGCCAGCAGGTAGTCGCGAATGGCTATCCCGTGCCGGCCCTCCTCCGCCGTCCAGCGGTGCACCCAGGTGCCCCAGGCGCCCTCGCGGCCGAACATGGTGGCGATCTCGTGGTGGTAGCTGGGGAGGTTGTCCTCGGTCAGCAGGTTGACCACCAGCGAGATCCGGGCCAGCGGGGTGACCTTGGACTGGTCGAGTGCCCAGGCCTCGCCGCCGAGCACGCCGTCGAAGTCCCGCCCCTGGCTCCACGGCACGTACTCGTGCGGCATCCACTCCCTGGCGACCTTGAGGTGCCGGTTGAGCTCGGTCTCGACGACGGCTTCGAGCTCCAGGATCAGCCGCGCGTCGGTCCAGGCGGACGTGGCGGTGCGCTGCACGGGGGCGATGGTCACGGCGGTTCTCCCGGGGGCGGACGAGGGTGGCGGACAAGGGCGGCGGCCGATCGGGCCGGCCGGCCGGGACACCGGCGGAGCCGGTCGGGACGACTGACCTACGGCTGCGTAGGTTACGACACCGTAAGTTGTCTCGGCGCGAAAAGACAAGCCGCCCCTGCCAGGCCTTATGTCAATCCGACACGGCGGGCAGGGGCGGCGAGGACGGTCCGGGCACGGACCGCGGGCCGCCTGGCTGGTGGGCGGCTTCGAGAAGCTCTCGGGGGCGCCCGGCGGGGCTTGGGCGCCCCTTGGTCAGCCGGGGATGCGGACCCGGATGGTCAGGCCTCCCCCGGGCCTGGAGGAGGCGTCGATGACACCTCCGTGGGCCCGGACCACCGAGCGGACGATGGACAGGCCGAGGCCCACCCCCTTGTCGCTCCTGGTCCGGTCGGCGCCCTTGACCCGCCGGAACGGTTCGAAGATGTGCTCCAGCTCGTAGCCGGGCACCACCGGGCCGGTGTTGCTCACCACCAGCTCGCCGCCGCCCTCCGGGGTGGCCCGGGTGATGATCTCCGCCCAGCCGTCGGGGGTGTTGTACCGCACCGCGTTCTGCAGCAGGTTCAGCGCGATCCGCTCCAGCAGCACGCCGTTGCCCGAGACGGTCACCGGAGCCAGTTCGGGGCGCAGTGAGACCTCCCGGGTGACCGCCTCCGGCCGGATCTGCTCGAGGGCCCGCAGGGCGACCTCGGAGAGCTCCACCGGCCGCCGGTCGGTGAGTTCGTTGTCGCTGCGGGCGAGCAGCAGCAGGCCCTCGACCAGCTGCTCGCTGCGTTCGTTGGTGGCCAGCAGGGTCTTGCCGAGCTGCTGGAGGTCGGGCGAGGCGGCCGGATCGGAGAGCTGCACCTCCAGCAGGGTGCGGTTGATCGCGAGTGGGGTGCGCAGCTCGTGCGAGGCGTTGGCGACGAACCGGCGCTGGGAGTCGAAGGCCCGGTCGAGGCGCTGGAGCATGTCGTCGAAGGTGTCGGCGAGCTCCTTGAGCTCGTCGTCCGGGCCGTCCAGCTGGATCCGCCGGTGCAGGTCGGAGCCGGCCACCTCGCGGGCGGTGCGGGTGATCCGGCCGAGCGGGCGCAGCACCCGGCCGGCCATCGCGTAACCGGCGGCGAAGGCGATCACGGCGAGGCAGACCAGCGCGGTGAGGGCCTTGCGGAGCAGGGTGTTGAGCGCCTGGTCGGCCTCGACGGCCTGGTAGTTGTCGATGTAGCGGTCCAGCGCCGTCTGGTTGTTGATGACGATGCCGTCGGGCGTGGTGATCTGGACGTTCGGGCCCAGCCTGAGCGGGGGCAGCGAGGCGCCCTGGAAAGCCTGGCGGACGAAGTAGTACATCAGCAGCAGCAGCACCACGCCGGCCATCAGGAACATGCCGCCGTAGAGCAGGGTGAGCCGGATCCGGATGGTCGGCCGGAGGGCGAGCCAGGCGAACAGGCCGTCGCCGGGGCGGTAGGCCGGGGTCTCGCGCCGGTGCTCGACCGGGTCGGCGGCCCGCGGGGGCCGGGCCGGGCGCGGCGGGATCGGGCCCGGGCCGCCGGTGGGCGTGCCGGGGGCCCCGCCGGCGGGGGGCGGGGTGTTCATGGCTGGTCCTCTCGGGTGCTGCGGTGGCGGGGTGGCGGTGCCTTCGGGGCCGGCTCCGGCGGCCCTCAGATCCGGTAGCCGGAGCCGGGCACCGTGACGATGACCGGCGGGTCGCCGAGCTTGCGGCGCAGGGTCATGACGGTGACCCGGACGACGTTGGTGAACGGGTCGGTGTGCTCGTCCCAGGCCTTCTCCAGCAGCTGCTCGGCCGAGACCACGGCGCCGCCGGCCCGCATCAGGACCTCCAGCACCGCGAACTCCTTGGGGGCGAGCTGGACCGTCCGGCCGTCCCGGATCACCTCGCGGCGGCCGGGGTCGACGCTGATCCCGGCGCGTTCCAGCACCGGCGGCAGCGGGACGGTCGCCCGGCGGCCCAGCGCCCTGACCCGGGCGACGAGTTCGCTGAAGGCGAACGGCTTGGGGAGGTAGTCGTCGGCGCCGATCTCCAGTCCCTCGACCCGGTCGCTGATGTCGCCGGAGGCGGTCAGCATGATCACCCGGGTGGCGAGGCCCTGCTCGACCACGCGGCGGCAGACGTCGTCACCGTGGACCAGGGGGAGGTCGCGGTCCAGGACGACCACGTCGTAGTCGTTGACGGCGATGCGCTGCAGCGCCGCCTCCCCGTCGTAGACGACGTCGACGGCCATCGCCTCGCGGCGCAGGCCGGTGGCGACGGCTTCGGCGAGGAGTTGCTCGTCCTCCACGACGAGTACCCGCACGGTGGTGGTCCCTTCTGCTGGTGCGGCCCCACCGTGGACGCCCGTGCGGGCCGTTGTGCGCCGGGCGCGGGGTCGACACGCCGCGGGCCGCGGGCGGCCTCGGGGCTGGCGGACGACTCCGACGGTGCTGCCCATCCTGCCTGGTTCCCGGCTAAAGCCGCAGTAAGACCGGCCGGCCGGCCCTTGCCCCCCGCCGCCGCGGGTCCTGGCCGGGCCGGGCCGGCGCCCGGGGCCGGACGGAGCCGGGGCCCGGGGCCCGGTGGCCGGGGCGGCCCGGAGCAGGCGGGGCACCCGATCCGGCGACGGCCGCTCCGATTGGACTGTGACGCGGGCAACTTTCTCGCTCGGGGAGGTTTCCCCGGCCCCCGGGCGGGGAGGACAACCCCACACCAGCGATGCCGCCACCGCGCGGGTCGCACCCACCCGCCGCGTGTTCATCCGCACCGGCCTGGGGATCGAATGTCACCGGTAGCCGCCGCAGACCGGCTCCCGCGCCCGACCGGAGAGACAGTCACCGGGCTCGGCGCTTCCGTTGATCTCGATCCGTCGGCCGGGGAGCATGCGGACCGTGCCCGTTCGACACAGCAAGGGGGCCCGTATGGACGCCTTCACCGACGGAATCCTGCAGCGCATAAGGAATGCGGAGCAGGATCTCCACCGCGCACTCGAGTCCGGGGACGATTTCCTGGCCGAGGTCGAGCAGTCCGAGCTGGAGGACCTGCGCAGACTGGCTGCCGAGCACGGGGTCGACGCAGTGCACGAGATGCACCGCGCGGCCGCCTGACCGAGCCCGCAGCCTTACCAGCAGCGGTCGTACCACAGCACCGCACCCGCCCCGCAGCACCGGGGGCGACAAGAAAACGCGAGCCCTGGCACAACCCCTGTGCCAGGGCCCTTCACTGCCCCGCCGCGCGGGGCCGGCCGCTGCGGCGGGCGGCCCCGGGCGGCGGTTCAGTCCCGCCAGGCCCCGATCTCGTCCAGCCGCTGCTGCAGCTGCTCGAACAGCCCGGGCGGGGCGGCCACCGTGAGGTCGCCGTCCGGCTCCTGCCCCGGGCGCCCGCCGGCCAGTGCGCCGGCCTCCCGGGCGATCAGCACCCCGGCCGCCCGGTCCCACGGGGCGAGGCCCCGCTCGAAGTAGCCGTCCACCCGGCCCGCGGCGAGGTCGCAGAGGTCGACGGCGGCCGCGCCCCCGCGCCGGATGTCCCGGAACTCCGGCATCAGGTGCAGGAGCACCTCGGCCTGCCGGACCCGGACCGACTGGACGTAGTTGAAACCGGTGCTGACCAGCGCCTGGCCCCAGGGCGGCGCGGGCCGGCAGGAGACCGGGTGGCCGTCCAGGTAGGCGCCGCCGCCGAGCACGGCGTGGAACAGCTCGCCCCGGGCCGGTGCGTAGACGACGCCGACCACCGCGCGGCCGTCCAGCTCGGCGGCCACGCTGACGGCCCAGTTGTGGAGGCCGTAGAGGTAGTTGACCGTGCCGTCGAGCGGGTCGACGACCCAGCGGACGCCGCTGGTGCCGTTCCGCTCGGCGCCCTCCTCGCCCAGGTAGCCGTCGGCCGGGCGGCGCTCGCCGATCAGCTCCAGGATCAGCTTCTCCGAGGCGAGGTCCATCTCGGTGACCACGTCCACGGGGCTGCTCTTGGTGGCGGCCACCCCGAGGTCGGCCGGACGGCCGTCCCGCAGCAGCGAGCCGGCCCGGATCGCGGCCTCCTTGGCCAGCTCCAGCAGTTCGGCGAGCAGGTCGGGGCTGGGTGACACGGGCTGGTTCCTCCTGAGGGCCTGGACGGACGGCGGGGCAAGGCGGGGCGGCAGCGGGACGGACGTCAGAGCTGGGCGGCTGCGGGCCGGGGCGCGCGCGGGTTGGGGCAGCAGGCGACGGCGCAGACGTCGTGGCTCGCGCCGAGCGTACCGAGGGCGCAGCGCTCCACCGGCACGCCCCGCTCGACGGCCGCCCGCTCCAGCACGAGTTCCCGGACCGCGGCGGTGAAGCGGGGGTCGGTCCCGACGGTGGCCGCCCGGGCGACCGGCAGGCCGAGCTCGGCGGCCTTCGCGGCGGCCTCGGTGTCCAGGTCGTACTTGACCTCCATGTGGTCGGAGACGAAGCCGATCGGGACCAGCACGGCGGCGGCCGCGCCGGCCTGGTGCAGGGTCTCCAGGTGGTCGCAGATGTCCGGCTCCAGCCACGGGATGTGCGGGGCCCCGCTGCGGCTCTGGAAGACCAGCTGCCAGGGGCGGTCCGGCACGCCGGTGGCCTCGGCGACCGCGTCGGCCACCAGCCGGGCGACCTCCAGGTGCTGGGCGACGTAGGCGCCACCGGGCTCGCCGCGGGCCGGGTCGTCGGGGGCGCCCGAGCTGTCGGCCATCGCGTTCGGGATGGAGTGCGTGGTGAAGGCGAGGTGCGCGCCGTCGCGGACGCCGGCGGGCAGCGCGTCGAGCGCGGTCAGGGTGGCGTCGATCATCGGGCCGACGAAGCCGGGGTGGTTGTAGAAGTGCCGGAGCTTGTCGACCCGCAGCTCCGGCAGCCCTTCGGCGCTCAGTTGCGCCAGCGCGTCGGCCAGGTTCTCCCGGTACTGGCGGCAGCCCGAGTAGCCGGCGTACGCGCTGGTGGCGAGGGTGAGCACCCGGCGGTGGCCGTCGGCGGCCAGCTCGCGCAGGGTGTCGGTCAGGTAGGGGGCCCAGTTCCGGTTGCCCCAGTGGACCGGCAGGTCGAGGCCGTGCTCGGCGAAGTCCTTGCGGAGCGCGGCGAGCAGTTCGCGGTTCTGCTCGTTGATCGGGCTGACGCCGCCGAACAGGAAGTAGTGCTTGCCGACCTCGGCCAGGCGCTCCTTGGGGATGCCTCGGCCGCGGGTGACGTTCTCCAGGAACGGCACCACGTCCTCGGGGGCCTCGGGGCCGCCGAAGGAGAGCAGCAGGAGCGCGTCGTAGGGCGCGTGGTCGGTGGCGGTGGGCGTGTCGGACATGGCACCGATCCTGCCACCAGCCGACCCGGGCGCGGCGGCGGGCCGCCGTGGGGGCCTGCGGGGGATTTCCGGTTGCCGGAGTTCGTAAGCTGTGTCTGCGAACCTTGTTCCTTACCCCTTCTTCCGCGGAGCCCCCGTGCTGTCCAGTTACCGCCAGATCTTCGCCGCCCCCGGCAGTCTGGCCTTCTCCTCCAGCGGCTTCGTCGCCCGGCTGCCGATCTCGATGACGGGCATCGGCATCGTGACGATGCTCGCGCAGCTGCGCGGCTCGTACGGGCTGGCGGGCGCGGTCTCGGCGGTGCTCGCGCTCTCCGCGGCCGGTCTCGGCCCGCAGGTCTCCCGGCTGGTCGACCGGTACGGGCAGCGCCGGGTGGCACGGCCCGCCACCGCGGCCACCCTGCTCGCCGCGGTCGGGCTGCTGCTGTGCGCCCACTTCGGGGCGCCGGCCTGGACCCTGTTCGCGTGCGCGGTCGGGATGGGCGTGATGCCCAGCACCGGCTCGATGGTCCGGGCCCGCTGGGCCCACCTGTACAGCGCCGAGCCGCCCAAGCTGCACACCGCGTACTCGCTGGAGGCGGTGGTGGACGAGATCTGCTTCATCGTCGGGCCGATCCTGTCGATCGGGCTGGCCACCGCGGTGTTCCCGGAGGCCGGGTTGGTGCTGGCGGGGCTGTTCCTCGGCGTCGGGGTGCTGCTGTTCACCGCGCAGCGCCGGACCGAGCCGCCGGTGCACCCCTCGGCGCACCACAGCGGCGGCTCGGCGATCGGCTCGGCGGGCCTCCAGGTGCTGGTGCTGACCTTCGTGGCCACCGGTGCGATCTTCGGCTCGGTGGAGGTGGTCACCGTGGCCTTCGCCCAGGCGCAGGGGCAGAAGTCCGCGTCCGGTCTGGTACTCGCGGTGTACGCGCTGGGCTCGTGCCTGGCCGGGGTGGTGTTCGGGACGCTGAAGCTGAAGGGCTCGATGGCGATCCGCTTCGTGGCCGGGATCGCCGTGATGGCGGTCAGCATGGTGCCGCTGCTGCTGGTCGCCTCGACCCTGCGCGGCACCGCCGGCCTGGTCGGCATCGGCGCGGCGCTCTTCCTCGCGGGGCTGTCCATCTCGCCGACCCTGATCACCGCGATGGCCCTGGTCGAGCGGCTGGTCCCGGCCGCTCAGCTGACCGAGGGGATGACCTGGACCACCACCGGGTTGGCCTTGGGCGTGGCGCTCGGCTCCGCCGCGGCGGGCTGGCTGGTGGACGCCGCCGGCGCGGCCGCGGGCTACTGGGTGCCGGTGGCGGCCGCGGGCTTCGGTGTCCTGGTCGCGCTGGCCGGCTTCTCCCGGCTGCGGGGCGGGCTGGCCGCCGAGTCGCCGGCCCCGGCCGGAAGCAGCCTGCCCGGCTGAGCGGGGACCATGGACCGGTGGGGGGTGAGTGACTACGCTCACCCTACCCACTGGTAGTCCGTGAGCAGGAGGCCTCCGCATGCCCCAGAGCACCGCCACCGCAGGCTGGCGCAACTGGGCCGGCAACCAGAGTGCCCGGCCCGGTCAGGTGGTGGCCCCCGCCGGGGTCGATGAGCTCGCCGAGGTGGTCCGCCGGGCCGCCGGGCAGGGGCGCACGGTCAAAGCGGTCGGCTCCGGCCACTCCTTCACCTCGATAGCCTCCCCCGGCGACGGCGTGCAGATCCGCCCGGACGCGCTGACCGCGGTGCGCGGCATCGACCCGCAGGCGGGCACCGTGACCGTGGAGTCCGGCCTCCCCCTGCACCGGCTCAACCGGCTGCTGGAGGCCGCCGGGCTCTCGCTCACCAACATGGGCGACATCGAGGTGCAGACCGTGGCCGGCGCCACCAGCACCGGCACCCACGGCACCGGCCGCGACTCCGGCTCGCTGGCCGCGCAGATCAAGGCGCTGGAGATCGTGCTCGCCGACGGCTCGGTCCAGCAGTGCTCGCCCACCGAGAACCCCGAGCTGTTCCAGGGCGCCCGCCTCGGCCTCGGCGCGCTCGGCGTGGTCAGCGCGCTCACCTTCGGCGTCGAGCCCGCCTTCCTGCTCACCGCGCACGAGCAGCCGATGGTCTTCGACGAGGTGCTGGAGCGCTTCGAGGACCTGGCCGCCGTCAACGAGCACTTCGAGTTCTACTGGTTCCCGCACACCGACCGCTGCTCCACCAAGCGCAACAACCGCAGCCAGGGCCCGGCCGCCCCGCTGCCGCGGTTCAAGGCCTGGCTGGACGACGACTTCCTCTCCAACACCGTCTGGGAGGGCGCCTGCCGGGTCGGCCGCCGCTTCCCCGCCACCATCCCGACCATCGCCCAGCTCGCCAGCCGCGCCTGGTCCGAGCGCACCTTCACCGACACCGCCTACAAGGTCTTCACCAGCCCGCGCAAGGTCCGCTTCATCGAGATGGAGTACGCCGTCCCGCGCGCGGCGGCCACCGAGGTGCTGCGCGAGCTGAAGGCGCTGGTGGAGCGCTCCGACTGGCGGATCAGCTTCCCGGTGGAGGTCCGGGTCGCGCCCGCCGACGACCTCTGGCTGTCCACCGCGAGCGGGCGGGACACCGTCTACCTGGCCGTCCACCTCTTCCGCGGCAGCTCCGAGCAGGGCTACTTCACCGCGGTCGAGCAGCTGATGGCCGCTCACCAGGGCCGCCCGCACTGGGGCAAGCTGCACACCAGGGACGCCGAGTACCTCGCCTCGGTCTACCCGCGCTTCGGCGACTTCACGGCGCTGCGCGACAAGGTCGACCCGGGGCGGCTGTTCGGCAACGACTACCTGCGCCGGGTACTGGGCGCCTGACCGGTCAGCCGACCGGCGTGCCGGAGGGCGGCGCCGCGCCGCCCGGGGCGGTCGACGCCGCGCCGGACGAAGCGCCCGACGGGCTGCCGGACGGACCTCCGGAGGGGCTGCTCGACGGGGTGCCGGACGGGCTGCCCGAGGGCGTGCCGGACGGCGTGGCCGAGGAGCCGCGCGACGGGGTCGCGGACGGCGTGCCGCCGGCGCCCGGGGAGCCGCCGGGCGCGGAGGGCGGCACCGCCGCCGGATCGGAGCCGCCGGTGGAGCGCTCGGGGCCGGACGGGCTGCGCACCGACTCGCCGCGGCCCGGGTTGAACGAGGTCCCGGTCCGCGAGTCCCCGCCGGTCAGGCTGCTCACCGGCTCCCCGGCCAGCACCTCGACCGCCAGGATCGGCACCATCGCGAGAGCGAACACCAGCACGGACACCGCCGCGCCGGTGCGCCAGGTCCAGCGTCTCCTGGCCCGGACCAGCTGCGGCTCGTTCCACTCCCCCGACGGCGCCGCGGGCCCGGCCTCGCACGCCGCGGGCACCTGGCGCAGGCCGTTGGCGGTGGCGCCCGGTCCGCGGTCGACCGCGCCGCGCAACTGCTCGCCGGTGCGCCGGAAGAGGTGCTGGAAGAAGGCGCTGCCGACGGTGGCGCCGACACTGACCACGGCCGCGCCGATGATCGTGCCGTACACGCCGAGCTCGGAGGCGAGCACCGCACCGACCACCGTCGCCAGCGCGCTCGCGGCGACCTGGGCCACGCTCAGGTCCAGCCGCCCGCGGCCGCCCTCGGCCTTCGCCGCGGTGCCGGCCTCCGGTGCGGACTGCTCCCTCTGCTGCGGCATCGACACCCCTTGGTCAGCCCGTCACGTTTTCGAACAAGTCGGTCCATCTTGCACAGAGAAGGACACATGGGGCGAAAATCCGACTCCCTGAAGTCGATATATGTGAAGATGATCACCACTGGCTGATCGATGGTCTGCCATTGGGGTGCGAGCTCTTGAGATTCCGCTGATTCGCGGGAGACTTGAGCGGCGAGCCGCCCCTCTCGATGCCACGAATGGAGTACTGTTCGTGGAGCCTGAGCCTTCGGTCAATCAATCGGCAGTCCGTCGGAAGACGATCGGAAGGCCCGGGCGCAACGTCGACCGGCGACGTGGCAAACAGGCAACCGTGCCACAGCGGCGCGCCCGGGCGAAAGCCCGACACGCCGGGTAACTCTGCAAGGTTGTGGCCACTCGCCAGCGGGCAGGCCACACTCAGTACGGGAGCAGCGACGCAGGTGACGTCGGCAGGCACCACCCGGGAGGTAACCGTGCCCGAACTGCGCGTCGTGGCCGTCAGCAACGACGGCACACGGCTGGTGCTCAAGGCTGCCGACAGCACGGAGTACACCCTCCCGATCGACGAGCGGCTGCGCGCCGCCGTCCGGGGTGACCGCCCGCGGCTCGGCCAGATCGAGATCGAGGTCGAGAGCCACCTCCGCCCCCGGGACATCCAGGCGCGGATACGAGCCGGTGCCTCCGCCGAGGAGGTCGCCCAGGCCGCCGGGATCTCGGTGGACCGGGTCCGCCGCTTCGAGGGCCCCGTGCTGGCCGAGCGCGCCTTCATGGCCGAGCGGGCCCGCAAGACCGCGATCCGCCGGCACGGCGAGTCGACCGGTCCGCAGCTCGGCGAGGCGGTGGCCGAGCGGCTCGCGCTGCGCGGCGCCGAGAAGGACGCCGAGCGGTGGGACTCCTGGCGCCGGGACGACGGCACCTGGGAGGTCATCCTCGCGTACCGCGCGGACGGCGAGGCCCGTACCGCCAGCTGGACGTACGACCCGCCGCGCCGGCTGGTGCAGCCGAACGACGACGAGGCCCGCGCGCTGATCGGCGAGAACGTCGATCGCGAGGAGGACTCGGTCTTCCCGTTCATCCCGCGGATCGCCCGGCTCCCCCAGGACCGGCCGGCCCGCCCGATGATCGAGCGGCCCTCGGCCGACCGGATCATGTCCTCCCGGGAGGTCCGCGAGGTCCGTGAGGTCAGGGAGGCGCGCGAGAGCCGGGAGGCCGTCGCCGACGCCCGGGACTCGCTGACCAGCCTGCTCGACGTGGTGCCCGCCTTCCGCGGCGACCTGGCGATCGGCCCGGCTCCCGAGCCGGCCGTCGTCGAGGAGCCCGAGGTGGCCGAGGAGCCGGCCGCGCCCGCGGCCAGCATCGGCGCCGGCTCGGCGTACGCGGACATCCTG
Organism: Kitasatospora sp. NPDC049258; assembly: GCF_040678895.1. NCBI lineage: Bacteria > Bacillati > Actinomycetota > Actinomycetes > Kitasatosporales > Streptomycetaceae > Kitasatospora > Kitasatospora sp. NPDC049258. The sequence goes on from NZ_JBFAQT010000046.1 coordinate 15,246, forward strand.
ATGCCCCGTTCGGTCGCCCCGCACCGGGAGCGGCTGGTCGGGACGACGGACCGGCAGGCCGAGGCGGACGGCGTCCGGCCGGGCCGCCGGGCCACCGTGCCCAGCTGGGACGAGATCGTCTTCGGCAGCCGGCGCAAGAAGCAGGACTGACAAGACGCCGGACCGAGCAGCAGAGCCAGGCCGAACGGGTGGCGGCCCCTCCGACGAGGGGCGGCCACCCGTTCGGCGTTCCGGTCAGCCGGGCTGTGCCCCGGTCGCAGCCGGGCGCTGCGGCTGCCCGGACCACTCGCTCCAGGAGCCGGGATACAGGGCCGCGCCCGGATGTCCGGCCACCTCCAGCGCCAGCAATTCGTGCGCGGCCGTGACGCCGGACCCGCAGTAGACCCCGACCGCCCGGCCGGCCACGCCCAGCGCATCGAAGCGGGCGGCCAGCTCGGCGGCGGGGCGGAAGTGCCCGTCGGCGGTCAGGTTGTCGGTGGTCGGCGCGGACACGGCGCCCGGGATGTGCCCGGCGCGCGGGTCGACCGGTTCGACCTCGCCGCGGTAGCGCTCACCCGCCCGGGCGTCCAGCAGCAGCCCGGTGCGCGCCAGTTCGGCCGCCCCGTCGGCGTCCAGGGTGGGCAGCCGCCCGGGCGCGGGCTCGAAGTCGCCCTCCGCCGCGGCCGGCGGCTCGGTGCTCTCCGGCAGGCCGGCCGCCCGCCAGGCGGCCAGGCCGCCGTCCAGCACCCGGACGTCCCCGTGCCCGGCCCAGCGCAGCAGCCACCAGGCCCGGGCGGCCGAGGTGGCCGGCCCGGCGTCGTACACCACCACCGAGCGCCCGGCGCTCACCCCGGCGCGGCGCAGTGCCTCGCCGAGCCGCTTCGGATCGGGCAGCGGGTGCCGGCCGGCCGCGCCCGGCGCCTCGGCCAGGTCGTGGTCCAGGTCGAGGTAGTGCGCGCCGGGCAGGTGACCGGCGGCGTACTCCTCGGCGCCGGGCGGGCCGCCCAGCTGCCAGCGGACGTCCAGCAGGGCCGGCGGGTCGGTCGCACCGAGCGCGGACTGCAGCTCGGCGACCTGGATCAGCGGGGTGGAAGTAGCCGTCATGCCGCCATTGTCGCCCCGCACCTCAGCTCTTTGTACGGTCTTTGCCCGGCTCGCCGGTCGGTCGCGGGCTCCCGGCCGGGCCCGGGTGGAACCATTCGGCCTGGAAGCGTCGGCCACCCGGTGAGGGGACGCGATGACTGCGGTGAAGCTGCGGCTGGCTCAGGGCACGCCCTGCTGGGTGAGCCTGATGACCGATGACCTGGAGGGCGCGAGGGCGTTCTACGGCGCCCTGCTGGGCTGGGAGTTCGAGCCGGGGCCGACCCGGCTCGGCCCCTACGTGCGGGCCACCCTGAACGGTGCGAAGGTCGCCGGACTCGGCGTCACCCCGGCCGGCACCTGCTACCCGGTCGAGTGGACCACGTACTTCGCGGTGGACAACGCCGACGAGGTGGCGCAGCGGATCCGGGAGTGCGGCGGGACGGTGGCGGTCGGACCGCTGACGGCGGACCGGGCCGGGCGGATGGCGATCGCCGCCGACCTGTCGGGCGCGGTCTTCGGGATCTGGGAGGCGGCCGAGCACCTGGGCTGGGAGGTGGTCGGGGAGCCTGGCGCGCCGGCCTGGAACGAGCTGGTCACCGGGGACGACGAGAGCGCGGCGGTGTTCTACCGGGCGGTGCTGGGGCGGTCCGTGGTGTCCGCCGCGGCCGGTGCGGTGGCCCGCGGCGAGGACGACGCGCAACTGCTGGTCGGCGGGCTGCCGGTGGCCGGCATCCGGCACAGCACCGACCTGCGCAACGGGCCGCCGCGCTGGCGGGTGCACTTTGCGGTGGCGGACGCCGACCTGACGGTGCACCAGGTGCTGGACCTGGGCGGGGTGCTGCGGGTGGGCCCGTACGACACGCCGTTCGGCCGGGTGGCCCGGCTGGCGGACCCGCGGGGCGGCCAGTTCTCGGTGGTCCAGCCGACCGGCTGACCGGGGCCCCGGGGGTCGGGGCCGAGGCTCAGCGGGAGTGCTCCTCGAAGGGCAGGACGTCCGGGGAGAGCACGGCGGCGCGAGCGGTGGCCGCGGTGAGGCGGCGGCGGTGGTGGCGCCGGCAGAGCACCTCGTAGCCGATCTCGTCCTCGTTCACGGCGACGTCGCCGACCACGACCTGGGCCCCCTCGACCACCATCACCCCGCCGACCGTCCGGGCGTTGTGGGTGGCCCGGGCGCCGCACCAGCAGAGCGCCTCGACCTGGAGCACCTCGACCCGGTCGGCGAGCTCGATCAGCCGCTGCGAGCCGGGGAAGAGCCTGGTCCGGAAGTCGGTGGTGATGCCGAAGGTGTAGACGTCGATGCCGAGTTCGTCGACCACCCGGGCGAGCTGGTCGATCTGCTCGGCGGAGAAGAACTGGGCCTCGTCGCAGATCAGGTAGTCCACCTTGCCGCCGGCCGAGAGCAGGTGGACCACGTGCGCCTGGAAGTCGAAGTCGTCCGCGACCTCGACCGCGTCGGCCCGCAGCCCGAGGCGGCTGGAGATGGTGGCGGCGCCGGCCCGGTCGTGGCGGGTGAAGATGATGCCCGTCCGGCCGCGCGCCGCGTGGTTGTGGTCCATCTGGAGCGCGAGCGTCGACTTGCCGCAGTCCATCGTGCCCGAGAAGAACACCAGTTCAGCCATGGGTGGAGCGAGGGCCTTTCAGTGAGATTGCCGGTCAGGCACGGACTTCGAGGAGCGGCACCAGCTGTTCGACCGGGGTCATCGAGCCGTGCAGGCCGATCATCGAGGACTCGCCGGGCTCCTTCCGGGAGGCGATCACCGCGATGTCGTCCCTGGCGGCCGCCACCACATCGCCGATCCGGTGGTAGACCCGGTCGTCCACCACGGGGCCGAACCAGCCCGCGGCTATCGCCTGGTCCCGGGTGGCGACCCACATCCGGTCGCCGAGCACCTCGCTCCAGACCGTGAACACGTCCGCGGCCGCACCGGGCACCGCGTACACGTGCCGGGCCCGGCCCTCGCCGCCGAGCAGGGCGACGCCGGCGCTCAGCTCCCAGTCCTCGTCGAAGTCGATCCGGTCCTCGGGCGCGATGTCGATCATGCCGTGGTCGGCGGTGACGTACAGCGCGGAGCGCGGCGGCAGCTGCTCGGCCAGCCGGCGGGCGAGCCGGTCGACGGTGTTGAGCATCATCCGCCAGTCGTCGGAGTCCACGCCGAAGCGGTGGCCGGCCCCGTCCAGCTCGCTGACGTAGGTGTAGACCAGCGCCCGGTCGTGGTCGGCCAGCCAGCGGGCCGCCTCGTCCATCCGCTCCTCGCCGGTGGTGCGGCCGAGGAAGGAACCGCCGGACAGCGCGACCCTGGTCAGCGGGGTCTGGGCGAACAGCGGGGAGGAGACCTGGCTGGTCGCCACCCCCGCCTGGTGGACCTGCTCGAAGACGGTCGGGTACGGCTGCCAGCTCACCGGGTCCACCGGGGGCTGCCAGCGCAGCTGGTTCATCAGGTACCCGGTGCCGGGCACGGCCACCGTGTAGCCGGCCAGCCCGTGCCGGCCGGGCGGGGTGCCGGTGCCGACCGAGGCCAGCGAGGTGGCCGTGGTGGACGGGAAGCCCGCGGTGATCGGGCTGGAGCCGGCCATCAGCGAGGTCAGGAACGGCGCGTACTCGGGGTGGCGCCGGACCAGCTCCCAGCCCATCCCGTCGACCAGGAACACGCAGACCCGGTCGGCGGGCTCCAGCACCAGCCCGCTGTCGAAGCCGGGCAGGCCGAGGCCGGTCGCCACGGCGGGCAGCAGGTCGGCCAGCGAGCCGCTGCCGTAGGCGGGGACGGGGGCGTCGGAGGGGTCGAGGATCTCGAAGGAGTCGTAGTCGAGGTGCGGCATTCGCTGGCGGACCTCAGACCCGGGTGCTGACGGTCGCCTCGGACAGCGCGCGGGCGAACACCAGGGCCTGGGCCACCGTCTCCGGGCCGTCCCCCGCCTCGCTGACCCGCAGCGACAGGTCGTCCGCGGTGGCCGAACCGGTGTAGCCGTGGTCCGCCTCGCAGTTCGGGTCCGAGCAGCCGGCCGGCTCCAGGTCGAGGCGCTGCACCGCGCCCCAGCCGATGGTCAGCACGACCTCGCGCGGCAGCGTGCCGGGCGTGTACGTCTCGGGGTTGGCGACCATGCGGCTGACCACCACGGAGTTGATCCGGTCCAGCCGGACCGTCTCGGTGGAGGTGGTCGCGTACGGCACCGGGTTGCCCGCGTCGCCGTTCTGCTCGTCGGTGTGGCTCACCACGAAGCGCGAGGAGGTCAGCACCAGCACCGTCACGTGCCGGCGCACCTCGTTGGCGTCGAAGGTGGTCTCCTGGTGGACCAGGTAGGAGCTGATCGGCTCGGGGCCCACCGCGGACTCGACCGCCTCGGACACCAGCGCCGGGTAGTAGCCGCTGCGCTCGATCGCGGACCGCAGGTCCTGCGTGGTGGTGGTACCGGTCTTGGCCATAACTCCATCCTGGCATGTCCCGCCGACGAAGCGGGCGGCACTGCGCCGAGCTTCCGGGCCTTCCGCGCCCTTCGAAGGGGCGCAACCACGAAAGGTTACAGGGTGCTCATGGCGCGCGGTCCCAGATCGGTCCGGACCGGCAGGGGCGCGATCCGCACCTGCGCGCCCAGCACCGCCAGCCCGCGCGGGGCCACCACCACCGGTTCGAGGTCGACCGATGCCACTTCCGGCAGGTCGTCCACCAGCCGGGAGACCCGCAGCAGCAGCTCCTCCAGGGCCCCGGTGTCCACCGGGGCGGCGCCGCGCCAGCCGAACAGCAGCGGGGCCGCCCGGACTTCCCTGATCAGCTCGGCCGCGTCCCGGTCGGTGGCCGGCACCAGCCGGTGCGCCAGGTCACCGAGCAGCTCGGAGGGGGCGCCGGCCAGCCCGAACGAGAGGATCGCGCCGACCGCCGGGTCGACCGCCGCACCGATCACGGTGTCCACCCCGCGCGGGGCGAGCCGCTGCACCACCAGCTCGGCCCGGCCTGCCCCGCCGAGCAGCGCGTCCAGTTCCCGGTGCGCCCGGCGCAGCTGCGCCTCCCCGGTCAGGTCCAGCCGGACGCTGCCGAGGTCGGCCCGGTGCCGCAGGTGGTCGGCGGTGGCCTTGAGCGCGACCGGGTACCCCAGGTGGGTCGCGGCGCGCACCGCGCTCTCCTCGTCCGGGGCCGGCAGCACCGGGCTGACCTCGATGCCGTAGCGGGCCAGCAGGCTCAGCGTGTCGGCCTCGGGCAGGGTGACCCGGGCGCCGCCCGGCTGGGTGCGGGCGGCGACCGCCGCCCTGGTGTTCAGCGCGGCTTCCACCAGCGCCCGGGCGCCGGCCTCGTCGATGCCGTCCAGCTCGGGCACCCGGGCGGTCTGCTCGGCCTCGGCGGTGCGCCGGCGCCAGTCTGCGTACCGGACGGCGTCGGCCAGCGCGTGCACGGCCCGCTCGGGGGCCGGGTAGGCGGGGATCCGGCCGGGGCGCAGCCGTTCGGCCAGGCCGGTCAGCGCGAGGTGGTTGAGCAGCAGCGGCTTGCCCAGCTCCCGGCCGAGCGCGGCGGCGTCCAGCAGCGCCGCGGCGATCTCCGGATCGTCCGCGCGCAGCTCCTGGTCCGGGCCGGTGCCCTGCACGCCGATCGGCGGGATGGCGACCGCGATCACGGCGTCCACCCCGGGGTCGCGCAGCGCGGTGTGCAGCGCGATCCGGAAGTTCTCCCCGGTGGCGGCGGTGGTCAGGTCGACCGGCGTGCGCGGGCGCAGTCCGGCGCTGAGGCAGGCGTCGTGGGTGAGCAGGCCGAGCGAGTCGGAGTTGCCGACCACGGCCACCCGGTCGCCGGCCGGCAGCGGCTGACCGGCGAGCAGCTCGCCGGTGTCGAACAGCTCGGTGATGGTGTCCACCCGGACCACCCCGGCCTGCTGGAACAGGGCGTCCACGGTCGCGTCCCGGAGCCGGCCGGCGGCCGGCTGGACGGCGTGCCCGGGCGGCAGGCTGCCGGTGTGCCGGGCGCCCTTGAGCACCACCACGGGCTTGGCGGCGGCCAGCCGGCGGGCGATCCGGGTGAACTTGCGCGGGTTGCCGAAGGACTCCAGGTAGAGCAGCAGCACCTCGGTGGCCTCGTCCTCCTCGCCGTACTGCAGCCAGTCGTTGCCGGACACGTCGGCCCGGTTGCCGACCGAGGCGAACGAGGAGACGCCGAGCCCGCGGCGGTGGGCCGCCTCCAGCAGCGCCACCCCGATCGCGCCGGACTGGCAGAACAGGCCGAACGGCCCGCGGTCGGGCAGCACCGGCGCCAGCGAGGCGTTCAGCGGCCGCCCGGGGTCGGTGTTGATCAGGCCGAACGCGTTCGGGCCGACCACCCGCATGCCGGCCGCCCGGGCCTGGCGGACCAGCGCGCGCTGGCGGTCGCGGCCCTCCGGCCCGGTCTCGGCGAACCCGGCGGTCACCACCACCAGGCCCTGCACGCCGTGCGCGCCGCACTCGGCGACGGCCGCGGCGACGCCGGGCTCCGGGACGGCGATGATCGCCAGGTCGACCGGCCCGGGGATGTCCCCGACCCGGCGGTGGGTGGCCACCCCGTCGAGTTCGGTGCCGGCCGGGGCGCTCCGGTTCACCGCGTACACCGGGCCGCGGAAGCCGGCCAGGTCGCGCAGCAGCGAGCGGCCGACCGAGTGCGGGCTGCGGGAGACCCCGAGCACGGCGACCGAGCGCGGGGTGAGAAGCCGCTGCACCGAGCGGGCCTCGGCGCGGTGCTCGCGGGCCCGCATCACCGCGAGCGAGGCGGCGGTCGGCTCCAGGTCGAACTCCAGGTGCACCACGCCGTCGGCGATGCTGCGGTGCTGGGTGTAGCCGGCGTCGGTGAAGACCTTCACCATCTTGCGGTTCTCGGGGAGCACCTCGGCGGTGAAGCGGCGGATCCCGCGCTCCTGGGCGACGGCCGCGATGTGTTCCAGCAGCGCGGAGGCGACGCCGCGGCCCTGGTGCGCGTCCTGGACCAGGAAGGCCACCTCGGCGTCGGTGCCGGTGGTGGACGGGCGGCCGTCGGCGTCGATCCGGTCGTAGCGGACGGTGGCGATGAAGCGGTCGCGGACCACCACCGCCAGGCCGACCCGGTTGATGTAGTCGTGGTGGGTGAAGCGCCGGACGTCCTTGTCGGACAGCCGCGGGTACGGGGCGAAGAAGCGGAAGTACTTGGACTGGTCGGAGACCTGCTCGTAGAAGTCCACCAGGCGCTGTGCGTCGTCCTCGGTGATCGGCCGGATCCGGGCCGTGCCGCCGTCGCGCAGCAGGACGTCGGCCTCCCAGTGCTGGGGGTAGCTGTGCTCGTCGCCCCGGTGCGGGGGGCGGGCCGCGGAGTCGTCCACGATCGTCAGGTTATCGGGCGGCGGGCCGGATGGCGCCCGGCATGCAACACTGGTCTAGACAACATGGCTGTACCAGCACCACCTGAAAGGCACGTCTCATGGCCGAGCGCCGCGTCTCCATCGGTTGGCCCGAGGGCCTGCACGCCCGTCCCGCCTCCGTCTTCGTCCGCGCCGTGACTGCCACCGGCCTGCCGATCACCATCGCCAAGGAGGGCGGGAACGCGGTCAACGCCGGCTCCATGCTCGGCCTGCTCGGCCTCGGCGCCGAAGGCGGCGACACGGTCATCCTGGCCTCGGACGCCGACGGCGCCGACGAGGCGCTGGACCGCATCGCCAAGCTGGTCCAGGAGGGCCTGGACCAGCTGCCGGCCGCCTGAGCCCGCACAGTCCGAAGGGGTGCCCCCGCCGAACCGCTGGGGCACCCCTTCGACGTGCTCGGACCGGTCTCAGAACACCGACCACCCGGTCGCCGTGGTCAGCGCGTCCAGCGCCGCCACCCCGAGCACCGAGTTGCCCGCCGCGTCCAGCCCCGGGCTCCACACGCAGACCGAGCCACGCCCGGGCAGCACCGCGAGCACCCCGCCGCCCACCCCGCTCTTGCCCGGCAGCCCCACCCGGAACGCGAACTCGCCCGCCGCGTCGTACGTCCCGCAGGTCAGCAGCACCGCGTTGATCCGCTTCGCCTCGCTGCGGGTCAGCAGCCGCGAGCCGTCCATCCTTATCCCGTGCCGGGCCAGGAACAGCCCGGCCATCGCCAGGTCGCGGCAGCTCGCCGCGATCGCGCAGTGCGCGTAGTAGTGCACCAGGACGCTGTCCACCGGGTTGCGCAGATTGCCGTAGCTGGCGATGAAGTGCGCCAGCGCCGCGTTCCGGTGTCCGTGCCGCGCCTCCGAGGCCGCCACCGCGTCGTCGGTGTCCACCCCCGCGCGGCCCGACTCGGCCCGCAGGAAGTCCCGCACCGCACCGGCCGCGTCCCCGGTCAGCTCCAGCAGGCGGTCCGTCACCACCAGCGCGCCCGCGTTGATGAAGGGGTTGCGCGGGATGCCCTGCTCGGTCTCCAGCTGCACCAGCGAGTTGAACGGATTGCCGGACGGCTCCCGCCCGACCCCCCGCCACAACCCGTCGTCGCCCTCGGCCAGCGCCAGCGCCAGGGTGAACAGCTTCGACACGGACTGGATCGAGAACGGCTGGTCGCAGTCCCCCGCCCCGTACACCTCGCCGTCCACCGTCGCGATCGCCATCCCGAAGGCCTCCGGATCGGCCTCGGCCAGCGCCGGGATGTAGTCCGCGACCCGCCCCCGCGCCTGGCCGCGCAGCGCCTGGTCCATCACCTCGTGCAGCAGTCCCTGGTAGTCCACGGGGGCCATTGTGTCCTGCGGGACGAATGTGTCTTGCAGGACAGGTGTGTCCTGCGGGACGCGACGGACCGGGACAGCGCGGCGGGCCGGGGCGCGGCTCCCCCGCACCCCGGCCCGCCGACGGTCAGCCCTTGACGCAGACGACCTGCTTGAGCTCGGCGACCACCTCGACCAGGTCCTTCTGCTGCGCGATGACCTTCTCGATCGACTTGTACGCGCCGGGGATCTCGTCGACCACGCCGGAGTCCTTGCGGCACTCCACGCCCTTGGTCTGCTCGGCGAGGTCCTGCTGGGTGAAGCGCTTCTTCGCGGCCGTCCGGCTCATCTTGCGGCCGGCGCCGTGCGAGGCCGAGTTGAACGAGGCCTCGTTGCCCAGGCCGCGGACGATGTACGAGCCGGTGCCCATCGAGCCCGGGATGATCCCGTAGTCGCCCGAGCCGGCCCGGATCGCGCCCTTGCGGGTGACCAGCAGGTCGACCTCGTCGTACCGCTCCTCCGCGACGTAGTTGTGGTGGCAGCTGATCATCTCGTCGAAGGCCACCTTCGCCTTCGGGAACTCGCGCCGGACGACGTCCTGGAAGAGCGCCATCATCATGGCCCGGTTGTTCTTGGCGTACTCCTGCGCCCAGAACAGGTCCTGCCGGTAGGCCGCCATCTGCGGGGTGTCCGCGATGAACACCGCGAGGTCGCGGTCGACCAGGCCCTGGTTGTGCGGCAGCGAACGGGCCACCCCCATGTGGTACTCCGCCAGCTCCTTGCCGATGTTGCGCGACCCGGAGTGCAGCATCAGCCACACCGCGCCGGTCGTGTCGACACAGACCTCGATGAAGTGGTTGCCCGACCCGAGGCTTCCCATCTGCTGGGCCGCCCGCTCGCGCCGCCACTTCACCTCGGGTGCGATCGCGTCGAAGCGGCCCCAGAAGTCGTCCCACCCCGCCGCGGCGAAGCCGTGCAGCTTGCCCGGGTCGACCGGGTCCGTGTGCAGGCCGCGGCCGACCGGGATGGCCTGCTCGATCTTGGAGCGGAGCCGGGACAGGTCGTCCGGCAGGTCCTTGGCGGTGAGCGAGGTCTTGACGGCCGTCATCCCGCAGCCGATGTCGACGCCGACCGCCGCCGGGCAGACCGCGCCCTTCATGGCGATCACGGAGCCGACCGTCGCCCCCTTGCCCAGGTGGACGTCGGGCATCACGGCGAGGCCGTGCAGCCAGGGCAGCGTGCTGATGTTGCGCAGCTGGTCCATGGCCTGACTCTCGACGGTGGCCGGGTCGGCCCACATCCGGATCGGGACGCGGACGCCGGGAACCTCGGTGTACGACATGGTGGTACGACCTCCCAGGGTCGGTTGTTTCAAGCGTAGGAGAGTTGCCGCGCACATGAAGTCCCGGCGTGGCTCGGGGAAGTCGCGAAGGACCGCGCTCAGGCCGACAACCGTCGGGAGGACGGTCGTGGGGAGCATGGACGACCGGGCTCGACCCGCATGGTGACCGCCTCCTTCCGCGATGTCGTGGCAGCGGTGACGGGAGCCATCTACCCACGGCGCGCAAGGGCGGCGCAAGGCAATAACACCGAAGGGCCCGCCGGAGCTGATGCTCCGTCGGGCCCTTCGTGGGCGGACTCAGTTGGCGATCACCGTGACGTCGCCGATGCCGAGCTCCTTGACCGGGTCGGCGATCACCGAGGCGTCCCCGACCAGCACGGTGACCAGGCGCTCCGGCGGGAACGCGGCGACCACGGCCTCGGTGGCGGCCGCGGTACCGAGCTCGGCGAGCTTGCGGTAGACCTCGGCCTGGAAGTCGTCCGGCAGGTACTGCTCGACCTGGTCGGCCAGGGTCGCGGCGACCGAGCCGGCCGTCTCGAACTTCAGCGGGGCGACACCGACCAGGAACTGGACGGCCTCCTCCCGCTCGGCGTCGGTCAGGCCCTCGGCCGCGAGGGTCCGCAGGATGGTCCAGGTGTCCGCCAGGGCCGGTGCGGTGGAGGCGGTGTCCACCGAGCCGCTGATGGCGAGCATCGCCCGCCCGGAGCCGTCGGCGGCCGAGCGCAGCGGCTGCGCGAAGGCGCGGACGCCGTAGGTGTAGCCCTTCTCCTCGCGCAGCACGCGGTCCAGGCGCGAGGTGAGGGTGCCGCCGAGGCAGTAGGTGCCGAGCACCTGGGCGGCCCAGGTCGGATCGTGGCGGTCGGGGCCGATCCGGCCGATGAGCAGCTGGGTCTGGACCGAGCCGGGCCGGTCGACGATGATCACCCGGCCGGTGTCGTCGGCGGTGACGGGGGCGTGCGCACCGGGCGCGTCCGTGCTGCCGGTCCAGCGGCCGAGGGTGGCTTCCAGCAGGGCCGGCAGGTCGATGCCGGTGAGGTCGCCGACCACCACGGCGGTGGCCGTGGCGGGCCGCACGTGCGCCTCGTAGAAGGCCCGGACGGCAGCGCGGTCGATAGCCTTGACGGTGTCGGCGGTCCCGCTGCGGGGGCGCGACAGCCGGTCGGCCCCGTCGAACAGGGCGGCGTACAGGGCCTTGGCCGAGCGGCGCGCGGGGTTGGCCTGCTCGTGGACGATCTCGTCGAGGCGGTTGGCGACCAGGCGCTCGATCTCGTCGGCGGGCAGCGCGGGGGCGCGCAGCGCGTCGCCGAGGAGGGTGAGTCCGCGCTCCAGGCGGGAGGCGGGGACTTCGAGCGACACCCGCAGGGCGGGATGGTCGACGTGGGCGTCGAGGGTGGCGCCGGCCCGCTCCAGCTCGCCGGCGAACTCCTCGGCGGTGAGGGTGTCGGTGCCCTCGCTGAGGGCACGGGCGAGGATGTTGCCGACGCCGTCGAGGCCTTCCGGCTCGGCGGCGAGCGGGGCGTCGATGACCAGGTCGACTGCGACCAGTTGCTGGCCGGGGCGGTGGCAGTGGAGCACGGTGAGGCCGTTGGCCAGGGTGGCGCGCTCGGGTGCGGGGAAGGCCCAGGGCGACGGGGTGCCGGGCCGCGGCTGCGGGTGGAAGGTCATCGCGGGGGTGGGGTCGGTGCTCATGCCGCCGTCTCCTCGGTGGTGTCGTCGGCGGTGGTGCCGTCGTCCGACGTGGTGGGTTCGTAGACCAGGACGGCCCGGTTCTGCGGGTGCAGCCGGGCGGCGGCGACGGCCCGGACCTCCTCGGCGGTGACGTCGAGGACCTTGGTGAGGGCGTTGTTGAGCAGCTTGGGGTCGCCGAACAGGACCGCGAAGCGGCAGAGTTCGTCGGCGCGGCCGGCGACCGTGGTCAGGCGGTCGAGCCACTCCCGCTCGATCTGGGCCTGGGCCCGCTCGAGTTCGGCCTCGGTGGGGCCCTCGGCGGCGAACCGGGCGAGTTCCTCGTCGGTGGCGGCCTGGATCTTGTCGATGGTGGCGTCGCCGGAGGTCTTCACGTCGAGCCAGCCGAGCGAGGGCGCGCCGGCCAGCCGGAGCAGGCCGAAGCCGGCGGCGACGGCGGTGCGGTCGTGCCGGACCAGCCGGTTGTAGAGGCGGCTGGACTCGCCGGAGCCGAGGATGGTCAGCGCCAGGTCGGCGGCGTCGGCCTCGCGGGTGCCGTCGTGCGGGAGCCGGTAGGCGGCCATCAGCGCGCGGGAGGGCACGTCCTCGTGGATGACCTCGCGGACCTCGCGGCCGATGGTGTCGGGGAGGGTGCCGTCGCGCGGCGGCTGCTTGCCGTCGTGGGCGGGGATGGTGCCGAAGTACTTCTCGACCCAGGCGATGGTCTGCTCGGGGTCGATGTCGCCGACGATCGACAGCACGGCGTTGTTGGGCGCGTAGTAGGTGCGGAAGAACGCCCGGGCGTCCTCCAGGGTGGCCGCGTCCAGGTCGGCCATCGAGCCGATCGGGGTGTGGTGGTAGGGGTGGCCGTCGGGGAACGACAGCGCGGTGAGCTTCTCGAAGGCGGTGCCGTAGGGCACGTTGTCGTAGCGCTGGCGGCGTTCGTTCTTGACGACGTCGCGCTGGTTCTCCATCGAGGCCTCGTCGAGCGCGGTGAGCAGCGAGCCCATCCGGTCGGCCTCCAGCCAGAGCGCGAGCTCCAACTGGTGGGCGGGCATGGTCTCGAAGTAGTTGGTGCGCTCGAAGCTGGTGGTGCCGTTGAGCGAACCGCCGGCGCCCTGGACCAGTTCGAAGTGGCCGTTGTTGGAGACGTTGGCGGAGCCCTGGAACATCAGGTGCTCGAACAGGTGGGCGAGGCCCGTCCGGCCCTTGACCTCGTGCCGGGAGCCGACGTCGTACCAGAGGCACACTGCGGTGACCGGGGTGAGGTGGTCCTCGGAGAGCACCACCCGCAGGCCGTTGGCCAGGCGGTGCTCGGTGATGGCGAGGCCTCGGGTGGAGGCGGGAGCCGGGTTGGCCATGCGGGTTCCGGTCCTTTCGGGGAAGCGGGCGACTTCCGTGGAGTTCCGTGGAGGCGGGAGTCTTCCCGTCCTCGGGTCGGTCGGGGGGCGGATGGCGATCGGGGGCGGATGGCGTTCCCCCATTGTGGTGCAACGCCCGACGGTGCGTGATGTGTCCGCGCGGGGCGCGCGTTCGCCACGGGCGGAAGCGGGCACGGCGGGTGGCCTGCGGCGGTGGCTGTCAGCCGGAGGGTCCACAATGGGGGGCGCCGTGCCCCCGTACGGTTCGACGCAGTTACCACAGACTCGGTCCGACAAGATCTGACGCACCCGACAGACGCAAGGGAGCCCCGCCGCGATGGCCCGCCGCAGTTCGCCCACCCCGCCGCCCGGTGACTTCGAGGAGCGGATCCTCGATGTCGACGTCGTGGACGAGATGCAGGGCTCGTTCCTCGAGTACGCCTACTCGGTGATCTACTCCCGCGCCCTGCCGGACGCCCGGGACGGTCTCAAGCCGGTGCACCGGCGAATTCTCTACCAGGCCAACGAGATGGGCCTGCGCCCGGAGCGCGGGCACGTGAAGTGCGCCCGTCTGGTCGGCGAGGTGATGGGCCGGCTGCACCCGCACGGTGACGCCTCCATCTACGACTCCGTGGTGCGGATGGCGCAGCCGTTCTCGATGCGGCTGCCGCTGATCGACGGGCACGGGAACTTCGGCTCGCTGGGCAACGACGACCCGCCGGCCGCGATGCGGTACACGGAGTCGCGCCTGACGGCGGCCTCGATGTCGATGGTGGAGTCGATCCACGAGGACACCGTGGACTTCGCGCCGAACTACGACGGCAGCGAGCAGGAGCCGTCGGTACTGCCGTCGGCCTTCCCCAACCTGCTGGTGAACGGCGCCTCCGGGATCGCGGTCGGGATGGCCACCAACATGCCGCCGCACAACCTGGCGGAGGTGGTGGCCGCCGCCCGGCACCTGATCAAGCACCCGGGCGCGGACCTGGAGACGCTGATGCGTTTCATCCCGGGTCCGGACCTGCCGACCGGCGGTCGGATCGTCGGGCTGTCGGGCATCCGGGACGCGTACGAGTCGGGCCGGGGCACCTTCAAGATCCGGGCGACCGTCTCGGTGGAGGCGGTGACGGCGCGCCGCAAGGGCATCGTGGTCACCGAACTGCCGTACAGCGTCGGCCCGGAGAAGGTGATCGCCAAGATCAAGGACCTGGTCGGCGCGAAGAAGCTGCAGGGCATCGCGGACGTCAAGGACCTGACCGACCGTGAGCACGGCCTGCGGCTGGTGATCGAGGTCAAGAACGGCTTCGTGCCGGAGGCGCTGCTCGAGCAGCTCTACAAGCTGACGCCGATGGAGGAGACCTTCGGCATCAACAACGTGGCGCTGGTGGACGGCCAGCCGCTGACGCTCGGCCTCAAGGAGCTGCTGGAGGTCTACGTCGACCACCGCTTCGAGGTGGTGCGCCGGCGCAGCGAGTTCCGGCGGCGCAAGCGGCAGGACCGGCTGCACCTGGTCGAGGGCCTGCTGATCGCCCTGCTCGACATCGACGAGGTCATCGCGATCATCCGCTCCAGCGACGACGCCGCGCAGGCGAAGGACCGGCTGATGGAGCGGTTCGGGCTGTCGGAGACGCAGACCGCGTACATCCTGGACACCCCGCTGCGCCGGCTGACCAGGTTCGACCGGGTCGAGCTGGAGACCGAGCAGGCGAAGCTCACCAAGGAGATCCAGGAGCTCACCGAGATCCTGGAGTCGGACACCAAGCTGCGCAACGTGGTCTCGGGCGAGCTGGGCGCGGTGTCGAAGCAGTTCGGCACCGAGCGGCGGACGGTGCTGCTGGAGGCCGGCGCGGTGCCGAGCGCGGCGCTGTCGGTGCCGCTGGAGGTGGCGGACGACCCGTGCCGGGTGCTGCTCTCCTCGACCGGTCTGCTGGCGCGGACGGCGGACGGCGAGCCGCTGGAGGCGGGCGGTTCGCGGGCCAAGCACGATGCGGTGGTCTCGGCGGTGCCGGCCACCGCGCGGGCGGACGTGGGCGTGGTGACGACGGCCGGCCGGGTGCTGCGGCTGCCGGTGATCGACCTGCCGGCCCTGCCGCCGGGCACCTCGGCGCTGGCGGGCGGGGCCGCGGTGAGCGAGTTCCTGCGCCTGGAGGCGGGCGAGCGGGCGCTGGCACTGACCACCTTGGACGAGTCCTCACCGGGCCTGGCGCTGGGTACGGCGCAGGGCGTGGTGAAGCGGGTGGTGCCGGAGTGGCCGGCGAACAAGGACGAGTTCGAGGTGATCGCCCTCAAGGACGGCGACACGGTGGTCGGCGCGATCGAGCTGCGCACCGGCGAGGAGGACCTGGTCTTCATCGCCTCGGACGCACAGCTGCTGCGCTACCCGGCCGGTCAGGTACGGCCGCAGGGCCGCCCGGCGGGCGGTATGGCGGGGATCAAGCTGTCGGACGGGGCCCGGGTGCTGTCGTTCACGGCGGTGGACCCGGCGGCGGACGCGGTGGTGGTCTCGGTGGCGACGGCCTCGGACACGCTGGCCGGCGGCGAGCAGACCACCTGGAAGGTCACGCCCTTCGAGCAGTACCCGCGCAAGGGGCGGGCCACCGGCGGTGTCCGGTGCCAGCGTTTCCTGCGCGGTGAGGACGCGCTGGTGTTCGCCTGGGCGGGCCCGGAGCCGGCCCGCGCGGCGGGCGCCAACGGCGCGCCGGTCCAGCTCCCGGAGCGCGACCCGCGCCGGGACGGCTCGGGCTCTCCGGTGACGGCACCGATCGCCTCGATCGGCGGCCGGCTGTAGCAGCGCGGACAGCACGACGGGGGCGCCCGAAGGCGCCCCCGTCGTGCTGTCCGGGGTGATCGCTAGCCGAACGCGGCCGCCACCCGGGCGGCGGACTCGGTGGACTGCTGCGCGGGGAGGCCGGACGAGCGGCCGTGGTCGAGGAGTTGGACGGTCTCGGCGAGTTCCGACAGCAAGGCCACATAGTGCGGCAGGTCCGGAAGCGACGGCGTGGTCAGCGACATCACCAGGAGAGACCTCGCCTCCGGGAGCGGGAGGTAGGCGTCGACCCTGGCCATCGGGATCGCGGCGGGCGGCGCCTGCCCCTCGGCCACCGGTGGTGTCCACTGCAGGCCGGTGAACTGCACCAGCGCCGGGCCCGCCTCGACCTCGGTCCGGTAGACGTCGCAGTCCGGATCGAGCGAGAGCGTCTCGTGCAGGATCGCGGCAATGGCTTCCACCTCACCCGGCTCGATCGTCTCGCTCCGGACGATCAGTGAGGCGCTGCTGACCCGGTCGTCCTCGGTCGCGAACATGCACAGCCCCGCGTAGCTCGCCCCGTCCGCGGCGGCGGCGTCCGCCACATCGGCATAGAGCTGCCTGACCCCGCTCCGCTGGTCCGGTGTACCGCCGGACCAGACCTCCGCCGCGACCTCCTCCAGGTGCTCCCAACGCTGCTCGTCCGAGAGGTGCATGCCGAGGTCGTGGAAGGCCACGGGCACGTCGAAGGTGAACCCGACCTCCGGCGACGTCAGCTGCGCCGCCTCCTGCTCAACCGACATCCGTCCGTCTCCAAGTCCGTCCGCCATGGGCCCTTGCGGCCGCTCCTCGATCAGCCCGCTCACGGGTGTCGGACCTCCTGGTCCGACTTCCGACCGCCCGCAGGTACCAGGGTGATGCCGAGCGGTCCGGCGGAACGCGCCACCAGACCGCGCCCGGCCGCGATCGCCTGGATCCGCTCACCGGACAGCCCCCGGTAGTCCTTCGGGGAGATCAGCAGCGCCCTGCCCTCGGCGCCGTGCCGGATGAACGCCCAGCCCCGGACACCGACCGCTCCCCGGCTCTGCCGCTCGTAGACCCGCAGGGCGGTGTCGCACAAGCGGTTCAGATGCGCGTCCCAGAGCCCTTGGGCCGGCCCCCACTCCCGGACGAACCGCACCGGGCCGACCCAGCGGGTGGCCGGGCGGGCCAGGAACCGGAGCCACTCCCGATCGGGGCGCTGACCATCGCTCAGGACTTCGCTCAGCACCAGGCACGGGACGATCAGCAGCCTCGCCAGGAGGTCGACCGGCACCCAGACCCATTGCAGGACGAACCAGGCCAGCAGTCCGATCCTGGACCGGCGACCGGCGGACGGCGTCAGGTGCGCCGAAGGCGGAAGCGGCGCTGTGTGGTTCCCGTACATCTATCCTCCGGTCACAGCGTCGTAGACGTCGGTGGCGATGCCGGGCAGCTCCGCCGCGGCCAGCGGGCCGCGGGACCACCAGGACATCGGGTCGAGCGACCCGTCCGCGCGGATCGCCGCCTTGAGGGACGGGATGTCCCGCAGGACCGGCAGCTGGGCCAGCTTGCTCGTCTTGAGCCCTTCGAACATGGACTCCCCCGCGGTCACGCCCACGTGGGTCTGCCAGGCGAGCTTCATCCGGTTGCCGAAGCCGGGCAGGGCCTTGAAGTCCGTGACGATGTCGGTGCCCTCGTCGACCAGCCGGGACACCCGAACCGCGGAGCCCCGGGTGGCGTTGCCGAGCTGCCGGACGAGCTGCGCCTTGCCGACCTCCCGGACCACCTCGGTCGAGGAGCGGACACCGTTGACCACCTTGGGCACCAGCTTGGTGGCAACCTTGGTGCCTCCCTTGAGGGCCGTTCCGAAGAACTTCCCGGCCGGCAGGATGCCCAGCCCGTCACCGATCAGGTCCATGGCCCCGACGTCCGCGCCGCCGAGCTTGGCGAGACCGTGCGTCGCCAGCGCTCCGGCCGACATCACGCCGCCCGCCAGGGCGAGCGCACCCGCGAGCGGCGGGAACCACGCCGTGCACAGCGCCGCGACGCCCAGCACGGTGGAGGCGATGGACATCCAGTCGCCGATCTTCTTCAGCAGATCGGCGTGCTTGGTGGCCCACTCCTTGATGGCGTGGCCGGCCCGCTTGAGCGAGTCCTTGAACTTGTCCCACATGCTGGTGCTGGGGGCGTTCTGGTTGGCCTTGCGCAGGGCCTTGGCCACCTTCTCGGCGGCGTCCTGGTGATCCTCCTTGAGCTCCTTGGCCTGCTTGACGATGGCCTCGAAGGCGTCCTTGGCGTCCTCCAGGGAGTGCTTGGCGTCGTCGAGTTCGGCGCCGGCCACTTCGAGCTCGCGCTGGGCGGCGTCGATCCTGGCCTGGGCCTCCTTCAACTGGGCGTCGTCCGTGAAGAACTGGCCGCCGAGGCGGAAGGCCGGGGCGTCGGCCGCGGAGTTGTAGCGGCTGTCCGCCCGGTCCTTGGCCGCCTCGCACTGCTCGCAGCGCTGCTTGGCGGCCCGGGCGTCGACCTCGTAGCGCCGCGCGGTGTCCTGGAAGGAGACCAGTTGACCGCGCCAGGAGTTGAGCTGCTGGGCGGCGGTGCGCACGGCGTCGTCGCTGTCCTGCAGCAGACCGGGGAGTTCGGTGACCTTGGCGGCGAAGGCCTGCGCCGCGTCGCCCTGCCAGGAACCGCCGACCCGGGTGAGCGAGGAGAGGCTCTGGTGGGCGCTCTCCAGCGCGCCGGCGGCCGTGTTCAGCCGGGTGACCAGGGTGTCGACACTGCCCGGGTTGCCGGGGGCCGGGTCGAACCCGAGTGCGGGGAAGTCCGCCGCATCGCTCACTTGGCACCGCCCGAGAAGGCGTCCCGCAGGGCCTGATCGGTCTCGGTGTACGCCTTCTTGGTGATGTTCAGCCCCTCCTCGACCTGCTGGGTGCCGTCGGCGATCTTCTTGATGGCGTCGTCCCAGCTGTCGTGGAACTCGTCGCAGGCGTGGTCCAGCGTCTGACTGCCGGTGCTCTTCGGGCCGGTGTCGCGCATCGCGTTGAGCGCGGTGCGCAGTTCGTCCTGACTCCGGTGCAGATCGGCCAGCAGTCGGTCGAGGTCCCCGACCTCGACCGAGAAGAACGAACCCAAGACTCCCCCAAGGATTGGTCAACAACGGTAATTGGATCAGCATAGCCACGGTATTCGCGGGCCCCGTCGGGCGCCCGGCCCCCGGCGTCGGGGCTCCGGGGGCCGGGCGCCGGGCCTCGGCGCCGGACCCGGACGGGCGGGGCCCGAGTAGGGTTGACCGGGTGAGCACCTGCACAACGCTGTCCCGCGAACTGACCGAGCCGCTGGCCGCGACCGCGGCGACCGCGACCACCTGGCTGCTGCTGGAGCAGGCCGGCCCGTGGGGGGCGAAGGCGCTCACCGAGAGCCACCTGGACCAGGAGCTGGGGCGGGCGCTGGACTCGGCCGCCGCCGGCACCGGGGTCCGGGTCGCGCTGATCCGGCGCCCCGGGCGCCACGCCGACCTGGAGCCGGACGCCGAGCACGAGGTGATCGTCGCGCACACCCGGCCGGGCGCCTCGTGGATCCGCCGGCTGCGCACGGCCGATCCGGCCCGGCTGCTGGAGCTCGACCTCGCCGCCCTGGGCGCCGGCCGGCACGACGGGCTGGGCACCGAGCACCGCGGCGATCCGATCGCCCTGGTGTGCACCAACGGCCGCCGCGACCGGTGCTGCGCGGTGCTCGGGCGCCCGCTGGCCGCCGAGTTGGCCGCCGCCGGCCACACCGAGGTCTGGGAGGTCACCCACCTGGGCGGCCACCGCTTCTCCCCCACCATGCTGGTACTGCCGTACGGCTACGCGTACGGGCGGCTCAGCGGCGCCGCGGCCAAGGAGGTGCTGACCGCGACGGCGGACGGGCGGACGGTGCCCGAGTGGTCGCGCGGGCGCTCCTGCTGGGACCGCCCCGGCCAGGCCGCCGAGCAGGCGGTCCGCGAGTCGACCGGCGAGGGCGACGCCGAGGCGCTGACGCTGGAGCAGCGGCCGGACGGCCACGGTGGCTGGACCGTCGAGGTGGCCCACCGGGACGGGCGGCGCTGGCGGGTCTCGGTGGCCGCGGGGGTCAGCGAGCCGCCCCGGCCGGAGAGTTGCGGCAAGGCACCGGGGCTGCCCTCGCGGATGGACGTGGTCGCGATCACGGCGATCTGACCGACCGACAGTTTCGGTTCGCCGGTGGGCGGATGACAGATTTCACCATCTGTCATCCGCCCTTCGTCATTCCATGCCCCGCCCCGCCGCATCATGGCCGACCGAACGTTCCGACGCCTCGTCAAACGTGAGACAACCCACAGTGACCAACCGGTCACGTACATGACATGCTCGGCACTGAAAGCCACCCGGCTCTGATTCAAAGGAGAACAGTGCCATGATTTCTCGTATCGCAAGCCTGCTGGTAGCCACGACCGGGGTTCTCGCCCTGGCTGCCGGCCCATCCGTCGCAGCGACCCCGGCCGGCACCTCCTGTCCCACCCTCGCCAACACCCCGTGCGCCTGGCATCAGCCCACCGGCACCGGAACCGGCATCATCGGCTCGGCGAGCATCAACGCCGCCTCCAGTAGCCAACTCACCATGCTGCGCGTCGAGGTGAAGGTCCAGCGGGCCTGGGGCAGCCCCTGGCAGACGGTGGCCTCCGCCACCCGCATCCAGTCCGGATCCATCCAGCTCAGCACGCCGGCCGTCACCACCGACTTCCTCACCCTGGTCTGCGCCACCGGGGGCCCGGCCGGCCGGGTCGACCTCCAGTCCACCACCTGCACCAACCCGCACTGACGCCCGGTCGGTCGCATCCGACGCCCCGGCAGGGGTGGAGCCCGACCGGGCGCGGGCCCGTCCGGTTTCACCCCTGCCCACCGGAGAGGTGCAAGTGTAATGTCACATGGCATGAAACCCTCCCCCCGTCTTCCGCTGGCCGCCGCCCTGCTCGGCGCGGCTGCCCTGCTCACCGCCCCACCCGCGGCCGCGGCCCAGGACACCACGCCCGGCTGCCGCACCGCCGCCGTCGCCCCGGACCGCGAGCAGAGCAGGCTCCAGGACCCCCGCACGACCGCACTGGTCGACCGGGCCGGGCTGAGCACCTTCACCGCCCGCTTCCCGGCCGCCCTGTGCACCGTCCGCAACCCGGCGGAGGCCGGGCGACTGCTGGACGCCTGGGGCGAGGCGCTGTGGCAGACCGCGGTCGACCGTGCCCAGGGCCGACGCCCCGGCGGCGCCCTGGCGGCCGGCGACGACCGCCCGCTGTACTGGACCAGGGTGACGATGACCACCCAACTGGACTCCTGGCAGCCGGCGTTCGCGATCGACCGGGCCGCGCTGCGGACCAGGTTCGAGGACGCCTCCCGCGGCCTGAGCGACAACGGCTTCAGCGCAACGCCCGGCGTGCGACGGGTGTTCATCAGCGGCTTCGACCCGTTCGGCCTGGACGGGGACGTCCGCACCGCCAACCCCTCGGGCTCCGCCGCCCTTCAGCTCAACGGCCGCAAGGTCACCATGGCGGACGGCAGTCGGGCCGAGATCAGGGCTGTCGTCCTCCCGGTCCGCTACGCGGACTTCGACCAGGGCATCGTGGAGCGCGCGTTCGGCCCCCGGATGGCCGCCGGACCGCGGGCCGCCGACCTGATCACCACCATCAGCCAGGGCTACCCGGGCCTGTTCACCCTGGAGGCCTGGGCGGGCCGGGCCCGTTCGGCCGACCCCTACCCGGACAACCGGGGCGCGCTGTCCGGCGGTAGCTACGACCATCCCGTGGACGCCCCCGGGCTCGGCCCGGGCCCGGAGTTCATCGCCAGCACGCTGCCGACGGGCGCGATGACGGCCGCCACCCGGACGCCGTACCCGGTCCTGCTGAACACCGAGGTCAGCGAGATACCCGCCGGCGCGACGGAGCCGGTGGACCGCGAGGACGGGCCAACGCCGGGCTCCCGCGCGGTGGCCGGCGGGGGCGGCGGCTACCTCTCCAACGAGGTCGCCTACCGCAGCAACCGGCTCCGGCTGGAGCTCAACCCCGCGCTGCCCGGCGGCCACCTGCACACCCCGGTGCTGACCGGCCTGCCCGCCGACCGCGAGCAGCTCACCGGCCCGGAGTTCGAGCGCAACGAGAGCGCGATCACGGCGGAGATCCTCACCGTCCTGACCGCCGCGACCTCCTGACCGCCGCACCCTCCTGACCGCACCGAACTCCCCGTTCTCGCGCGCTGACCGGGGCCGGCCTCAGACCGCGCCCGCCCCGGTCAGCGAGCGGACCTCCAACTCGGCGTACCGGTCCGCGTCCGGCACCTCGCGGGAGGTGACGGTGCCGATCCAACCGGCCAGGAACCCCAGCGGGATGGAGACCAGACCGGGGTTCTCCAGCGGGAACCAGTGGAAGTCCACCCCTGGCAGCACCGAACCCGGCGAGCCGGACACCACCGGCGAGAACAGCACCAGCAGCACGGCCGGCACCAGGCCGCCGTACACCGCCCAGACCGCACCCCGGGTGGTGAACCGGCGCCAGAACAGGTTGAACAGCAGGGCCGGCAGGTTGGCCGAGGCCGCCACGGCGAAGGCCAGCGAGACCAGGAAGGCCACGTTCAGCCGCTGGGCGAACAGGCTCAGCACGATCGCGACGGCCCCGATCACCACCGCGGCCGACCTGGCCACCGCCAGCTCCTGGCGCTCCGTCACCTCCCGCTCGTCGGGACGGCGCCAGGCGCGGGCGTAGAGGTCGTGCGCGAAGGCCGCGGAGGAGGCCAGGGTCAGGCCGGCCACCACCGCGAGGATGGTGGCGAAGGCGATCGCCGAGATCAGCGCGAACAGCACCACTCCCCCGGTCGACCCCGCCCCGCCGCCGAGGTCGAGGGCGAGCAGCGGGACCGCCGTGTTCCCGGCCGGGTTGGCCGCCCGGATGCCCGCCGCGCCCACCAGCGCACCGGCTCCGAGGCCGAGCACCACGGCCATCAGGTAGAAGCCGCCGACCAGGGCGATCGCCCAGACGGTGGAGCGCCGGGCGGCCCGCGCCGTGGGCACGGTGTAGAAGCGGCTGAGGATGTGCGGCAGCCCGGCGGTGCCCAGCACCAGGGCGAGGCCGAGGCTGACGAAGTCGAGCCGGCTGGTCCGGCTGGCACCGTACTTCAGGCCCGGCTCCAGGTAGGCCGCGCCGGCCCCGCTGCGGTCTGCCGCGGCGCGCATCAGCGCGGCCACGTCCCCGTGGAAGCGGGCCAGCACCAGCACCGTGAGCAGCACCGAGCCCACCAGCAGCAGCAGCGCCTTGACGATCTGGATCCAGGTGGTGGCGCGCATCCCGCCGACCGTGACATAGACGATCATCAGCGTGCCGACGGCCACGATCGTCCAGGCCTTGGCGGCGCCGCTGTCCGTGCCGAGCAGCAGCGCCACCAGGCTGCCGGCCCCGACCATCTGGGCCACCAGGTAGAGCAGCGAGACCACCACGCTGGCGGTGCCGGTCGCCGCCCGGACCGGACGCCGCCGCATCCGCACCGCCAGCACGTCGGCCAGGGTGTAGCGGCCGGCGTTGCGGACCAGCTCGGCGACCAGCATCAGCACCAGCAGCCAGGCCACCAGGAAGCCGATGCTGTAGAGCACGCCGTCGTAGCCGTAGAGCGCGATCAGGCCGGTGACACCGAGGAAGGAGGCGGCCGAGAGGTAGTCCCCGGAGAGCGCCAGGCCGTTCTGCAGCGGGCCGAACCCACGGCCGCCGGCGTAGAAGTCCTCGGCGGCCTGGCCGCGCCGGCCCACCCAGAGGGTGATCGCCAGGGTGACCAGCACGACCACCGCGAAGAGCGCCACGGCCAGGCCGTGGTGGGTACCGGTGGGAGCCGCGGGGGACGCCAGGTGGCCGGTCACCGCAGCTGGTCCTGGGTGTCCCAGCGCAGCTCGAGCGCGGCGCGGTCCCGCTTGGTGCGGGCGTTGCGGGCGTACAGCCAGGTCAGCACGAAGGTGGAGCCGAACTGGAGCAGGCCGAGCAGCCAGGCCACGTTGACCGGCCCGGCCACCTGGCGGCGCATCAGCCCGGGGGCCGCCGCCTGGGCACCGAGGTACAGCAGGTACCAGCCGAGGAACAGCCCGGTGGCCGGGAAGGCGAAGCCCCGGTAGCTGCGGCGGATCTGCTGGAAGGCCGGGCTCTGCTGGACGGCGCGGTAGACCTGGCCGGTCGCGGCGGTGCGCTCGGCGGCGTCGGCGGCCGTCGGCGCGGGCCGGGCCACGGGCACCGCGGGCATCGCCAGGAAGACGGGGTCGGGGCCGGACTCGGGCGCGGGCGCGGGCCTGCCGGATCGCCCGCCGGGCCCGGCCGGCGTTTTCGCGGCCGGGCCGGCCCCGGGCCCCGGGGACGGCCGGACGGCTCCGGCCCGGCGTGCCGGTTGTCCCGCCACGCGCCCGGCGGGCTCGGCGGCCCACCAGTCGAACCTCTCCTGCTGTGCCACTGGTACTCCATGACCGGGACGCTCCGCGTGGGGGGCGGGGCGTCGGGTTCGCCGACCGGAGGGGGTGCTTCCGGTCGTACGCTGACCGCACCAGGATCCGCGCTTCTCGGCCCGCTCGGGCCGGGTTGCAGATACGTTCACCCAATCAGGTGAGGGCCCGTCAGATCACGAACTGCGGCGGACCCCGTGCCGGAAGGCGTAGGCCACCGCCTGGGCGCGGTCCCGGACCGCGGTCTTGGCGAAGAGGTTGTTGATGTGGGTCTTCACCGTGGCCTGGCTGACGTAGAGCTCCTGGGCGATCTCGGCGTTGGACATGCCCTCGGCGATCAGCGCCAGCACCTCCGCCTCCCGCGCGGTGAGCCCGTCCGGCGGCGCGGCCCGGTCGCCCGGCGGCGCGGGAGCCGGCGGCACCGCGGCCTGGGCGGCCGGGGCCTCGGGGGCGGCGGCCCCGGAGAGCCGTTCCAGCAGCCGCCGTTGCACCTGCGGCGAGAGCCCGGCGGCGCCCGAGCGGACGTCGGCCACGGCCCGGGCGATCTCCTCGGCGCCGGCGTCCTTGGTGAGGTAGCCGCGAGCGCCGGCCTGCAGGGCGGCGAACAGCGAGTCGTCGTCGGCGTACGTGGTGAGCACCACCACCTCGGTGGCCGGGTGCCCGGCCCGGATCCGACGGGTCGCCTCGACCCCGTCGCAGCGCGGCATCCGAAGGTCCATCAGCACCACGTCGGGCGCCCGTTCGGCGACCATCCGGAGCGCCTCCTCCCCGTCCGCCGCGGCACCGACCACCTCGATGTCCGGCAGCAGCCCCAGCAGCATCACGATCCCCTCGCGCACCACCGTCTGGTCGTCCGCCACCAGCACCCGCACCGGCTGCCCGGCGCTCACGCCGGCACCTTCAGCAAGACCCGCCATCCGCCGTCCACCTCGCCCGCCTGCAGTTCACCGCCGAGCAGTTCGGCCCGTTCGCGCATTCCGAGCAGACCGTACCCGCTGCCACTGGCCGCCAGCTCACCGGCCGGTCCGCCGCGCGGCGACCGGTCGTTGCGGACCTCCAGTTCGACCGTGTCCGCCAGGTAGCGGACCAGGATCTCGGTCCGGGCCCCCGGAGCGTGCTTGCGGATGTTGGTGAGCGCCTCCTGCGCGGTACGGCGCACCGCCAGCCCCGCCTCGGCGGCCAGCGGCCGGGGGGTGCCCTCGACCAGCAGCGGGGCCTGCTCCCGCCCGGCGAGCTCCACCAGGAACTCACCGACCGGGGTGAGGTCGCCACGCAGCGCGGACAGCGCCTGCCTGGTCTCCGACAGCCCCTCCTGGGCCATCCGCCGGGCGGCCACCACCCGTTCGCGGACCTGCTCGCGGGCCGCCCCGGAGTCCAGCATCAGCCGGGCCGCCTCCAGGTGGACCAGCTGCGCGGACAGGCTGTGCGCCAGCACGTCATGGATCTCCCGGGCGATCCGGGCCCGCTCGGCGAGCGCCGCCGACTCGGCCTCGGCCGCCCGCGCCGCGCGCTCCTGCTGGAGCAGCCGGTGCTGGGTGCCGCGCGCCTCGGCGTCCAGCCGCAGCAGCCAGCCGAGCAGCCCCAGCCCGCCCGCCGTGGCCAGGCCCGCGAGCAGCGGCTCGTCGCCCAGGGCCGCGTAACTGCCGAGCGCGGCCAGTGCGGTGGGCAGCCCGGCGGCCCGCGGCAGCCGGATCAGGGCGGTGATCCCGAGCCCGCACCACAGCACCCCGGCCAGGACGTCCGCGCCGCCCTCCTTCGCCAGCGCGGCGATCGCGAGCAGCGCCCCGGCGGCGAGCAGCGCACCGAGGATCCGCCGACCCCGGGCGGCCCGGAAGAACAGCGCGAACAGCAGGACGGCCGACACGATCCAGCCGGCCGCGACCACCGCCGCCCACCCCGTGAACCGGCCGTCGGCGAAGGTGCTGGTGAGCGTCGCCGCGAGCAGGACCAGCCGGCCGGCCAGGCCCAGCGCCTGCCGGGGCCGGGTCGGCCGGTCCCCGCCGTGGGCACCGGCCGCCGGCCAGCCGGTCCAGGTCTCCTGGTTCACCTCGGGTCCTTCCGGGCCGGTGCTACGGGGGTCAGGCCGCGACGTGCTGCGGGTGCTCCAGGTGCTGGGTGCGCCAGTTCACCACCAGCGAGCGGACCAGCAGCAGGCCGCCCAGCGACAGCAGCAGCGCGCTGCTGCTCTGGTGCACGTGCAGGGCGGTGCCCAGGCCGTACCAGCCGAGCCGCAGCACCATCATGCCGACCCAGGCGGCCATGGTGGCCTTGGTGCCCCGCGCCCAGACCGTGCCGTCCTCCGAGCGCCACAGCCGGACGGTCCAGCCCCAGACGCAGCCCATCGCGAGCACGGTCAGCACCGAGGCGGCCAGCAGACCGATCGCCTCGGCCCGGTGCGCCGGGTCGATCAGCTGCGGATCCCGCAGCGCGAGGACGGCCAGGACGGCGGGCAGCAGCCAGAACCGGCGCTCGGTGGCGACCTTGCGCGGGCGCAGCTGCCTGGTCACCACGAGGGCGATCACCGCGAGGATGACGAGGGCGTTCACGAGGCCGCTCATGGCGGGGGCTCCGTTCGGACAGGGGCGTTGCTGACCCTGTGAACGCTACGGATCACGGCCCGCCGCGGCCTCGGAGCAGGGGTGGAACCGCAAGCCCGAGGGGCTCTCCACCCTCGGGTGGAGAGCCCCTCGGGGGCGGGCCGGATGCTCCGACGGAGGTCAGGCGTCGATGCGCGAGCGGTCCATGGTGGCGGCCGAGTTGACGATGAAGTCCCGGCGGGGCGCCACGTCGTTGCCCATCAGCAGGTCGAAGGCCTTCTCGGCGGACTCCAGGTCGACCAGGTTGATCCGCCGCAGGATGCGGTGGCGCGGGTCCATGGTGGTCTCGGCCAGCTGGTCTGCGTCCATCTCACCGAGGCCCTTGTACCGCTGGATCGGGTCCTTCCAGCGCAGGCCCTTGCTCTGGAAGCCCAGCAGGGTGCGGCGCAGCTCGGAGTCGGAGTAGGTGTAGTGGTACTTCTCCTGGCCGCGCTTGGGGTTGGTGAGCTCGATCCGGTGCAGCGGCGGGACGGCGGCGAAGACCCGGCCCTTCTCGACCATCGGGCGCATGTAGCGCTGGAAGAGCGTCAGCAGCAGGCAGCGGATGTGCGAGCCGTCGACATCGGCGTCGGCCATGAAGATGACCTTGCCGTAGCGGGCCTGGTCGATGTCGAAGGACCGGCCGGAGCCGGCTCCTATCACCTGGATGATCGAGGCGCACTCGGCGTTCTTGAGCATGTCGGCCACCGAGGCCTTCTGCACGTTGAGGATCTTGCCGCGGATCGGCAGCAGCGCCTGGAACTCGGAGTTGCGGGCCAGCTTGGCGGTGCCGAGGGCGGAGTCGCCCTCGACGATGAAGAGTTCGCTGCGGTCCACGTCGTCGCTGCGGCAGTCGGCCAGCTTGGCGGGCAGCGAGGAGGTCTCCAGCGCGGTCTTCCGGCGCTGGGCCTCCTTGTGCTGGCGGGCGGCGACCCGGGTGCGGGCGGCGGCGACGACCTTCTCCATGACCGCGCGGGCCTGGACCTTCTCGTCCTTCTTGGTGGAGGCGAGGAAGGCCTTGAGCTCCTTGGCGAGCACGGCGGAGACGATCCGGTTGGCGGCCGAGGTGCCGAGCACCTCCTTGGTCTGGCCCTCGAACTGCGGCTCGGCCAGCCGGACGGTGACCACCGCGGTGAGGCCTTCGAGGGCGTCGTCCTTGGTGATGTCGTCCTCGGCGACCCGCAGCAGCTTGGCCGAGCGCAGCACCTCGTTGACGGTCTTGGCGAGCGAGCGCTCGAAGCCGGTGACGTGGGTGCCGCCCTTGGGGGTGGCGATGATGTTGACGAAGGAGCGCAGGGTGGTGTCGTAGCCGGCGCCCCAGCGCAGCGCGATGTCCACCCCGAGGGTGCGGGTGACCTCGGTGGGGGTCATGTGGCCGACCTCGTCCAGGACGGGGACGGTCTCCTTGAAGGTGCCCTCGCCCTGGAGCCGCAGCACGTCGCAGACGGGCTTGTCGGGGGCGAGGAACTCGCAGAACTCACCGATGCCGCCGTCGAAGCGGAAGATCGATTCCTCGACCTTCTCGCTCTCCGTCAGGCGCTCGTCACGGACGATGATGGTGAGGCCGGGGACCAGGAAGGCGGTCTGGCGGGCACGGCTGTGCAGGCTCTCCAGCGAGAGCTTGGCGTCCCGCAGGAAGATCTGCCGGTCGGCCCAGTACCGGATCCGGGTACCGGTGCGGCCGCGCGGGGCCTTGCCCTTCTTGCTCAGACCGTTGCCGGCCTCGAAGGGGGCGTCCGGGCTGAGCTCGGTGAAGATCCCCGGGGTGCCGCGGCGGAAGCTGATGGCGTGGGTGTGCCCGCTGCGGTCCACCTCCACGTCGAGCCGGGCGGAGAGCGCGTTGACGACCGAGGCGCCGACACCGTGCAGGCCGCCGGAGGCCGCGTAGGAGCCGCCGCCGAACTTGCCGCCGGCGTGCAGCTTGGTCATCACGACCTCGACCCCGGACAGTCCGGTCTTGGGCTCGACGTCGACCGGGATGCCGCGGCCGTTGTCACGCACCTCGACCGAGCCGTCACCGTGCAGCAGCACCTCGATCTTGTCGCAGTAGCCGCCGAGGGCCTCGTCGACCGAGTTGTCGATGATCTCCCAGAGGCAGTGCATCAGACCGCGACTGTCGGTCGAACCGATGTACATGCCGGGCCGCTTGCGGACGGCCTCCAGGCCCTCCAGGACGAGCAGGTGCCGAGCGGTGTAGTTGGAGCCGTCCTCCCCGGCGACCAGAGCGGACGGCACGGACGTTTCAGCACTCACTCGCTGCACTCCTCAATGACGTTCTGACTCGGCTGACCGGACGGCCGCCCGGAGGCGCCCCGCTCTCTCAGCAACTGAGACACCGGCTTCCCGGCTCCGTTCGGCTTGTACGCGCTGCGCGAACAAGACCTTCACCGGAGCCTGCGGCTCCAGGGTGCCATCTCCACCTGACACCACGGTTCCTGGCGGGCCGTAGAACCGGGAGCAGGCGGCGGAGCTGCTGGGATGCAGGGTAGCGGGGCCCGGGACGGGGCTTATGCTCCAACCCAGCAGAGGATTATGCTACGCGGACCCCGGACATCGCTTCGCTAGGACGTTCGAGGCCGATCGGCGGGTCGTCGGATTCGGTACGCATGAACCACCGAACCCCGGGGCACGTCCTCATCAACAACACTGCAGAATCCTCGAACCGAGAAAAGCCACGAGCGGGAACGAAATCGACCTGGTTGGATGTTGACCCTGGTACGACAGCTCGTCGAGCTAGAGAAGAGGCGACGTGACTACTGTTCTGACCCCTGCGAGCCCGCTCACCGCGGCTGACCGCTGCGACCGGTGCGGCGCCCAGGCCTACCTGCGCGTTGTCCTCGCGAGCGGCGGAGAGCTGCTCTTCTGTGCCCACCACGGGCGGAAGTTCGAGCCTGAGCTCAAGAAGATCGCCGTGGAGATACAGGACGAGAGCGGTCGGCTGACCGCGACGCCTGCCACGGCCGGCGAAGACGAGCGCTGATCTCCGCGCTCGCCCCGACGAGCTGAGTCGACCGCCAGGTCGATGGGCCGGTGGGCAGGCTTTCGAGCCTGCCCACCGGCCCCGGCGTTTTTCCGCCCACCGCACGTGAGCGTCCGGTCACCCGCTGACACCGTGTCGAGTGGCATTCCCCACACCGGGGTTGAGCGTGCGCGGCCACGGGGCCGCGTGGCGCTGCGTCACCGTGCGAGCACGGAGCGCACATCATCGGAGACCGAAGCGACCCGGGTGTAGACCCCGGGGTGGGCCGCCTCGGCACAGCCGGTGCCCCAGGAGACCAGGCCGACCAGTCGGCCGGCCACCACCAGCGGCCCGCCGCTGTCCCCCTGGCAGGCGTCCTTGCCACCGTGCTCAGCCGCGGCGCACACCATCGTCCGCGCGTCGAAGGCGCTGTCGGCACCGGGCGGATAGGCGTGCGCACAGTCCGCGTCGGGGATGATCGGCACCTCGACCTCGCGCAGCGTCGGTGAGTAGCGACCCTTGCCCGTGGTGTCACCCCAGCCGAAGACCTGGGCCTGGGTGCCCGCCCGGTACGGATCGCTCTCGCCCTGGCCGACCAGATCGATCGGCTCCCGGCCGGACTGCGGCTCGGCGAGCGTGAGCACCGCCACATCCCGCTCGTTGGTGGTGAAGTTGTAACCCTGGTCGACCCAGACGTCCCGGACGGCCACCTCCCGGCCGTCCCGCGTGTTCAGATCGTCACGGCCGATGACCACGCGCAGGCCGGGCCGGTCGGTGCGGCGGCCGGTGCTCTCGTTGTAGAAGCAGTGCGCCGCCGTCACCACCTTGGTGGCGGAGATCAACGCGCCACCGCAGAACTGGCCGGAGCGCGCGCTGCCGAACTGCTCCCGGCTGGACAGCGCCACCATCCAGGGGTGATCCCTGGTCGTGGTGGTCCAGCCGCCGACGATCCGGCGCTGCGCGGCGGCCGGGGCCGCCGCACCCAAGGTGATCAGCGGGGCCGGCAGGGCGGCCAGCGCCAGCAACGCGACCGCCCTGCGGGATCGGCCGGCGACGGCCGGGGCGGGGCGGGGCGGGCGGGCGTCCGAGGTGGGCAGCACCAGGTCTCCCAAAGGTGGTTCGACAGCAGCCAACCGCCACAGCGTAGTCGGACCGGCACGCTGGGTCGCGAAGGCGCCCGCGAGGCCACCCGGACGAGTGATCACCAGCTCCGCGAGTGACGCCGCCAGGACCTCCGGGGAACGTCAGGGCTCCGGGGACCTCAGAGCGCCCAGGAGCCCGGAACGCCGAGGAGCCCGGCACTCCCCCGCAGTGGGGAAGCGCCGGGCTCCTCGGTCGGCCGGCCGAGCGAGCGGCCGGCCGGAATCTCAGTCCAGGTAGTCGCGCAGCACCTGGGAGCGCGACGGGTGGCGCAGCTTGGACATGGTCTTCGACTCGATCTGGCGGATGCGCTCACGGGTGACCCCGTACACCTTGCCGATCTCGTCGAGCGTCTTCGGCTGGCCGTCGGTCAGACCGAAGCGCATCGAGACCACGCCGGCCTCGCGCTCGCTGAGCGTGTCGAGCACCGAGTGCAGCTGCTCCTGGAGCAGGGTGAAGGAGACCGCGTCGGCCGGGACGACCGCCTCGGAGTCCTCGATCAGGTCACCGAACTCGCTGTCGCCGTCCTCGCCGAGCGGGGTGTGCAGCGAGATCGGCTCGCGGCCGTACTTCTGGACCTCGATGACCTTCTCGGGGGTCATGTCGAGTTCCTTGGCCAGCTCCTCCGGGGTGGGCTCGCGGCCCAGGTCCTGGAGCATCTGGCGCTGCACGCGGGCGAGCTTGTTGATGACCTCGACCATGTGCACCGGGATGCGGATGGTGCGGGCCTGGTCCGCCATGGCGCGGGTGATCGCCTGCCGGATCCACCAGGTCGCGTAGGTGGAGAACTTGTAGCCCTTGGTGTAGTCGAACTTCTCGACCGCACGGATCAGACCGAGGTTGCCCTCCTGGATCAGGTCCAGGAAGAGCATGCCGCGGCCGGTGTAGCGCTTGGCCAGCGAGACCACCAGGCGGAGGTTGGCCTCCAGCAGGTGGTTCTTGGCCCGGCGGCCGTCCTCGGCGATGATCTCCAGCTCGCGCTTGAGCTTCGGCGCGAGCTTGTCGGCGGCGCTGAGCTTGTCCTCCGCGAAGAGGCCGGCCTCGATCCGCTTGGCGAGCTCGACCTCCTGCTCGGCGTTGAGCAGCGGGACCTTGCCGATCTGCTTGAGGTAGTCCTTGACGGGGTCGGCGGTGGCACCCGCGACGGCGACCTGCTGGGCCGGCGCGTCGTCCTCGTCGTCGTCGGAGAGGACGAAGCCCTCCGACTCCTCCTCGGGCTCCGCCTCGGCCTTGTCGGCCGGCAGGGCGGTGTCCTCGACCAGCAGCTCCTCGTCGCCCGAGGCCTCGTCGCCACTGCCCTTGCCTGCGGCCTTGGCGGTGGTGGTCTTCTTGGCGGCGGTCTTCTTGGCGGGCGCGGCGGCCTTCTTCGCCACGGCCTTCTTGGCCGGGGCGGCGACGGCCTTCTTCACGGTGGCACCGATCTCGGTGACCGTCTCGACGACGGTGACCTCGGCGGCCACCGCAGCGGCGACGGCCGCGGCGGACGGGGTCGCCGAGGGGGCGATCCGCACCGGCGGCTTGGTGGGGGCGGACGGCGTGCGGGTGGTGACCGCCTTGGTCGCGGTGCGCTTGGTGGTGCTCTTGGCCGCAACGCTCTTGCGCTTGGCGCCCGCCGGCTCGGCGGCGCTGACCATCAGATCCACCCCCTCCTCAATCAGAACCTGGTTGAGGCTGCGCATGACGTTCTTCCACTTGGTGACCGGGATCTGGTCCGCCTCGAACGCATGGCGCACGTCGTCACCGGCGATCTGCCCCTGGGCCTTGCCCCGCTCGATGAGCGCGAGCAGAGCCGCGGACTCGGCAATCTCGGGGGGGAGCGAACGGGATGTGCTGGCCGACACGAACAACCTCTCGGACGATGAGTGGACTCGAACCCCGGCCCGGCTGCCCGGGCCGACCCGGATGCGCCGCCGCACGCCAGCGCGCGGTAACGGTTCCGGTCGACTCGGGGGTGGGGACGTGGACTGGGTCTGTAGGACGGCAGCAGCGCCGCAGACCAACACAGCATTCTGACATGCCCGTGTTGTTCCGGAGCTGCTTCCGCTCCGTACACATCGCTGCCGCCCCTCAAGTGTTACGCATGGCCTTCGTGGCGCCCGTCACATCGCGGCGCGGCGGATCACCAGCGGCTGTTCGGGGGGCGTCCGCAGCGCCGTTCGGGGTGTCCGGCGAGGTACCCTGCGCGGCCCGGGTGCGACGACGGCCCTCCGGCCGCCCCGTCCGGGCGGCTGAAGGGCCTGGCGCCACCTCCGGCCGGGCTCACCGCCCGGTCAGTGCTCGCGGGGTGCCGGGACGGAGGGCTCGACCTCCGCCGGGTGCACGGTCAGCAGAGCCCGGATCGCCGCCTCCGCCGCGGTGCCGTCACCGGTGCCGAGCGCGTCCACCAGCCGGACGTGCAGGCTCAGCGAGGGGTCGCCGGGGCGCTCGCAGGTGGTGGTCGGGCCGCCGGAGACCTGGAGGGCGCAGCCGACGATGCCGGACAGGTGCTCCAGCATGCGGTTGCCGGCCATCTGCAGGATCAGGCCGTGCAGCTCGGCGTCGGCCCGGGCGTAGTTGACCACGTCGCCCTGGGCGCCGGCGTGGCTCATGATCTCCGTCAGCTCGACCAGCCGGTGCTGGACGTCCTCCCGGCCGTGGCCGGCGGCCAGCCGGGCGGCCAGCGGCTCGATCGCCCAGCGCAGCTCGAACAGCTCGCGGCGCTGCTCGTCGCGCTGCGGGCCGAAGGCGCGCCACTCGATGATGTCCGGGTCCAGCAGGTTCCAGTCGCCGACCGGGCGGACCCGGGTGCCGACGTTCGGGCGGGCGCTGACCAGACCCTTGGCCTCCAGCACCCGCAGCGACTCGCGGACGACGGTGCGGGAGACCTCGAACCGCTGGCCGATCTCCTCGGGCACCAGCGGGCGGTCGGCCCCGAGGTCGCCGGAGACGATCATCTGGCCGAGCTGCTGGACCAGCTGGCCGTGCAGGCCGCGGCCGCGGCTGCTGGTGGTCTTGCGGCCGACCCGGGACAGGTCGGACTCGGAGCCCTCCCAGCGCGGGGCGGGCGGGGTGGGCCGGTCGGCATAGGGGAAGCGGTCCAGCTCGCCGGGGCCGATCGCGTCGGCCGGGCGGGCTGCGGTCATGGTGGGGTGCGCAAGGGTACTCACACGTCCTTTGTCGGCGATCGGGGGGCTCGCCTTGAGGATTCTCGTGAAAAGCACACGAAAGGGTGATCGACCGTGACCGGATAATTGACTTCTTATCAGGCAGAACCTGTCATTCCGGACTTGAGCGTGAACAGGCTCACTGACGTTCGGTCACCGCGGGCGAGGATACCCGGACCGGTCAGAACGCACGACGGCGCAGCTGCATCAGCAGGCACAGCAGCAGCAACGCGACTCCGGGCACGGCCAGGGCCACCAGCAGCTCGGCCGCACCCGCCACCGGCAGCGCGGCCGCCGGGCGCGGCCACCCCATCCAGTCCGGCGCGAGCTGCCCGGGGCCGTACCGGAACGGCATCAGCTCCGCGAGCCAGCCGGGCCGGCGGACTCCGGCCCGGCGCAGCGCCAGCGCCGAGACGGGCGCCAGCAGCAGGGGCAGGGCGGCCAGCATGAGCAGTCCGGCCAGCGCGCTGCGCACCACCGAGGTGATCAGCAGACCGGCCCATCCGCTGATCACGACCAGGACCAGGAAGGCCGCCAGCGCGAGCAGCGGACCGGCCCAGGCCGCCTCGCCGACCAGCTCGGGCCGCAGCAGCGCCGGGTCGGTGTACCCGCCCAGGGTCACCCCCGGCGGTAGCGCCAGCCGGACCACCAGCGCATCGGTGGTCAGGGTCACCAGCGCCAGCGCCAGCGCGACCGGGGTCAGCACGGCGAGCTTCGCCGCCAGCAGCGCGAACCGCCGCCCGACGGTGACCCGGGCGGCCGGCAGGCCGGGGTGGCGCATCTCGTGCCGGTACGACAGCGCGCCCAGCACGCCGGCGCCCAGGGCCGCGATGGGCAGCGGCAGCACCGGGAGCAGCGCGGTGAGGGCGTGGACGGCGTCGGCGGCGGAGAGCTGCCCGGCCGGCAGCTGCCGGGTGAGCACGGCTGCCGTCGCCACGTCGCAGCACAGCACGGTCGCCACGATCAACCAGGTGGAGCGGAGGCTGCGCAGACGGCGCACCTCGTAGGCCAGTACGCGCACGGTCACTCGCTCAGGTGGTCGGGCCCGAGGGCCGGGCGGGCGGAGGCGGGGTGGTCGGAGCGGTCGAACCGGTCCGTCCGGTCAAGGTGGTCGACGCTCTCGCGCGACTCGGGCCGGGCGGGCGCCGCCGGGACCAGGTCGGCGTGCGCCGACTCCGGGACGGGGCCGCGCTGTTCCGGGGTCGGCGGGTGCGGATGCTCACCGGGCGGCCGCTCCACCGCCAGGTGCTCGCCGAGCGCGGCGGTCTCGGTCGCGGACGGGCGCGCGTGGCGCCGGCCGCGCGGTTGTTCCGGGCCCTGCGCCTGCGGCTGGACCTGGAGCTGGACCTGGCCCGAGCGACCGGAGGCAGCCGGCAGGGTCGGGTGCGGGACCGGCTGATCGACCACCCGGTCGGCCAGCTCGTGCAGCAGGATGCCGTGCCGGTAGGCGAGTTCGCCGATCTCGGTCCGGGCGATGCCGCTCACCGCGATGCCGGCGGTGCCGTCCGGGCGGACCTCGACACCTTGGGCGACCAGCAGGTCCGCCAGCCGGGCCATCTGCGGGCCCCGCACGGCGACCTCGCTCCGGAGCCTGGCGCGGCGGAACTCCGTCACCGGCTGGTCGGCCGTCAGCCGCCCCTGGTCCAGCGTGATCACCCGGTCGGCCAGGGCCGCGGCCTCCTCCGGCACCCTGGTGGTGACCAGCACCGTCCCGCCGGCCACCGCGAAGGAGCGGAGGAAGGAGTGGAACCACTCCGCGGTGCGCGGGGAGAGGCCCTCGGTGGGGGCGTCCAGCAGCAGGGTGGCCGGACTCCCGAGCAGCGCGCCGGCCAGCGCGAGCCGCCGGTTCATCCCGGGCGAGAAGGACCGCAGCCGGTGGTCGGCGACGGTGGCCAGCCTGGTCTGCTCCAGCAGTTCGTCCGCGCGGCGGGCGGGCACCCCGACCGCCGCGGCCAGCATCCGCAGGTGGGTGAGGGCCTGCTGCCCCGGGTGGCCCGCGGCGCCGGCGGCGAGCAGGACGCCCACCTCGCGCTCGGGTCGGCGCAGCTCACGGTAGGTGCGGCCGCCGAACAGGGTGACGCCCTGGCCCCGTTCCAGCTCCACCATCAGGCGCACGGCGGTGGTCTTGCCCGCACCCTCGGCGCCGAGCAGGGCCGTGACCGCCCCGGGTCGCGCGTCGAAGGTGAGGTCGAGCAGCGCCGGCGGGCGCCGGCGCCGGTAGGCCTTGGTCAGTCCGGTGATCTGGATCATCGCTGCGGGCTCCCATGTCCTCGTCCGACCGGGTCTGCGAGGCATGGGGGCGAGCCCGCCGGTGCCTGCGCCAGCACACTAGGGCGCGATCGGGCCGAATTCGGGCATTACGGGCGGTTCCCGGGCGGCGTGGCCGTCCAGCTCACTCGATCAGGGGACCGGCCGTCAGCCCGGAGGGAGGCAGCTGCCCTCCGGGCGCGCTCAGCCCTCGGGGCGCAGCATCGGCGGGTTGAGCACGGTGGCGCCACCGGCGGTGAACAGCTGCGCCGGGCGCCCGCCCTGACGGGTCGTGGTGCCGCCGGAGGGCAGCAGGAAGCCCGGGGTGCCGGTCACCTTGCGGTGGAAGTTCCGCGGGTCGAGCGTGACCCCCCAGACCGCCTCGTAGACCCGACGCAGCTCCCCCACGGTGAACTCCGGCGGGCAGAACGCGGTGGCCAGCGAGGAGTACTCGATCTTCGAGCGGGCCCGTTCGACGCCGTCCGCCAGGATCTGGCCGTGGTCGAAGGCCAGCGGGACGCCGTCGGCCGGGGTCTGGCCGAGCAGTTCGCCGACCGGCGCCCAGCGTGCGCCGCTGGCGTCGCCACCGGGGCGCGGGGTCGGCAGGTCGGGGGCCAGCACCAGGTGGGCGACGCTGACCACGCGCATCCGCGGGTCGCGCTGCGGGTGACCGTAGGTGGCGAGCTGCTCCAGGTGCGCGCCCGCCGAGGCCTGGCCGGGGGCGGAGGAGGCCCGCAGCCCGGTCTCCTCGGCCAGCTCTCGGGAGGCCGCCTCGGCCAGCCCCTCGTCGGGGCGGACGAAGCCGCCCGGCAGTGCCCAGTAGCCCTGGAAGGGTGCCTCACCCCGCTTCACCAGCAGCGCGCAGAGCGCGTGCTCGCGAACCGTCAGCACCACCAGGTCGACCGTGACTGCGAACGGGGGGAAGGCCGACGGGTCATAACGCGACATGGCGTCGATGATAGTCGTCTCTTTGACGATAAGCACAGAGCCCGTCCCGGCCGGTGTCAGGTCCGGCCAGACCCCGATCGCCTGCCCCTGATACCGGTCAGCCCGCGCCGAGCTGGAGCCGGGCCGAGGCCTCCTCCACCACGGCCACGCCGATCCGGCTCACCCGCACCGAGAACGGCTCGCCCGCCACCCGCAGTCCGGTCAGCTGAAGCTCCCCCAGCGGCGCGGTGCTGGCGGGTCGGACCGCCACCCGGCCGGACGGGACGTCGGGACGGACACCCGCGAGCGAGAGGACGAGGTGGACGGCGGCCGCCGCCGAGACCGCCGCCGGACGGCAGGCAGCCGGGTGCGGCGCCGGCGGGCAGTGCGCCACCCGCTGCTCCCCCGCGTACATCTCGGGGAGCCGGCCCTCGAAGTGTCGGGCGGCGTCCAGCAGGCCCTCCAGCAGGACGCCGGCCTCCCGCTCGAAGCCGGCCTCGGCCAGCCCGGAGACGGCGAGCACCGTCTCGTGGACCCGGACGGCGCCGCTGCGGTGGCCGAGCGGGTTGAACCGCGGCGACTTCGCGCTCAGGGTGCGCAGGCCCCAGCCCGCGTCCAGCTCGGGTGCGACCAGGCGCTGGGCCAGGATGCGGGTCTGCTCGCGGTCGAGCAGGCCTTCGTGGAGCTCACCCTCGCCGCCCAGGCCGCGATCGAGCAGATGCACGAACGAGGCCGCGACGGCGGGCACCACCCGGGCGCCGGGGAGCAGCGCGGCGGCCGGCCGGCCGCCTGACAGGTCGTCGATCCAGAACCGCTCCCGGAAGCGCTCCCGCAGCCGGGCGGCCCAGGCCCGCCC
>NZ_JBFAQT010000047.1:0-49235 GCF_040678895.1 Kitasatospora sp. NPDC049258
CGCCGGTCCGGCGTGCCGGGCGGGCCGCGAGCCGGGCATCTTGGACGAATCCACTACCCGCCCGGGCCGGGGGCGTGCCGGGCGCGTCCGGGCCCGCGGCGTTCGTCGTGCCGGGGTCAGCTCTGGCCGACCACGGCGAACCGCTCCAGCTCGGAGGCCAGCTCGGCCGCCACCTTGGCCCGCAGCAGGGTGCCGTCCCCGGTGTGCTCGGTGGAGATCAGCTCGCCCTCCGCGTGCACCCGCGAGACCAGGTCGCCCCGGGTGTACGGGACCAGCGCCTGCACCTCGACGGCCGGGCGCGGCAGCTCGTCGTCGATCAGCTTGAGCAGTTCGTCCATGCCCTGCCCGGTGCGGGCCGACACCACCAGGGCGTGCGGCTCGCGGCGCAGCAGCCGCTGGAGCACCAGCGGATCGGCGGCGTCCGCCTTGTTGATCACCACGATCTCCGGCACGTTCTGTGCCTCGACCGAGACGATCACCTCGCGGACGGCGGCCAGCTGGGTCTCCGGCTCGGGGTGCGAGCCGTCCACCACGTGCAGGATGAGGTCCGCCTCGGCGACCTCCTCCATGGTCGAGCGGAACGCCTCGACCAGGTGGTGCGGCAGGTGCCGGACGAATCCGACGGTGTCGGCCAGGGTGTAGATCCGGCCGGTCGGGGTCTGGGCCCGGCGGACGGTCGGGTCCAGGGTGGCGAACAGCGCGTTCTCCACCAGGACGCCGGCGCCGGTGAGCCGGTTGAGCAGCGAGGACTTGCCGGCGTTGGTGTAGCCCGCGATCGCGACCGAGGGGACCTGGTTGCGACGGCGCTCCTGGCGCTTGGTGTCGCGGCCCTTCTTCATCTCGGCGATCTCCTTGCGGAGCTTCGCCATCTTCTCGCGGATCCGGCGCCGGTCGGTCTCGATCTTGGTCTCACCGGGGCCACGGGTGGCCATGCCGCCGCCGGAGGAGCCGGAGCCGCCACCACCCATCTGCCGGGAGAGCGACTGACCCCAACCGCGCAGGCGCGGCAGCATGTACTGCATCTGCGCCAGCGAGACCTGCGCCTTGCCCTCCCGGGACTTGGCGTGCTGGGCGAAGATGTCCAGGATCAGGGCGGTCCGGTCGACCACCTTGACCTTGACCACGTCCTCCAGCTGGATCAGCTGGCCGGGGGTGAGCTCACCGTCGCAGACCACGGTGTCGGCGCCGGTGACGGCGACGATGTCGGCCAGCTCCCGGGCCTTGCCGGAGCCGATGTAGGTGGCCGGGTCGGGCTTGTCGCGGCGCTGGATCACGCCGTCGAGCACCTCGGAGCCGGCCGTCTCGGCCAGCGCCGCGAGCTCGGCCAGCGAGTTCTCGGCCTCCTCGACCGTCCCGCTGGTCCAGACGCCGACGAGCACCACGCGTTCCAGCCGCAGCTGGCGGTACTCGACCTCGGTGACGTCCTGGAGTTCGGTGGACAGGCCCGCCACGCGCCGCAGGGCGGCGCGCTCGGAGCGGTCGTACTGCTCACCGTCGTAGCTGCCGAGGTCCTCGTCGATCGCCGCGAGGTCCTCGTCCATCAGGGCATCGGCCTTGATGTCGGTGAGTCGGCGGGCGCTGTCGCCCGCCTGGTTGCGGCTGTCGAACGTGGAGGTCATCTCATCCTTTTGTTGGTCGGAGGCCGGCGCGCCACCCGGTTCGGCGGGCGTACCAGAAGTCTGCCCCTCGACCACCCGGAAAACCACCGTGGACGGACGCGGGCTACCCCTGCGGACCGCGGACCGCACCGGCACTACTGCTGCCTTGCGTCAACGCCGCGGACCGGCCGTGAATTCCCCATGATGGTCGCATGCCGGACCTGCCCGGGTCATCCGGGTTTCCCCCGCCCGGCCGGTACACGTCGTACACGCCGGACACCCGCAGCATGGCCCGCATCACCGCCGGGAGCGCGCCGGCCGCGGGCAGCTCGACGGTGTAGCTGTGCCGCACCCGCAGCTCCTGCGGCGGCCCGACCTCGGCCGAGACGATGTCCACCCCCTCCGCGGAGATCACCGCCGTCAGGTCGGCGAGCAGCCGGGGGTGGTTCAGCGCCTCGGCGTACAGGGTGGCCCGGTAGCCGGAGGCGGGCTCGGCACCGGGGATCCAGGCCAGCTCCACCCGGCTGCGGCCGGCCTCCCGCATCTGCTCGCCCACCGGGCAGTCCGCCCGGTGCACGGCGACCGTGCCGCCCCGGATCTCGAAGCCGGTCACCTGGTCCGGCGGCACCGGGGTGCAGCAGCGCGCGAGCCGGACGGGGGCCCCGGGGCGGCCGGCCACCGTCACCGGCGAACTGCTCGGCGCCGGCGCGGCCGGGGCCGGCGTGACGGGCTGGCCGGGCGAGCGCCCGGGCTCCACCACCGGGCTGCCGGCCGGGTGCTCGGCCAGCCAGCGCTCGACGGCCAGCCGGGCGGCCGGGGTGCGGGTGTGCTCCAGCCACGCGGCGTCCGGCCCGTAGGCCTCGCCCGCGGTGGTCAGCACGGCCAGCACGTCGCCGTCCTTCAGCGGGGTGGACAGCGAGGTGAGCCGGCCGTTGACCCGGGCGCCGATACATCGGTGGCCGGTCTCCTCGCCGAGCAGGTACGCGGCGTCCACGCAGCTCGCCCCGGCGGGCAGCTGCAGGGTCTCGCCGGTCTCGGTGACGGCGGTGATCTCCCGGTCGTCGGAGAGGTCGGCGGTGAGCGCGGACCAGAAGGCGTCCGGGTCCGGGGTCTCCTGCTGCCAGTCCAGCAGCCGGCTGAGCCAGCCCGGGCGGGCCGGGTCGGTGCGGTCCAGCTCCGGCTCCTCGGCCCCCGGCTGCCCGGCCTCCGCCTGGTGCGGGTCACCCAGCGCGACCACCCCGAACTCGGCCACCCGGTGCATCTGTCTGGTCCGCACCAGCACCTCCACCACCTCGCCGCCGGGGAGCGCCACGGCGGTGTGCAGCGACTGGTAGAGGTTGAACCTGGGCGCGGCGATGAAGTCCTTGAACTCGCCGGGCAGCGGCGTCCAGCCGGTGTGCAGCTCGCCGAGCACGGCATAGCAGTCGGCGTTCTCCTCGACCACCACCAGCAGCCGGCCGAGGTCGGCCGGCTGGAGGCCCTGCGGGCAGCCGTCCGGCCCGACCGCGGCATTGCGCTTGAGCAGCACCCGGTGCGCGGAGACGTGGTGGCGCGGCCGGACGGTGACCGCGGCCGGTACCGCGCTCTCGCCGAGCCGGCGGGCGAGGTCCTGCGCGAAGGGCTCCAACAGCCCGTCCGGACGACCCTCGTGGGCGGCCAGCAGCGCGCCGGTGCGGGCGTACTCCTCCGGGTGGAGGGTGGCGAAGACGATGTCCTCCAGCTCGGCCTTCACCACCTGGATGCCGAGCCGCTCGGCGAGCGGGATCAGCACGTCCCGGGTGACCTTGGCGATCCGGACCTGGCTGGCGGGCTTCATATGACGGATCGTCCGCATGTTGTGCAGCCGGTCGGCGAGTTTGATCACCATCACCCGGACGTCGTCGCCGGTGGCCACCAGCATCTTGCGGAAGGTCTCGGCCTCGGCGGCCGCGCCGAAGTCGACCTTCTCCAACTTGGTGACACCGTCGACCAGATAGGCCACCTCGGGGCCGAAGTCGGCGCTCACCTGGTCGAGCGTCACCTCGGTGTCCTCGACCGTGTCGTGCAGCAGGGAGGCCACCAACGTGGTCGTCCCGGCGCCGAGTTGGGCCAGGATCATGGTGACGGCCAGCGGGTGGGTGATGAACGGCTCGCCGCTCTTGCGGGTCTGCCCCCGGTGGCTGGCCTCGGCCGTCCGGTACGCCCGGCCGAGCAGGGGCAGATCGGCCTGCGGGTGGTGCACCCGGTGCGCCTGGACGATCGGCTCGATGGCGTCCGGCACCGGCCCCCGGCCGGTCGCCAGCAGGGCGGCCCGACCGGCCCGGCCGAGGGCGGCCCGGCTGAGCCTGGGCAGCGGACGCTTGGGCACGGTGTACGGGACGGCCCCGTGCTGGCCGGCTTCGATGGTCATCTGCACCTCCGGCAGCGATCACCGGAGCGAAGTCCGACCCGGTGGTCCATGCTACCGAGCACAGCACGTTCCGCGGCGGCCTGCTGCCACTCCGTCAGTTGAATCACCCGAACAGGGGGATTCACCCGCGGCGGAACGGGGCAAAGCGGCCGCGGTCAGCCGGCCGGTACGCCCAGCCAGGCCGGGTCGAGGGTGCCGGTGGCGACGATCACGGCGGGCCCGGTCATCTCCACCCGGCCGTCCGGGAACTCCTCGATCACCAGCCGGCCGCCCGGGAGGTCCACCGTGTACTCGGCCGACTCGCCGGTGACCGCCGGGTCGAGCCCGTCCCGGCGGGCGGCGGCCACCGCGACGGCGCAGGCGCCGGTGCCGCAGGACCTGGTCTCGCCGGAGCCGCGCTCGTGCACCCGCATCGCGACGTGGCGCGGGCCGCGCTCGACCACGAACTCGACGTTGACCCCTTCGGGGTAGGCCCCGGCGGGGGTGGTCAGCGGCGCGGTGAACAGATCGCCGGCGTCGGCCAGGCTGTCCACGAAGGCCACCGCGTGCGGGTTGCCCATGTTCACGTGCCGGGCCGGCCAGCGCCGCCCGCCGACCGCGACCTCGATGCCGTCCGGCCCCGGCAGCAGTGCCCGGCCCATGTCGACGGTGATCAGGCCCGGGGTGCCGTCCGGGTTGTCCTCGGCGACCCGGACCTCGCGGATGCCGGCCCGGGTGGCGATCGCCAGCGCGCCCGGCTTCGCCAGGCCGGCCCGGACCAGGTAGTGGGCGAAGACCCGGACGCCGTTGCCGCACATCTCGGCGATCGAGCCGTCGGAGTTGCGGTAGTCCATGAACCACTCCGCCCGGTCGGCCAGCTGCGCCGCCGCCGGATCGGCCGCGGCACGGACCACCCGCAGCATCCCGTCGCCGCCGATCCCGGCCCGCCGGTCGCACAGCAGCGCCACCTCGGCCGGGCCGAGCTCCAGCCGGCCGTCCGGGTCGGGGAGGATGACGAAGTCGTTCTGGGTGCCGTGGCCCTTGAGGAAGGGCAGGCCCGCCGCGGTGGAGTCGCTCACACCACGATCGTACTGATCCGGCCGGGCGAAGGGGCTGCCGCCCGGCCCGTGGGACGGCCGCGGAGGGGGCCGACGGGCGCCGCCGGTCAGCCGCGGAGCTGGACGACCCGCCACACCGCG
Organism: Kitasatospora sp. NPDC049258; assembly: GCF_040678895.1. Classification (NCBI taxonomy): domain Bacteria; kingdom Bacillati; phylum Actinomycetota; class Actinomycetes; order Kitasatosporales; family Streptomycetaceae; genus Kitasatospora; species Kitasatospora sp. NPDC049258. The sequence goes on from NZ_JBFAQT010000047.1 coordinate 5,166, forward strand.
AGCGCCACGGCCGCGCAGGCCATCAGGGTGTAGAGCAGGATCGCCCGCCAGCCGGCCCGCTGGCCGGTGCCCCGGCGCGGCACGCCCGGCCACTTGTACCCGACCCGGCGGGCGGCCATCGCGCCCCAGCCGACCGAGGCGGCGGTGAGCAGCAGGCCCAGCATGCCGATCATCGGGGAGGCGCGGTCGGTGCCGAAGGCCAGCGGGAAGGCGAACATCAGCGAGCCCAGGGTGGCCATCAGCACGATCGGCAGCAGCTGCCACCAGCGCAGCCGTCTGCGCGGGCGGATCTCCCGCTCGTGCACCACCCCGGCGGCGATCAGCGGGTCCAGGGCGGGCAGCGCCACGGCGTAGGAGGTGGTCGGCGCCACGAGTTCGGCGGTGACGCTCGCCGCGTCGCCGGGCAGTTGGTCGGTCTCGGGGCCGGTACCCGTGGACACGCGGCCTCCCCCTGACGCTTCGACACGAACGGACGGGTTCGCGGACGGTGAGGCCGACCGGATGCGAGCGGCCTCAGGTGCTACCGATGATGGCATGTCCAGAGTCGTCGGCAGGGCCTGGCGGGGGTCGTCGGGTGATCCGTGGCCAGGACGTGATCGGCCTGTAACCCCCGGTCCGCGCCGGACCTGCGGCTGCCGGTGCAGCTGCACGGGCCGATGGCCCAAAACCGCCCCCGGGCTGCCGGATCAGGCCGTCGTCTGATCCCCGATCAGCTCCAGCGAGCGTTCCAGCAGGGCCACCGGGTCGGTGCCGGCGGGTCGGGAGAGCCAGTGGATCCGGTCGTCCCGGCGGAACCAGGACTCCTGCCGGCGGGCGAACCGCCTGGTCGCCCGGACCGTCTCGGCGCGTGCCTCGTCCTCGGTGCACTCCCCCGCGAAGTGCGCCAGCACCTGCTGGTAGCCGAGCGCCCGCCCGGCCGTCCGGCCTTCGCGCAGCCCCAGCTTCTCCAGCTCCCGCACCTCGTCCAGCAGGCCGGCCCGCCACATCCGGTCGACCCGCAGTTCGATCCGCTCGTCCAGCTCGGGCCGCGGCACCTGGACGCCGATCTGGACCGCCTCGTACACGGCGGTGTGGCCGGGCAGGTTGGCGGTGAACGGCGCCCCGGTGATCTCGATCACCTCCAGGGCCCGGACGATCCGCCGGCCGTTGCTCGCCAGGATGGCCCCGGCGGCGGGCGGGTCCAGCTCGGCCAGCCGGCGGTGCAGCAGGCCGGGGCCGTGCTCCGCCAGCTCCGCCTCCAGCCGGGCCCGGACGGCCGGGTCGGTGCCGGGGAACTCCATCTCGTCGATGGCCGCCCGGACGTACAGCCCGGAGCCGCCGACCAGCACGGGCGTGCGGCCGGCCGCCAGCAGCCGGTCGATCTCGGCCCGGGCCAGCCGCTGGTACTCGGCGACGCTGGCGGCCTCGGTGACCTCCCAGATGTCCAGCAGGTGGTGCGGGATCCCGCCGCGCTCCTCGACGGTGAGCTTGGCCGTGCCGATGTCCATCCCCCGGTAGAGCTGCATCGAGTCGGTGTTGATCACCTCGCCGCCGAGGCTGCGGGCGATGGCGACCGCCAGGTCGGACTTGCCGGCGGCGGTCGCGCCGACCACCGAGACGACGCGGGGCGGGAGGGGGTGGGTACTGGTCACGGTTCCAAGTCTCGCAAAGTGCCGGCCCGGGCCGGGCGCCGTGCCGGGCGACCGGAGGGTTTTCGAGCCGTTATCGGGCGTTATGTCAGGTTTGGAAGGAAGGGCATCCGGGCAGGTGAGGGTCTTGGACCGATCGCGCCGGCCACCCCGGCGGCCGACCACAGGGAGAGCACCCGATGAGCCTGAAGGACAACCTCAAGGGCAAGGCCGAGGAGCTGAAGGACAGGGCGAGCCAGCTCGCCGGCAAGCACAACGAGAAGATCGACGACATGGTCGACAAGGCCGGCACCGCGGTCGACAAGGCGACCAAGCACAAGTACAGCGAGAAGATCGGGCACAGCACGGCCAAGGCGAAGCACGCCGTGGACGACTTCGCGGCCAAGCCGCAGGACGGGTCGAACTGACCGGCCGGCCCGGTCAGCGCCAGGAGGCCACGAAGTAGCCGACGCCGTAGGGGGCCTCGTCGTAGCGCAGCTCCCCGCCGAGGCCGGCGCCCTCGGCGGCGCCCGCCAGCACCTGCCACGGCGCCCGGCCCTCGGCCAGCAGCTCGCCGGCGAGCTTCGGGTCGAGGGCCGCCAGCGCGGCGGTGTCGGCGGAGCCCAGGGCAGCGGCCACCGCGGCGTCGTACCCCTCGGCCCGCTCGTCCAGGTAGCCGGGCGCCTTCAGCGAGCGGCAGGCGCTGCCGTCGCCCAGCACCAGCAGGCCGACCCGGTCGGCCAGATCGGCCAGGCCCTTGCCCAGCCCGAGCAGCCGTTCGGGGCTGGTGTCGGCGGGCACCGCGCAGGCGTGCGTCGGCACCGCGGCCCGCGCCTGCTCCAGCAGCCAGGCCCCGACCGTCAGCGAGGGGGTCAGCTCGGACTCGCCCACCCCGCCCAGCGGCAGCCGCGCGGCCAGCTCGACCCCGTACCGGCGGAACGACCCGACCCCGCCCTCCGTCCAGACCTCGGCCTCCGGGCCGGTGCCGACCGCGACGATCAGCTCCGCGCCCGAGGCGAGCAGCTCACCGACCGCCGCCAGGCAGGCCGCCCGCAGCGGCTCCAGCTCGGGGGCGGCCCCGGCGGCGACCGCCGGTACGAGCAGCGGCGGGCAGGGGCAGACGGCGGCGGCAACCAGCATGTCGATCACTCTATCCGGGCCGCCACCGCCCTGCCGGTACGTCAGTCGCAGCCGCAGCCGCTGCCGACCGGTGCGGCGGCGGTCGGCTTGGGCGCACCGATGGTCGGCAGGCCGAGCATCACCCCGGCCGGCTTGGCGGCCGGCGCGGCCTGCCGCTTCTCCCAGGCGTCGCCCGCCCGGGTACGGCGGACGGCCAGCACCGGGCCCTCGGCGAGCAGGTGGTGCGGCGCCGCGTAGCTGATCTCCACCGTGACGACGTCGCCGGGGCGGACCGGCTCGGCAGGCCGCTCGAAGTGCACCAGGCGGTTGTCCGGGGCGCGGCCGGACAGCCGGTCGGTCTGGCTGTCCTTCTTGCCCTCGCCCTCGGCGACCAGGATCTCCAGCCGGCGGCCGACCTGCTTCTTGTTCTCCTCCCAGGAGATCTCCTCCTGGAGTGCGACCAGCCGCTCGTAGCGCTGCTGCACCACAGCCTTGGGGATCTGCCCGTCCATCTCGGCCGCCGGGGTGCCCGGCCGCTTGGAGTACTGGAAGGTGAAGGCGTTGGCGAACCGGGCCTCGCGGACCACGTGCAGGGTCTGCTCGAAGTCCTCGTCGGTCTCGCCGGGGAAGCCCACGATGATGTCGGTGGAGATGGCGGCGTCCGGCATCGCGGCGCGCACCTTCTCGATGATCCCGAGGAACCGCTCCTGCCGGTACGAGCGCCGCATCGCCTTGAGCACGGTGTCCGAGCCGGACTGCAGCGGCATGTGCAGCTGGTGCATCACGTTCGGGGTCTGGGCCATCGCCGCGATCACGTCGTCGGTGAAGTCGCGCGGGTGCGGGGAGGTGAACCGCACCCGCTCCAGGCCCTCGATCTGCCCGCAGGCGCGCAGCAGCTTGGAGAACGCCTCGCGGTCGCCCAGGTCGGAGCCGTAGGAGTTGACGTTCTGCCCGAGCAGGGTGACCTCGACCACGCCCTCGGCGACCAGCGCCTCGACCTCGGCGAGGATGTCGCCGGGCCGGCGGTCCTCCTCCTTGCCGCGCAGCGCGGGGACGATGCAGAAGGTGCAGGTGTTGTTGCAGCCGACCGAGATCGCGACCCAGGCCGCGTAGGCGGACTCGCGGCGGGTGGGCAGCGTGGAGGGGAAGGTCTCCAGCGACTCCAGGATCTCCACCTGGGCCTGCTGCTCGACCCGGGCCCGCTCCAGCAACGCCGGCAGGTGGCCGATGTTGTGGGTCCCGAAGACCACGTCGACCCAGGGCGCCTTGCGCACGATGGTGTCGCGGTCCTTCTGGGCCAGGCAGCCGCCCACGGCGATCTGCATGCCCTGGTGGCTCTGCTTGGCGGGGGCGAGCCGGCCGAGGTTGCCGTACAGCTTGTTGTCGGCGTTCTCACGGACGGCACAGGTGTTGAAGACCACCAGGTCGGGATCGCCGTCCTGGTCGGCCTTGGCGTACCCGGCCTCCTCGAGCAGCCCGGACAGGCGCTCGGAGTCGTGGACGTTCATCTGGCAGCCGTACGTGACGACCTTGTAAGTTCGCAAGCTCTCCTCCATACCCACATCTGCAAGGGTAAGGGCACCGGCCCGGGCCTCCCGTCCGGCCGCCGGGCCTGGCAGTATCCCTGCATGGCCGACACCTCGATCCCCGCCCGCACGGGCGCCGCCGTGCGCCGGGCCGCCCGCAGCCGCCCGGTGCTGGCGGTCGTGGTGCTGCTGCTGGTCGCGGCCGGTCTGGCCGGCTGGCGGCTGTCCGCGGCGGGCTCCCCGCGACAGGCCCCGCGGGAGGTCGGCTTCGCCACCGGCGTCCCGGGGGGCGTGTACGACCTGTACGGGCAGCTGCTGCGCGGGCAGCTGCTCGACGCCGTCCCGGGCACCCGGCTGCGGCTGGACAACTCCGAGGGCTCGGTGGACAACCTGGAGCGGGTGGTCGCCGGCCGGGACGACTTCGCCATCTCCACGGCGGACGCGGTGACCTCCTTCGACAACCCCGGCAAGCCCCGGCTGCGGGCGATCGCCCGGCTGTACGACGACTACCTGCAGCTGGTGGTCCCGGCCGGCTCCCCGGTGCAGAAGGTCGCCGACCTGCGCGGGCTGCGGGTCGGGGTGGGCCAGGCCAAGTCGGGGGTGAACCTGGTCACCCGGCGGCTGCTGGGGGCGGCCGGGCTGGACCCGGACCACGACATAGCGCCGGTCGGCGCGGGCGTGGTCGACGCCGCCGGCCTGCTGCAGTCCGGCCAGCTGGACGCCTTCTTCTGGTCCGGCGGCCTGCCCACCTCCGCGCTGACCAACCTCTCGACCCGCTTCCCGATCCGGATCGTGCCGCTCGCCGAGCTGGCGGAGCCGCTCCAGCGCCAGGAGGGCGGCGGCGCGGCCGCCTACCGGGCCGCCACCATCCCCGCCAACACCTACCCGGGCATCCGGCCCGCCGGGAGCACGGTGGCCACCGTCGCCGTCCCCAACCTGCTGGTCACCCGGGACGACGTGGACCCGGGCCTGGTGCAGGCGGTGACCAGGGCCGTGATCGACAGCCGCGACACCATCGGCGCCAAGGTGCACGCGGCCCAGCTGGTCGACCTGCGGACGGCCGTGTACACCGACCCGCTGCCGCTGCACGAGGGCGCCCGCCGGTACTACACCTCGGTCAAGCCGTGACGCCCTGACGCTTGGAGGCCCGCGGGACGGTCAGGGCGACCGCGAGTCCGGTCGGCTCCACCGGCGCGAAGTCGAGCGAGCCGCCGCCGGCCAGCAGCAGGGTGCGGGCGATGGACAGGCCCAGCCCCGAACCGTCCACGTTCTGGTGCCGGGAGCTGCGCCAGAAGCGGTCGCCGATCCGGTCGAGCTCCTCCTCGGTGAGGCCGGGCCCGCGGTCCGCGACCGTCACCGCCACCTCCCGCTTGCGCAGCTCGATGGTGACGGTGACCGCGGAGCCGGTGGGCGCGAACTTGAGCGCGTTGTCGAGCACCGCGTCCAGCGCGCTGCCGAAGCCGATCGGGTCGGCCAGGCCGTGCGCCAGCAGCGGGGCGTCCCAGTCCAGGCGCAGGCCGCGCTGCTCGGCGGTCGGCCGCCAAGCCTCCACCCGGGCCAGCACCAGGCGGTTCAGGTCGACCGGCTCGGGCTCGGGCCGGGCGTGCTCGGCGGTGGCGAGGCCGAGCAGGTCGTCCAGCACCCGGGCCAGCCGGATGCCCTCCTCGCGCACCCCGCCGAGCTCCGCCTCGTGCCCGTCCGGCAGCTCCATGCCGAGCAGCTCCACCCGCAGCAGCAGCGCCGCGAGCGGGTTGCGCAGCTGGTGCGAGGCGTCCGCGACGAACGCCCGCTGCTGGTCCATGGCCAGCACCACGTGGTCCGCCATCTCGTTGAACGAGCGGGCCAGCCGGCGCAGCTCCGGGGGGCCGCCGCTGGGGGCGACCCGGGCGTTCATCCGGCCGGTGGCGATGTCGTGGGTGGCCCGGTCCAGGGTCCGCACCGGGCGCAGCACCCAGCCGGTGAGCAGGACCGCGAACAGCACCGCGACCGTCATCGCGAGCACCTCCCCGCCCGCGATCACCATCCACTGCTGCTGCACCCGGGCGCGCAGCGGGCCGGTCGGCGACTCGGTGATCACCACGGCGACCACGTCGCCGTCCCGGACCACCGGCAGGGCGACGGTGAGGGTCTTGCCGGCGTCCCAGGGCCAGACCTGGCCCGGGTTGTGGCTGCGCCGGCCGTCCAGGGCCTCCTGGAAGGCCTCGCTGCCCGGGCCGGTCGAGACCTGCCAGCCCTGCGGCGCGACCGCCACCGCCCCGCCGTCGCGGTAGAAGATCCCGATCCGGATGCCGTAGAGCTCGTGGTAGCGGGTGACCTCGCCGATCAGCGAGCTCAGCCGGCCGGTGTCGCCGGCGACGGGCTGGTAGTCGCCCTTCATCGCGGTGTTGACCCCGCCGGAGCGGCCCGGCGTGGGCAGGTCCTGGGCGAACCGGGCCGCGTCGTCGATCCGGTCGACCACCACCTCGCTCTGCTCCGAGGCCGCCGTGAGGTAGCCCAGCGGCACCCCGAGGGCCGCCAGTACGGCGGCCATCAGGGTGAGCAGGATGCTGAGCAGGCGGGTGCGCACGGAGGGTCAGCGCCCCGCTTCGCCGTCGCCGGCGGGGCGCTCGTCGGGCGCCCCGTCCTCCGGGCGCCCGTCGGCGCCCTTCCCGTCCGCGGGCTGCTCGGGGATCAGCCGGTAGCCGACCCCGCGGACGGCCTCGACCAGGCCGGGCAGGCCGAGCTTGGTGCGCAGCGAGCCGATGTGCACCTCCAGGGTGCGGCCGTTGCCCTCCCAGCCGCTGCGCCAGACCTCGCTGAAGATCTGCTCGCGGCGGTAGACCACGCCGGGGCTCTGCGCGAGCAGCGCCAGCAGGTCGAACTCCTTGCGGGTGAGCGGTACGTCGCGGTCGTGCACGCTGACCCGGCGGCGCTCGCGGTCGATCACCACGCCACGGGCCTCCAGCGGACCGCGCGGCGGGTTCGGCCCGTCCGGCTCGGCCGTCTGGGCGGCGGTGGCCACGCCGCGACGGGCCACCGCGTGGATCCGGGCGAGCAGCTCGCCCATGTCGTACGGCTTGGTGACGTAGTCGTCGGCGCCGAGGTTGAGTCCGTGGATCCGGGAGCGGATGTCGGCCCTGGCGGTCACCATGATCACCGGGACGCTGCTGGCGGCCCGGATCCGGCTGCACACCTCGAAACCGTCCCGGTCGGGCAGGCCGAGGTCGAGCAGGACCACCCGGTACGGGTCGCTGCCGTCGGGTACCAGCGCGTCCAGCGCCTCGTGCCCGCTGCGGGCGTGCCGGACCTGGAAGCCGTGCCGGCCCAGGACCGCGCTCAGCGCGGCGGCGACGCGGTCGTCGTCCTCGACCAGAAGCAGTCGCATTGCTCTCCTCTCCCTCGTGGACCCGGTGGGTGCGCCGGTCCTGCCGTGCCGGACCGGGTCGCAGTATTCTCCGGCCCCGGTCCGCCATTGTCACGGTGGTCTCGGCCACGCCGCCCGGTCCACGGGCGCCGGCGGGCCGTTTCCGGGCCACCCGCGGGCCACCTCGGGGTCGCTCGGTGGCTGCTCGGTGGCTGCTCGGCGACCGCCCGCGGCGCTCGGTCGAGGTCGGGCGGTGACCGAGCCGAGCCTCGCGGTCGCGCAGGGTGTGGCCGGATCGTGATCCTCAAGTTCCGCTCAGATCAGCTGACATGGCATCGTCGGCTTTCTTATGGTCACCCCACCGGGGGCTGCGGGCTCCGCCGGCTCCGGCCCCCGGTACCAGCGTCCGACGATCGGCCCGGCACTTCCCTGTCCGGTCAACAGCGGCGCAGCCCAAGGGAGTACACCCCCTGGGACCGGACACGAGGGAGCATGGCGCGATGACCGAGAAGACCGTCACCGACTCCGTCGCCGGGCCGACTCCCCTGGTCGTGCTGAGCGGCGTCGACAAGCACTTCGGCGCACTGCACGTGCTCCAGGACATCAACCTGGAGATCGCCCGGGGCGAGGTGGTGGTGCTGATCGGCCCCTCCGGCTCCGGCAAGTCGACCCTGTGCCGGACCATCAACCGGCTGGAGACCGTCGATGCGGGCAGCGTCCTGATCGACGGCCGGCCGCTGCCCGCCGAGGGCAAGGAGCTGGCCCGGCTGCGCGCCGAGGTCGGCATGGTGTTCCAGAGCTTCAACCTGTTCGCGCACAAGACCGTGCTGGAGAACGTGGTGCTGGGCCAGGTCAAGGTGCGCAAGGTCGCGCGCCCGGAGGCCGAGGCGCGGGCCCGCGAGCTGCTGGAGCGGGTGGGTGTGGCCGCCCAGGCCGACAAGTACCCGGCGCAGCTCTCCGGCGGCCAGCAGCAGCGGGTGGCGATCGCCCGCGCGCTGGCCATGAAGCCCAAGGTGATGCTGTTCGACGAGCCCACCTCGGCCCTCGACCCGGAGATGGTCAACGAGGTGCTCGAGGTGATGCGCTCGCTGGCCGCCGAGGGCATGACGATGGTGGTCGTCACGCACGAGATGGGCTTCGCCCGCTCCGCCGCCAACCGGGTCCTGTTCATGGCGGACGGCCGGATCGTCGAGGAGAACACGCCGGAGGCGTTCTTCACCGCCCCGCGCACCGACCGGGCCAAGGACTTCCTCTCCAAGATCCTCCACCACTGAGGCCACCGCTGATCTAGCGTCAGTGCCGCCTGGCGCGGCGGTCCGAGGGGACCCGCCGCGCCGCTCCGGAACTTCCCGACCCCAGCGCCCGGTTGACCCGCGGCCAGATCCGAGGAGAACAGACCCGCATGAGGACCCGTCGTACCATCGCTGTCGCCCTGTCCGTGCTGACGCTGACGGCCGTCGCCGCCTGCGGCAAGGAGGGCTCGCCGAACGACGACGCGGCCGGCTCCGCCAAGCCCCAGCTGCCGACCTACGCCGTGAAGACGGACTTCAAGCTGGAGTCCTCGCCGACCTGGGTCGAGGCCAAGAAGAACGGCAAGCTCAAGATCGGCGCCAAGTCCGACCAGCCGTACCTCGGCTTCGAGGACGTGCAGACCGGCACCCGCAACGGCTTCGACATCGAGATCGCCAAGATGATCGCGGCCGACCTCGGCTTCACGGACAAGCAGATCGAGTGGCAGACCATCGCCTCCGCCAACCGTGAGACCTCGATCTCCACCCACGGGGTCGACTACTACGTCGGCACCTACAGCATCAACGACAAGCGCAAGGCCAGCGTCTCGTTCGCCGGCCCGTACTACATCGCCGGCCAGGACCTGCTGGTGCAGAAGGACAACACCGCGATCACCGGGCCGGAGAGCACCAAGGACAAGAACGTCTGCACGGTGACCGGCTCCACCTCGGTCGACCAGATCAAGAAGTACGGCGCCAAGGTCACCCAGTACGAGTCCTACTCGCAGTGCGTCGACAAGCTGCTGACCGACGAGATCGACGCGGTGACCACCGACGACGCGATCCTCAAGGGCTACGCGGCGAAGAACGCCGGCAAGCTCAAGGTGGTCGGCAAGCCCTTCTCCACCGAGAACTACGGCGTCGGCCTGAACAAGGACGACAAGGCGCTGCGCGACGCCATCAACGACGCGCTCAAGGCCCACGAGGACAACGGCGACTGGAAGAAGGCCTACGACGCCACCCTCGGCCTCTCCGGCTCCGCCGCCCCGCAGGTCCCCGCCCTGCAGCGGTACTGAGCCCGCCGCGGCCCGCCGGGCCGGCCCCCCACGACGGGCCGGCCCGGGCGGCCGCACGGCCCCGGACCACCACGCAACCACCAATGAGAGGAGGGCAGCCGGCATGGGCATATTGTTCGAGGACGGCAATTTCGCGCTGTTCCGCGACGGCTTCCTGCGGACGGTCGAGCTCAGCGCGATCAGCGCGGTCCTCGCCATGCTGCTCGGCATAGTCCTGGCGGCCTTCCGGGTGTCCCCGGTCCCGGCGCTCCGCGCGTTCGGCACCGTCTGGGTCAACACCTTCCGCAACACCCCGCTGACCCTGCTGTTCTTCGCGGTGGTCTTCGGCCTCCCCCGGCTGGACGTGCACCTGGAGCCGTTCACCTTCGCGGTGCTCGCGCTCAGCGCCTACTCCGGCAGCTTCGTCTGCGAGGTGCTGCGCTCCGGCATCAACACGGTGCCGCTCGGCCAGGCCGAGGCGGCCCGCAGCCTGGGCCTGAACTTCGGCCAGACGCTCGGCCTGGTGATCCTGCCGCAGGCCGTCCGGGCCGTGATGGGCCCGATGAGCTCGATCTTCATCGCCCTGCCCAGGAACTCGGCGGTGGCCGGCGCGTTCAGCGTGCCCGAGCTCTTCAACGTGCAGGCGACACTGACCGACAAGGGGTACGCCATCTTCGGGATCTTCTTCTGGATTGCGATCGCGTACCTGGTCATCAGCTTCGGCGTGCAGCAGCTCTTCAGCTTCGCCGAGAAGCGGCTGGCGGTGGCCCGATGAGCACCCGCTCCGCCTCCGTCCTCTACGACGCCACCGGCCCGAAGGCCAGGATGCGCTACCGGGCCTTCGGGGTGCTCTCGCTGGTCGGGATCGCCGCCCTGCTCTGGTTCGTCTACAGCCGCCTGGACGACGCCGGGCAGTTCTCGCCCGACCTGTGGGCGCCGTTCGAGTACGCCAAGGTCCAGCAGCGGATCGTCGACGGCGTGCTGGAGACCCTCCAGGTGTTCGGCCTGGCCGCGGCCTTCTCGATCACCCTCGGCGCCCTGCTGGCCGCCGGCCGGCTCTCCGACCACCGCCCGGTCCGGGCCGTCTGCACCGCGGTCGTCCAGTTCTTCCGGGCGATGCCGCTGCTCATCATGATCTTCGCGCTGTACCGCGCGGTGTTCGGCGCCGAGCCCTTCTGGGCCCTGGTGATCGGCCTCACCCTCTACAACGGCGCGGTGCAGGCGGAGATCATCCGGTCCGGCGTCAACGCCGTCCCGCGCGGCCAGGCCGAGGCCGCGTACGCGCTCGGGCTGCGCAAGACCTCGGTGATGACGACCATCCTGGTGCCGCAGGCCGTCCGGTCGATGCTGCCGGCCATCATCGGCCAGCTGGTGGTCACCCTCAAGGACACCTCGCTGGGCTACATCATCGCCTTCCACGAGCTGCTGTACGTGGGCAAGCTGATCGCCAGCAACACCTCGACACCGGAGGGCTACCCCTACATCCCGGTGGTCCTGGTGATCGCCCCGATCTACATCGGGCTGTGCCTGGCGCTGACCGCCCTGGCCAAGTGGATCGAGGCGCGCGGCCGTCGCGGCACGAACCGGCGCACACCTGCCGCTGCTTGACGGACACCCAGGTGATCTGTTGCATTGCTCTTCGTGACACCACCCGGAGCCTCCCCAGCACTGAGCATTGAATCCGGGCACCTCCCGCCGCGCCGGGCGGAGGTCCCGACGTGGACCCGGTGATCGTGGTCGGGGCCGGGCCGGTCGGCCTGGCCCTGGCCCTCGCCCTGGCCCGCAACGAGGTGCCCAGCATCGTGCTGGACGAGGGCGCCGGGCTCTGCCCGGAGAGCCCGCGCACCGTGGTGCTCGGCAGCGACACCACCGCCTTCCTCGGCCGGCTCGGCTACACCCGGGCCGAGTCGGACGCGGCCCGGTGGGACGCCTTCACCATCTGGCGCCGCCGCTCCGAGGTGCTGCGGCTGCCGCTGGACCGTTCCCCGGTGCTCCACCTCGCCCAGCACCGCCTGCAGCGCGGGCTGCGGGACGCGGTCACCGCCACCCCGCTGATCCAGCTCGTCCCGCTCAGCCGGGTGGTCGAGCTGGAGCAGGACCGGGACGGCGTCAGCATCCGCACCGAGCACGTCCAGGACGGCACCAGGACCTGGTGGCGCGGCAGCCACCTGGTCGGCTGCGACGGCGCCCGCTCCACCGTCCGGCGGCTGCTGGGGATCCGCTTCCCCGGCCGGCCGGCGGTGGACCGGCACGCGATGGCCACCGTCCGGGTCGACCTCCCGTTCGCCGGCGAGGCGCGGCTGCACCGCGAACCACCCTGGCGCGGCGACCGCGAGGCCTGCGCCCGGCCGCTCCCGGACGGCCTGTGGCGGCTCGACTGGCGGCTGCCCCCGGGCCGGCCCCAGCCCAGCGAGCCGATCGACCCGCACGCCACCTGGCCCGGCATCGTCACCGGTGACACCCTGCTCGCCCGGGTCAAGGCCACCCTCACCGGCTGGTGCGGCGAACTCCCCCGCTACGAGCTGCTGGCCGCCGCCGACCACACCGCCCAGCAGCGGCTGGCCGCCCGGTTCCGCTCCGGCCGCTGCTTCCTGGCCGGCGACGCCGCCCACCTGCACGGCGCCCTCGGCATGCAGAACCTCGCGGACGGGCTGCGCGACGCGGAGAACCTCGCCTGGCGGCTCGCCCTCGCCTGGCACCTGCACGCCGGCGGGCCCCAGCCGGGCGGCTCGCTGCTGGACGGCTACGAGACCGAGCGGCGCGGCGCGGTCGGCGCCCGGCTCCGCGCGGTCGACCAGACCATGCCGCTGCTGCGGCCGCTGCGCGGCTGGCAGCAGACCCGGCGCTCGCTGCTCACCGGCTCCTTCCGCAAGCACGCGCCGCTGCTGGCGGACGGCCAGCTCGGCACCGGCCGGTTCGGCGGCGCGCCGGCGTACCCCGCGGCGCCCTCCGGGGTGCCCGGCCGGGTGCCCGTGCAGCGCGGCCCGGGCCGGGGCACCTCACTCACCGAGAGCCTGCCGGCCACCGCGCCCGGCGTGCTGGTGCCCGACCTGCCGGTGGTCACCATGGACGGCGCGGGCGACCAGCTGCGCGCACGCCTCGGCGGCGGGTTCCTGCTGCTGCTGGTGGCGCCCGGCACCGCCGTGTGGGCCTCGCAGCACTGGCTCGGGGCCGGGCTGATGCCGCGGCTGGCCGAGGTCGCGACGGCGCTGCCGGTGCCGGCCGAGGTGCTGGTCACCGAGCGGTACCCGGGTGCGGACCCGCACACGGTGCTGCTGATCCGCCCGGACGGCCACCTGGTCGGCACCACCCAGGGCTGTCGCGCCGACGCGCTGCTGGCGCTCGCCGACGGCGCGCGCGGCGGGCCGGCCTCGCTGGCCGGCGCGGAGAGCTGAGCGCCCGACCGGCGGGCGAGCTCCCGGCCGCCCGCCGGTCACCCGGTCAGCGGGCGAACTCCGTCGCCCGGCTCTCCCGCACCACCGTGATCCTGATCTGCCCGGGGTAGGTGAGCTCCTCCCGCACCTGCCGGGCCACCTCACGCGCGATCACCTGCGCCCGCAGGTCGTCCACCACCTCGGGCTGCACCATCACCCGCACCTCGCGCCCCGCCTGCATCGCGAAGACCTTGGAGACCCCGTCGTACCCGAGGGCGATCTCCTCCAGCCGCTCCAACCGCCGCACATAGGTCTCCACCGACTCCCGCCGGGCCCCGGGCCGGCCGCCCGAGCAGGCGTCCGCGGCCTGGACCAGCACCGCCTCGACCGTGCCCGGCTCCACCTCACCGTGGTGCGCCTCGATCGCGTGCACCACCTCGGGCGACTCCCCGTGCCGCCGGGCGAACTCGGCGCCGACCGCCGCGTGGCTGCCCGCCACCTCGTGGCTGAGCGCCTTCCCGATGTCGTGCAGCAGGGCCGCCCGCCGCACCAGCCCCTGGTGCACCCCCAGCTCGGCGGCCATCATCCCGGCCAGCTGCGCGGACTCCACCAGGTGCCCCAGCACGTTCTGCCCGTACGAGGTCCGGTAGCGCAGCGTCCCCAGCGCGCGGACCAGCTCCGGAGCCATCTCGTCGAGCTTGACGGCCAGCAGCGCGTCCTCCCCGGCCCGCAGGCAGAGCCGCTCGATCTCGGCCCGGCTGCGCTCGTGGACCTCCTCGATCCGGGCCGGCTGGATCCGGCCGTCCCCGACCAGCACCTCCAGGGTCAGCCGGGCGGCCTCCCGGCGGACCGGGTCGAAGCAGGAGAGCTGGACCACTCCCGGGGTGTCGTCCACGATCAGGTTGACCCCGGTGACGGTCTCGAAGGCCCGGATGTTGCGCCCCTCGCGGCCGATGACCCGGCCCTTCATGTCCTCGTTGGGCAGCCGGAACACGGTGGTGACCGACTCGGCGGTCTGCTCCGCGGCGAGCCGCTGCACCGAGACCGCGATGATCTCCCGGGCCCGCAGCTCGCCCTCGGCCCTGGCCTGCCGCTCCAGCTCCCGGACGGTCATCGCCGCCTCCCGCCTGGCCTCGGTCTCCAGCTCGCCGATCAGCTCCGCCCTGGCCTGGCGCGCCGTCAGCCCGGCCACCCGCTCCAGCGCCTGCCGGTGCCCGGTCTCCAGCTCCCGCAGCTCCGCCTGGGCCACCACCAGCTCGGCCGAGCGGGTCGCGAACTCGTCCTCCTGCAGGTGCAGGCGGCGCAGCTCGGCCGCCAGCCGCTCCTCGCGCCGGTCCAGCTCGGCCCGGCGCTGGCGGAGCATCAGCCAGCCGGCCGCCAGGACCAGACACAGGGCCAGCGCCAGGACCAGCCCGGCCACCAGCATGACGGGCCCCGAACCGGCTTCAGTCGCGATCGTCATCCGACTCACTCCCCCGTCCCTGCGCACACTCTGCCGTGGCGGCGGTGAGGGACCGACCGGGGGCCCGCGGGGCGGACTGCTGCACGGAACCGACTCCGGCCGAGGCCGTGCCCGGCACGTCATCGGCATGATCGGGATGATCCCTCACTGCTTGCGAGGCTAGGCGCAGGTTACGAAACGGTCAAGATGCGATCGAGAGTTGACTTCGGTGACCTGAGCCGATGTCACCAGTCGTCGCCGTGACCGGATTGCTCCGCCCCACCCGAGCCCCCGCCCGAGGCCCCGTCCGCCCCCTCGTCGGCCAGCGCCGCCAGCACCACCCGGAACGCCAGGCCCTCCGGGTAGCCGCGCCGCGCCAGCATGGCGACCAGCCGTCTGATCCGGGCCTGCCGCTCGACCCCCCGGGTGCTGCGCAGCTTGCGGTCGACCAGGGCGCGCGCCGAGTCGGTCTCGTCCTCGTCGTCCACCTGGGCCACGGCCCGCTCGACCAATTCGCCGGCGACCCCCTTGGTGCGCAGCTCCTGGGCCAGCGCCCGCCGCCCGCGGCGGCCCTGCCGGGCGTCCACCCAGGCCTCGGCGAAGGCGCCGTCGTCGATCAGCCCGACCTCCTCGAAGCGGTCGAGCACCTGCTCGGCCACCTCCTCGGGGATCTCCCGCCGCCGCAGCGCGTCACCCAGCTGCTTACGGGTCTTGGCGGCGCCGGTGAGCAGGCGCAGGCAGATCTCCCGCGCCCGGGTCTCCGGGTCCGCGGACTCGGCCGGATCGGCGACGGGATCGGCGGCGGCGCGCTCCTGGCGCCGCTCCGAGCGGCGCTGCCGGCGTGCCCCCGGCGCCGGCTCGACGTCCGACGGCGCCGCCGGGGCGCCGGCGTCCGCGCCGACACCCGCGCCCGCATCAGCGCCGCTCTCCTCGGCGATCGCGGAGCGCCGACGCCGACGCCCGCCGGGCAGTTGCGAGGCGGGCGTCAGCTCCGAGAGGTCGAACGCCCGCTCCGGCGCGAGATCCGGCTGCGGCTCCGGCGCCGCCTCCGGCTCCGCGGCGGCGGCGAACCAGTCGGGCGGCCCCCAGTCACCGGGCTCCTCGGAGCGGCCCGGCGACCGGTCATCGGGGTGGTACGTCAACGGCTCAGGCCTTGGCCGCCGCCGTCTTCTTCGCCGCGGCCTTGGCGGGCGCGGCGGCAGGGGCCTCGACGGCGGCCGCCGGTGCGCCCTCGGCCGGGGTCTCGGTCTTCGGGCCGATGCCGAGCTTGCCCTTGATCTTGGCCTCGATCTCGTCGGCCAGCTGCGGGTTGTCCCGCAGGAAGTTGCGGGCGTTCTCCTTGCCCTGGCCGAGCTGGTCGCCCTCGTAGGTGTACCAGGCGCCCGACTTGCGGATGAAGCCGTGCTCCACACCCATGTCGATCAGGCCGCCCTCGCGGCTGATGCCGATGCCGTAGAGGATGTCGAACTCGGCCTGCTTGAAGGGCGAGGCGACCTTGTTCTTGACCACCTTGACGCGGGTGCGGTTGCCGACCGCCTCGGTGCCGTCCTTCAGGGTCTCGATCCGGCGGATGTCCAGCCGCACCGAGGCGTAGAACTTCAGCGCGCGGCCACCGGTGGTGGTCTCGGGCGAGCCGAACATCACGCCGATCTTCTCGCGAAGCTGGTTGATGAAGACCGCGGTGGTGTTCGACTGGTTGAGCGCACCGGCGATCTTGCGCAGCGCCTGGCTCATCAGCCGGGCCTGCAGACCGACGTGCGAGTCGCCCATCTCGCCCTCGATCTCCGCGCGCGGCACGAGCGCCGCCACCGAGTCGATGATGATCAGGTCGACGGCGCCGGAGCGGATCAGCATGTCGGTGATCTCCAGCGCCTGCTCACCGGTGTCCGGCTGGCTGACCAGCAGGGCGTCGGTGTCCACGCCGAGCTTGCGCGCGTACTCCGGGTCGAGCGCGTGCTCCGCGTCGACGAAGGCGACCGTGCCGCCCAGGCGCTGCGCGTTGGCCGCCAGGTGCAGGGTCAGGGTGGTCTTGCCCGAGGACTCCGGGCCGTAGATCTCGACCACGCGGCCGCGCGGGATGCCGCCGACGCCGAGCGCGACGTCGAGTGCGGTCGATCCGGTGGGGATCACGTCGATCGGGGTCCGCGCCTGGTCGCCGAGGCGCATCACCGAGCCCTTGCCGAACTGCCGCTCGATCTGGGCGAGCGCGTTCTCAAGAGCCTTCTCGCGGTCCGTTGCTGCCATGGCTTCCACCCTCGGGTTCTGTGCTGTGCGCTTCATCGTCCTCGACGCTAGCGCGTCCCACCGACAATCGGCCCCGACCGGGCTCCGCCTGTGGAAAACTCGCCGCCCCGAGTATAGGGAACAGGCGTTCGATTCCTCACGCGGACCCCTGTTCCGGCCCCTCCTCCGCCTCCGGCGCGCCCACCATCCGCCGCAGCCGGCGGGCGGCCAGCCGCCGGCGCTCCCGCCAGGCCACCCCCCGGTCGATCCGCGGATCGGTGGTCACCTCGTACCGGCGGACGTAGGTGCCGACGAAGCCCTGCAGGGTCGCGGCGGCCGGAATCGCGATCAGCGCCCCCACCGCGCCCAGCAGCGCCGCCCCCGCGATCACCGAGCCGAAGGCCACCGCCGGGTGCACGTCCACCGTCCGCGCGGTGATCCGCGGGTGCAGCAGGTAGTTCTCGATCTGCTGGTAGACGATCACGAAGGCCAGCACCCAGAAGGCGTCCGAGGGCTGCACGGTCAGTGCCACCAGCACCGGCAGCGCGCCGGCGATGTAGGTGCCGATGGTCGGCACGAACTGCGACATCACGCCGACCCAGACGCCCAGCGCCACCGCGTACGGCAGGCCGAGGATCTGGAACATGATCCAGTGCGCCACCGTGGACACCAGGGCCAGCAGCGCCCGGGAGTAGAGGTAGCCGCCGGTCTTGGCGAGCGCGATCTCCCAGGCCCGCAGCACCTCGCCCTGCTTGTCCGGCGGCAGCAGCGAGCAGACCGTCCGGCGCACCCGTGGGCCGTCGGCGGTGAAGTAGAAGGTGAACAGGCCGACCGTGAAGGCCTGGAACAGGCCGCCGATCACCGTGCTGGAGACGCCCCAGACGTTGTCGGCGGCCTGCTGGGCGTACTTCTCGATGGTGCCGGAGTCGGTCAGCACCTGGTGCTGGAGCTGGTCCAGCGAGAGGTGCTGGTGGAAGGTCCGGTTGATCCAGCCGATCAGGTTGTCGAGCAGGTGCGGCAGCCGGCCGGCGACCTGGCTGACCTGGTCCACCAGCAGGGTGCCGAGCGCCGCGAGGAAGCCGGCCACCGCCACCGCCAGGCCGATGAAGACCAGGAAGGTGCCCAGCCCGCGGCGCACCCCGCGGGCCGCCATCCGGTCCACCGCGGGCTCCATCGCCAGCGAGAGGAAGAAGGCCACCAGCAGCATCACGAACAGGTCGATCAGCTGGTGGAAGGCCCAGTCGGCGAGCTGGAACAGCCCGACCAGCACCAGGGCCAGCACCATCGCCTTCGGCAACCACCTGGGCATCGCCCCGCCGGTCAGCCTGGTACGGCCTGCGGGGGCCTGCTGCGCAGGCGTCGGATCCGGATTCTGCGGGAGTTCTGAGCTGCTGACCACCGGGACAGTCTCACCCATCGACCGGGCGAAACCGGGCCCTGAGCTCCCCCCGGGAGCGTCGAGGGCCGCCCTCGGACGGCCCGCGGCCGCGGTCAGCGCAGCAGCGCCGAGACCCCCTGGGTCTGGCAGACCACCCGCCAGACGTCCTTGGCCTCCCAGCCGGCCGCCAGCGCCTGCTCGACCGTCCGCCCACCGAGCTCGCTCATCACGTGGTCCCGGGCGAACGACTCGGCGTAGCCCGCGCCGAAGTGCTCGTGCATCCGTCGCCAGAACTCGGTCAGCCTCATACCGCCATTATCCCGGACCGCCCGACCGCCCGGCCGCCGCGCCGGGCCCGCCGCACCGGTCGGCCCGTTCCAGCGCGTACTCCACATCACCGTGCTCGGCCCCCTCGATCGGCTCCGGCCAGTCCTCGTGGAAGGTGCGGACCAGCCGCAGCCCGGCCTTCTCCATCACCCGCCGGGAGCCGAGGTTGACGGCCATCGTGGTGGCGAACACCCGCTCGACCCCGAGCTCCGCGAAGCCCCGCCGGATCAGCGCCCGCGCGCCCTCGGTCGCGTACCCCCGCCCCCAGGCCGCGCGCCGCAGGCGGTAGCCGAGCTCCACCTCCCCCGGCGGCCCGCCGGGGTGCGGGCGGAACTCGAACCAGCCGAGGAACTCCCCGCCGGCGCGGTCGAGCGCGGCCCAGTGCCCGAACGAGGGGTGGCGGCGGTACTCGTCCAGGTACCCCGGCAGCAGCTCCCGCTCCACCACCTCGCGCGGGGTGGCCCGACCACCGCTGAGGTGGCGCATCACCTCGGGGTCGGAGTCCAGCTCCACCAGCAGATCGGCGTCGGCGGCGGTGAACCGGCGGAGCACCAGCCGCTCGGTCGTCAGGTGAACGCTCATGGGCCGATCCTGCCCCGGCCGCCACCGGGCCCGCCGCCGGTTTTCCGGCCGCCGGGCGATCGGCCGGTACGGCGAGTGACCGGTAGGGCGAGTGACCGGTACGGCGAGTGACCGGTACGGCGAGCGGCCCGTCGGGACAGTGGCCGGTCCGGAGAGTAGCCGGTCCGGAGAGCGGCTAGTCCGGCAGCACCAGCACCCCGGCGCCGTAGTACTCCCGGTAGGCCGGATCCGCGCAGACGGACACGGTGCGCTGGCAGCCGGCCGCGGCGGCGGCCGTCAGCCGGTCGACCACCTCGTCCGGCCCCCAGCCGGGGTGCGCCGCAGCGGTGACGGCCACGGCCCCGGTGACGTGCGCGGCCGACATCGAGGTGCCGGCCAGGGCCGCGTACGCACCGCCGGGCCAGTCCGAGACGATCGCGCCCTGGGCGCCGCCGTCCGGGTCGCCGCCGGGAGCCGCGATGGAGATCCGGCCGCGCCCGTAGTTGGAGTAGCCGGCCGGCAGGCCGCGGCGGTCCACGGCGCTCACCGTCAGCACGCCCGGGAGCTCACCGGGCAGCCGGATGCACTCGGCGCCCAGCAGCCGGTCCTGGGCCGGTCCGGTCAGCCGGTCGTTGGGGCTGCGCCGATCGGGCCTGGTGGCGCCGAGGTCCTGGCCGTCGTTACCGGCCGAGGCGACCACCACCGCGCCCTGCCGCTGGGCGTAGGCCACGGCCCGGCCGACCGCCGCGATCAGCGCCGCCTGGTCCGGGTCCTCGGGGCAGTTGTACTTCCACGGGTCGGCGAAGTAGCTGTCGTTGACGGCCTTCGCGCCGTGGTCGGCGGACCAGAGCATCCCGCAGACGATGTTCTCCGCGTAGTACTGCCCGAGCGGGCCGAGCAGCCGGACGGCGGCGATCCGCACGCCGGGGGCGACGCCGGTGACGCCGTGCCCGTCGCGGGACGCGCCGACGATGCCGGCCACATGGGTGCCGTGCCCGCTCTCGGTCACCCCCGGGTCCGGCCGCCAGGCCCCGTACCGGGCGTCGGGGCGCCCGTCGGCGCAGGAGGCCGAGGCGCCCGGATCGACGGCGGAGCGCAGGTCCGGATGGGTGTCGTCGACCCCGGAATCCAGCACCGAGACCAGCACGCCGCGCAGCGCCTGGGCCGAGGGCAGCGGCGGCGCACCGGGCGTCCGGGCGGCGGTCCGGGTCAGCCCGGGGGCGCGCAGCAGCGCGGCGAACCGGGTCGGCGCCTCGGTGGCGCCGATCATGGCCAGGTTCCAGTCACTCTGCTCGGCCGGGTCGGGCACGGTCGCCGTGGAGTCGTCGGTGCTGTCCGCGGCCGGACGGAAGTCGCCGATGCCGTCCACCGGCCTGGGCGGCCCGGGCACGGGTGCCGTCCGGGTGGCGCCCACCGCGGCTATCCCCGGCCGGCCGCGCAGCCGCTCGGCGAACGCGCCGGTGGCGTACGCGAGCACCGCCCCGATCTGCGGGTAGTCCTGCACCACCTGGCCGCCGGCCGCCCGGGCCTGGTCCGCGGCGAGCCCCGCCCCTTGGGCGTCCTGCCGGTCGGCGAGCACCAGATAGCTGAGGTAGCCGCCCGCCGACCCGGCGACGTACGGCACGGCGCCGCCGAGCAGCAGCGCGGTCACCAGCATGGCCAGCAGGATGCGGGCCGGGCCGCGACGGTGCCGGGCAAGGTCCGCGCCGGCCGGGCTCACCTGCTCCATCGTGCGGTCTCCGCTCGTCGGACCGGTCCGCGGGGGGATCCGGAGATGACCCGGAGTGGTCCGGAACGACCCGGACCACCGTCTGAATCATCACCATATGGTCAGAATGTCCGACTCGGCCCGCCGGATTGCGCCCACCACCACCGGGCCGCCCCCGCCCCCGCACGGCCGCCGCGCGGCGCCCGGCGCCACCCGCTGTCAGTGCCGGCGTGCACCATGGGGGCATGGCGCCGCATCACGATCCCCAGGCCCCGGACGACCCGCTGGCCGGCTTCGCCCCGGCCACCCGGGCCTGGTTCACCGGCGCCTTCGACGCCCCCACCGAGGCCCAGAGCCGGGCCTGGGCCGCGATCGGGCAGCAGACCGACGTCCTGGTGGTCGCCCCCACCGGCTCCGGCAAGACCCTGGCCGCCTTCCTGTCCGCACTCGACCGGCTGAGCAGCACCCCGCCCCCCGCCGACCCGAAGCGCCGCTGCCGGGTGCTCTACATCTCGCCGCTCAAGGCCCTCGCGGTCGACGTCGAGCGCAATCTGCGCGGCCCGCTGGCCGGCCTGCGGCAGGCCGCCGTCCGGCTCGGCCTGCCCGAACCCGAGGTCGAGGTGGCGATCCGCTCCGGCGACACCCCCGCCGCCGACCGGCGCCGCTTCACCACCCACCCGCCGGACATCCTGATCACCACCCCGGAGTCGCTGTTCCTGCTGCTCACCAGCGCCGCCCGGGAGGCCCTGCGCGGGATCGACACGGTGATCCTGGACGAGGTGCACGCCGTCGCCGGCACCAAGCGCGGCGCCCACCTGGCCCTCAGCCTGGAGCGGCTGGACGAGCTGCTGGAGCGCCCGGCCCGCCGGATCGGCCTGTCCGCCACCGTCCGGCCGGTCGAGGAGGTGGCCCGCTACCTCAGCCCGCAGCGCGGCGCGGCGGTCGTCCAGCCGCCCTCGGCCAAGGTGTTCGACCTCTCGGTGGTGGTCCCGGTCGCCGACCTGGACGAACTGCCCGCCGGCGCCGAGGACCCGGCCCGCGCGGGGGCGCTGCCCGGCCAGGGCGGCGCCTCGATCTGGCCGCACGTCGAGGAGCGGATCGTCGACCTGGTCCAGGCCCATCGCTCCACCATCGTCTTCGCCAACTCGCGCCGGCTCGCCGAGCGGCTGTGCAACCGGCTGAACGAGATCGCCCTCGAACGAGCCACCGGCACCGCGCTGCCCGCCGCGCACGCGCCCGCCCAGCTGATGGGCGGCTCCGGCGCGGCCGCCGGCGCACCGCCCGTGCTCGCCCGGGCGCACCACGGCTCGGTCTCCAAGGAGCAGCGCGCCCTGGTCGAGGAGGAGCTGAAGGCCGGCCGGCTGCCCGCCGTGGTGGCCACCTCCAGCCTGGAGCTCGGCATCGACATGGGCGCCGTCGAGCTGGTGGTCCAGGTCGAGTCACCGCCCTCGGTCGCCTCCGGGCTCCAGCGGGTCGGCCGCGCCGGCCACCAGGTCGGCGCCGTCTCCACCGGTGTGTTCTTCCCGAAGTACCGGGGCGACCTGGTCCAGTCCGCGGTGGTCACCGAGCGGATGCGCCAGGGCCGGATCGAGGCCCTGCGGATCCCGCGCAACCCGCTCGACGTGCTGGCCCAGCAGCTGGTCGCGATCACCGCCCTGGACACCTGGGACGTCGACGAGCTGCTCGCCGTGGTCCGCCGGGCCGCGCCCTTCGCCACCCTTCCGCAGTCCGCCTTCGACGCCGTCCTGGACATGCTGGCCGGGCGCTACCCCTCGGACGCCTTCGCCGAGCTGCGGCCCCGGCTGGTCTGGGACCGCGTGGCGGGGACGGTCACCGGCCGCCCGGGCGCCCAGCGACTCGCCGTCACCTCCGGCGGCACCATCCCCGACCGCGGCCTGTTCGGCGTCTTCATCGCCGGGACGGACCCGAAGAAGGGCGGCGGCCGGGTGGGCGAGCTCGACGAGGAGATGGTCTACGAGTCCCGGGTCGGCGACGTCTTCACCCTGGGCACCACCTCCTGGCGGATCGAGGACATCACCCACGACAAGGTCCTGGTCACCCCGGCGCCGGGCATCCCCGGGCGGCTGCCGTTCTGGAAGGGCGACACCCTCGGCCGCCCGCTGGAGCTGGGCCGGGCCCTGGGCGCCTTCGTCCGCGAGCTGGGCGCCCTGGCCCCCGAGGCCGCCACCGAGCGGCTGAAGGCGGCCGGCCTGGACGACTGGGCGGCGGGCAACCTGCTGCGGTACCTGGCCGAGCAGCGCACCGCCTGCGGCCACCTGCCGGACGACCGCACCATCGTGGTCGAGCGCTTCCGCGACGAGCTGGGCGACTGGCGGATCGTCATCCACTCCCCGTTCGGCGCCCAGGTGCACGCCCCCTGGGCGCTGGCGGTCGGCGCCCGGCTGCGCGCGAAGCACGGCCTGGACCCGCAGGTCATGCACGCCGACGACGGCATCGTGCTCCGCCTGCCGGACGCCGACCTGCTCGACTTCCCCAGCGACCGCCCTACCACCGAGGAGGCCCCGGTCGGCGCCGACGCCGTCCTGTTCGAGCGGGCCGAGATCGAGCAGATCGTCACCGACCAGGTCGGCGGCTCGGCCCTGTTCGCCTCCCGCTTCCGCGAGTGCGCCGGCCGCGCCCTGCTGCTCCCGCGCCGCAGCCCCGGCCGGCGCACCCCGCTCTGGCAGCAGCGCCAGCGTGCCTCCCAGCTGCTGGAGGTGGCCGCCGAGTACGGCTCCTTCCCGATCGTGCTGGAGGCCGTCCGGGAGTGCCTGCAGGACGTCTTCGACGTGCCGGGCCTGGCCGAGCTGATGGGGGATCTGGAGTCCCGGGCGGTCCGGCTGGTCGAGGTCACCACCCAGGAGCCGTCCCCGTTCGCCCGCTCGCTGCTGTTCGGGTACGTCGCCCAGTTCCTCTACGAGGGCGACTCACCGCTCGCCGAGCGCCGGGCCGCCGCGCTGTCGCTGGACTCCCGGCTGCTCTCCGAGCTGCTCGGCCAGGCCGAGCTGCGCGAGCTGCTGGAACCGGCGGTGCTCGCCGAGCTGGAGGCCGAGCTGCAGCGGCTCACCCCGGAGCGGCGGATCAAGGACGCCGAGGGCGTCGCCGACGCCCTGCGGCTGCTCGGCCCGCTCGGCGAGGCCGAGCTGACCGCCCGTGGCGCCGAGCCGCTCTGGGCGCTGGAGCTGGAGGCCGCACGCCGGGTGATCCAGGTCCGGATCGGCGGCGAGCAGCGCTGGTCCGCGATCGAGGACGCCGGGCGGCTGCGCGACGCGCTGGGCACCCCGCTGCCGGTCGGCGTGCCGGAGGCCTTCACCGAGCCGGTCAAGGACCCGCTCGGCGACCTGCTGGCCCGCTACGCGCGCACCCACGGCCCGTTCACGGCCGCCGAGGCGGCCGAGCGCTTCGGCCTCGGCACCGCCGTGGTGGTCGGCACCCTGCACCGGCTGACGGCCGGCGGGCGCCTGGTGCAGGGCGAGTTCCGGCCGGTGGAGGGCCACACCGCGACCGTCGAGTGGTGCGACGCCGAGGTGCTGCGCAGGCTGCGCCGCCGCTCGCTGGCGGCGCTGCGGCACGAGGTCGAGCCGGTGCCGCCCCGCGCCCTGGCCGCCTTCCTGCCGCAGTGGCAGCACCTGGCCGGCCACCGCCTGCGCGGGCCGGACGGCCTGCTCCGGGTGGTCGAGCAGCTCCAGGGCACCGCCCTGCCCGCCTCCGCGCTGGAGAAGCTGGTCCTGCCGGCCCGGCTGGCCGACTACACGCCCGGCCTGCTGGACGAGCTCATGGCCGCCGGCGAGATCGGCTGGTCGGGCGCCGGCGCCCTGCCCGGCAAGGACGGCTGGATCGGCCTGCACCTGCCCCAGGACGCCCACCTGGTGCGCCCCGAGCCCGTGCCGCCCGCCATGACCCCGGTGCACACCGCGTTGCTGGACGCCCTGGCGGGCGGCTACGGCCTGTTCTTCCGCCAGCTGGCCGAGCGCACCCCCGACACCCCCGAGGCCGAGCTGGTCGAGGCGCTCTGGGACTTGCTCTGGGCGGGGTACGTCACCAATGACACCCTGGCCCCGCTGCGCGCCCTGCTCGGCTCCGGCCGTACCGCCGGCGCCACCGCCCACCGGGCGCCCCGGGCCACCCCGCGCGGCCGGTACGGCGGCGCCGGGCGGGCGCTCGGCCGCCCCGGCTCGCTGCGCTCCGGGCCGCCCACCACGGCCGGGCGCTGGTCGCTGCTGCCGGAGTACGCCACCGAGCCGACCGCCCGGGCCGCCGCCCAGGCACAGGGCCTGCTGGACCGGCACGGCATCCTCACTCGGGGCGCGGTCGCCGCCGAGCGGGTGCCCGGCGGCTTCGCCGGGGTCTACCGGGTGCTGTCCGCCTTCGAGGAGCGCGGCCGGGCCCGCCGGGGCTACTTCGTGGAGGGCCTGGGCGGCGCCCAGTTCGCCATGGACGGCGCGGCCGACCGGCTGCGCTCGGTGAGCGGCCGGCTGGAGCGGGTCGCCGCCGCCGAGTGGCCGTCGGCGGCCCCGGCCGAGCCGCCGCAGGTCCTGGTGCTGGCCGCGGCCGACCCGGCCAACGCGTACGGCGCCGCGCTGCCGTGGCCCGAGCCGCCCGCCGCGGGCGAGCGCGCGACGGGCGCCACCGCCCACCGGCCGGGCCGGAAGGCGGGGGCGCTGGTCGTCCTGGTGGACGGGGAGCTGAGGCTGTACGTGGAGCGGGGTGGCAAGTCGCTGCTCGCCTGGGGCGAGAGCGCGCCCGCGATGGCCGCGCTCGGCGAGGCCGTCCGGGCGGGCGCGCTGGGCAGCGTGACGGTCGAGCGGGCGAACGGGGAGCCGGCGCTGACCTCGCCCCTCGGCCCCGCGCTGGAGGAGGCGGGTTTCCACCCCACACCGCGCGGCTACCGGCTGCGCGGCTGAGCCGGGCCGCCCCGGCAGGTTTCCGCGAGTCCGTCAGGTCCCGGCGGAGCCGTCCGCCATCGGGGTCACCGCGGCCGCGGGCTCCGGCGGATCGAGGGGTGCATCGAGGGGTACGGCGCCGGGTGGCGGGCGTCGGCGCACCCCGGTCAGGAGTCGGTTGCTGTGCACGGGCACCAGCCCGAGGCCCCAGCCGCCGGCCAGCATGCCCAGGGCGGCGCCACCGACCCCGACGGCCCCGCCGGTCAGCAGCAGCCAGCACACCAGGCCCGGGATCAACAGCAGCGCGGCCCACCGGGGACCGCGCCGTCCGGCCGTGCGCCGGAGCACCGCCCGTACGGCGGCCTTGCCCACCGACCACGCTCTACGCACTCCGGCCTCCTCCGCTCGGCCCCGCGCGGGGCACGGGGAGGGCGAGACCGGGTCAGGCCGCTACCACGTCCATGGCGGCAGCCTTGGGCGCGATGGTGGCCCGGTCGACCCCGGGAGCCGGCAGCGACACCGGTTCGAGGACCGGCCTCAGCAGATCACCCTCCGAGAGGGTGGCCATCGCCGCAAGTTCGGCGAGCGAGAGCTCGTCGCTGACCTCGCGCATGACTTCCGACATCCGGACGTCCAGTGCGTCGCAGATGGCGGACAGCAACTCGGAGGAGGCTTCCTTCTGCCCCCGCTCCACCTCGGAGAGATAGCCGAGCGAAACCCTGGCAGCTGCCGACACCTCGCGAAGTGTGCGGCCCTGGCGCTGGCGCTGCCGACGCAGCACATCGCCCAGCAGGCGACGGAGCAGGATCATCGGTGCCTCCCTCCTCGGACTGCGAATCGAGATGTCACGTCCCCACCGTACCGCCTTGCCCGCATCGTGTGCGGGGACCATGGTCGTGTTCACTCTGGGCTGCAAGGCTGCCCCCTCCCCTGTCTGTTCCCCGCAAGGACCCCGGTCGGACCCCGTCGGTTCCCCTTCCGGGGCGTCCGGCCGGGGCCGCGGCGCACGTCCCCTGGCTGGTATCTGCCCAACCAGGGCATCCGGTCTAACACGATCCTCCCGACGAGGCGGCCAGTTCAGCGATTTCAGCAAACCTCAGCGGGACGGCCCGGTGGCCGCTAGGTGCTCCAGCAGCAGCTCCAGCGACGCCGTCACCGAGGCCTGCCGGATTGTGGCACGGTCCCCTGACAACAGCGGCGAGGCCACCCGTGTTCCCGCCGGTCCGGCCAGTGCGAGGTGCACGGCGCCGACCGGCTGCCCGTCCTGCGGGTCGGGGCCGGCCACCCCGGTGGTGGCGAGCGCGTAGTCGGCCCCCAGCAGCCGGCGGACCCCCTCGGCCATCTGACGCGCCACCACCGGGTGGACGGCGCCGTGCACGGCCAGCAGGCCCTCGTCCACCCCGAGCACGGAGGCCTTCAGGTCGGTGGCGTAGGCGGTCACGGAGCCCCGGAAGGTCAGCGAGGCACCGGGGACGGCCACCAGCTCCGCCGCCAGCAGCCCACCGGTCAGCGACTCGGCCACCGCGAGGGTGGCGCCCCTGGCCCGCAGGGCCGCGTGCAGCCGCTGCGCCGCGCCGTTCACCGGGCCGCCCGCTCCTCGGCCCGGCCCGCCCGGCGCAGCTGCACCGCCTGGCGGACGTAGTCCAGCCCGCTGCCGACCGTGAGCAGCACCGCGACCGCCATCAGCACGGCCCGGGCGGTGGCCAGCCAGCCGGTCAGCGGCAGCACGTACATGCCGACCGCGATGCCCTGGGTGAGGGTCTTCAGCTTGCCGCCCCGGCTGGCCGGGATGACCGCGTAGCGGATCACCCAGAAGCGCATCAGGGTGATGCCGAGCTCGCGCGCCAGGATGAGCGCCGTCACCCACCAGGGCAGGTCGCCCAGGACGGAGAGGCCGATCAGCGCCGCGCCCATGATCGCCTTGTCGGCGATCGGGTCGGCGATCTTCCCGAAGTCGGTGATCAGGCCCTTGCGGCGGGCCAGCTCACCGTCGAACAGGTCGGTGATCATCGCGATCGCGAAGGAGGCCCAGGCCACCGCGCGCCACTTCGGGTTGTGGCCGCCGTCGGCGAAGAGCAGCGCGATGAACACGGGCACCAGCAGCAGCCGGACCATGGTCAGCACGTTGGCGATGTTCCAGATCCCCGGAGGCGGCGGCAGCGCGGCCGTCGGCCGGTCCGGACCGGCCGTGGTTGGGGCGCCCGGCCCGTTGGTCATGCTCCGGCTCCCGCGTGCTCGGAGCGGCCGGCCTCGGCGTCGGCATCGGCCGCGGTGCCGTCCTCGGCCGGCAGCGCCTGCGCCACCAGGTCGACGCCCTCGGTACCGGTCACCCGGGCGCGGTAGAAGCGGCCGACCACCGCGTCCTCGACGCCCAGCAGGGTGGTCAGGCCGTCCGTCTCGGGCGCCTGGTGGGCGGCCCGGCCCTCGACCACGCCGTCCTCGACCGACTCGACCAGCACCTCGACCTCGTCGCCGATCCGCTGCTCGGCCCGCTGCGCGGTGAGCTCCTCGGCCAGCCGGGAGAGCTTGGCCAGCCGGTCGGCCACCACGTCCTCGGGCAGCTTGCCGTCGAAGCCGGCCGCCTCGGTGCCGTCCTCGTCCGAGTAGCCGAAGACGCCGATGGCGTCCAGGCCGGCCGCGCTGATGAACCGTTCCAGCTCGGCGAAGTCCTCCTCGGTCTCGCCGGGGAAGCCCACGATGAAGTTGGACCGGACACCGGCCTGCGGCGCCCTGTCCCGGACGGTCTTCAGCAGACCGAGGAACTGGTCGGTGGAGCCGAACCGGCGCATCCGGCGCAGCACCGCCGGGGCGGAGTGCTGGAACGACAGGTCGAAGTAGGGCACCACGCCGGGGGTGCCGGTCATCACGTCGATCAGGCCCGGCCGCATCTCGGCCGGCTGCAGGTAGCTGACCCGGACCCGCCGCACGCCCTCGACCGCGGCGATCTCGCTCAGCAGCGTCTCCAGCAGCCGGATGTCGCCGAGGTCCTTGCCGTACGAGGTGTTGTTCTCGCTGACCAGGACCACCTCGCGGACGCCCTGCTCGGCCAGCCAGACCGCCTCGTTCAGCACGTCGGAGGGGCGGCGGGAGATGAACGAGCCGCGGAAGGCCGGGATGGCGCAGAAGGAGCAGCGCCGGTCGCAGCCGGAGGCCAGCTTGACCGAGGCCACCGGGTTGTCGTCGAGGCGCTTGCGCAGGGTGCGCGGGCCGGAGGCGGGGGCGACGCCCTGCGGCAGGTCCTCGGGGGCGCCGTGGCCGGGCAGCGCCACCTCGGCGGCGGCGTCCTGGCGCTGCACCGGGCTGAGCGGGAGCAGCTTGCGGCGGTCCCGCGGCAGGTGCGAGGCGTGGTGGCCGCCGGACAGGATGGTCTGCAGCCGGTCGGAGATGTTGCTGTAGTCGTCGAAACCGAGCACGCCGTCGGCCTCGGGGAGGGCGTCGGCGAGCTCCTTGCCGTAGCGCTCGGCCATACAGCCCACGGCCACCACGGCCTGGGTGCGGCCGTGGCCCTTGAGGTCGTTGGCCTCCAGCAGGGCGTCGACGGAGTCCTTCTTGGCGGCTTCGACGAACCCGCAGGTGTTGACCACGGCGACGTCGGCGTCGGCGGCGTCGTCGACCAGCCGCCACCCATCGGCCTCCAGTCGCCCGGCGAGTTCCTCGGAGTCGACCTCGTTGCGGGCGCATCCGAGCGTGACCAGGGCGACAGTGCGGGGTTCAGGCATGACGCCAAGATTAACGCGCGGGCCCCGGTGCCGTTCGCCCCGGAGCCCGTATGCCTTGATCGTCGGGCCCTGGGGCCCTTCCCGGCTCAGCCCGCCTGCGGGTCACCGGGGGTGTAGGTGAGATGCACCACCTGCCCGTCCGTGCCGGCCGGACCGAGGTCCTTGCCGTTGACGTACACGTGGACGGCGCCCGCGTTGCCGATCACCAGGGTGATCTTCGCGGGGTCGGTGAAGGTCTGGTCCTGGCCGGCGTCCAGGTTGTTGGAGAACAGCGACTTGCCCTTGCCGTCCTTGGCCGTGACCCAGCTCTTGTCCTTCTCGGCGACCAGCTTGACGGTGACCTTGTCGACCGGGGCGGCGGCGATCGCGGCACTGGGGGCCGGGGCGGGCGGCTGGGCGGAGGCCGTCACCGGGGCGGCGGCGGTGCTCGGCAGCGGCTCGCTGGCCGCGCCGGCACCGGCCACGCCGGAGTCGTCGGTGAACAGGTTGAAGCCGATCAGGGCGACCACGGCCGCGATGGCCACCATCATGGCCGCGGTCCAGTTGGGACGCCGGTGGTCGGTCACCTTGATCGGGCCGGTGTCGAGCAGCTGGGTGGCCCGCCGGGGGCCGGGAGCACCGCCGTGGGCGGCGTCGTACCGGGCGACCAGCTGCTCGCCGTCGACGCCGACGGCCTTGGCCAGCGCGCGGATGTGGCCCCGGGCGTAAACGTCCCCGCCGCAGTGGCCGTAGTCGTCCGCCTCGATGCCGTGCACGATCGGTACCCGGACCCGGGTGGCCGCGCTGACCTGGTCGACCGTCAGGCCGGCGGCGACCCGGGCGTCGGCGAGCAGCCGCCCGATGCTGGGCGGCTCCGGGGCCGAAGGTTCGACCACGGACGGCTCCGTCGTCGACTGGCCGGACCCGGTCTGCCCGGGGACGGCACGGGAAGCGGAAGAGTCTTGGCTGTCACGACGAGGGGACTTGCCGATGGTCACTGGGCGCGCCTTTCGAGCGTTGGCCACCTGCTGAGAAGACAGTCTAGGGGCGGGGCCGGAACGTTTCTCAAGCGGACGGGCCCGAACGGGCATCCCGGGCCCACCACCCGCTGACGGGCGATCAGCCCGGCCGGGCCCCCGGGCGTCCGTGCCTCGATGGACGCCCGGTCGTCTGCCCCGGTTCCCACCGGTCATACCGCTCCGAACGAGGTTCCTCCGAACGAGTGAAACGCCAGCTGGTCAGCCCCGAAGGGTGATCAGCACGCCGTCCAGTTCCTCCGGTGTGACCAGCACGTCGCGGGCCTTGGAGCCCTCGCTCGGCCCCACGATCCCACGCGACTCCATCAGGTCCATCAGCCGCCCCGCCTTGGCGAAGCCGACCCGCAGCTTGCGCTGGAGCATCGAGGTGGAGCCGAACTGGGTGGAGACCACCAGCTCGGCCGCCTGGATCAGCAGGTCGAGGTCGTCGCCGATCTCCTCGTCGATCTCCTTCTTCGGGCCGCCGCCGACCGTGACGTCCTCCCGGTAGACCGCCGTCATCTGGTCCTTGCAGTGCTGGACCACCTTGGCGATCTCGGCCTCGGTGACGAACCCGCCCTGCATCCGGACCGGCTTGCTGGCGCCCATCGGCAGGAACAGCGCATCGCCCTTGCCGATCAGCTTCTCGGCGCCGGGCTGGTCCAGGATGACCCGGGAGTCGGCCATCGCCGAGGTGGCGAACGCCAGCCGGGAGGGCACGTTGGCCTTGATCAGACCGGTCACCACGTCCACCGAGGGCCGCTGGGTGGCCAGCACCAGGTGGATGCCGGCAGCCCGGGCCAGCTGGGTGATCCGCACCACCGAGTCCTCGACGTCGCGCGGGGCGACCATCATCAGGTCGGCCAGCTCGTCGACGATCACCAGCAGGTACGGGTACGGGGTCAGCTCGCGCTCGCTGCCGAGCGGCGGCTGGACGGTGCCGGCCTTCACCGCCGCGTTGAAGTCGTCCACGTGCCGGAAGCCGAAGGCCGCCAGGTCGTCGTAGCGCAGGTCCATCTCGCGCACCACCCACTGGAGGGCCTCGGCGGCCTTCTTGGGGTTGGTGATGATCGGCGTGATCAGGTGCGGGATGCCCTCGTACGCCGTCAGCTCGACCCGCTTGGGGTCGACCAGCACCATCCGCACCTCGTCCGGGGTGGCCCGGACCAGCACCGAGGTGATCAGGCAGTTGATGCAGGAGGACTTGCCCGCACCGGTGGCGCCGGCGACCAGGATGTGCGGCATCTTCGCGAGGTTGGCCATCACGGTGTGGCCCTCGACGTCCTTGCCCATGCCGACCACCATCGGGTGGCCGTCCTCGGCGGCGGCCCGCGAGCGCAGCAGGTCGCCGAGGTTGACCATCTCGCGGTCCCGGTTGGGGATCTCGACGCCGACCGCGGACTTGCCGGGGATCGGACTGATGATCCGTACGTCCGGGCTGGCCACCGCGTAGGCGATGTTCTTGGCCAGCGCGGTGATCCGCTCGACCTTCACCGCGGGGCCGAGCTCGACCTCGTAGCGGGTGACCGTCGGGCCGCGGGTGAAGCCGGTGACCCGGGCGTCCACCCGGAACTCGGTGAAGACCCCGGTGAGCTGGGCGACCACCTCGTCGTTCAGCTTGGAGCGGGCCTTGGCCGGGGCACCGTGGTCCAGCAGGTCCAGCGGCGGCAGCGTGTAGGTGATGTCGCCGGCCAGCTGGAGCTGCTCCATCCGGGCCGGGGCCGGGCCGTGGCCCTCCGGTGCGCCGGCGCTGCGGGCCGGCGGCACGGCCGGGTCCTCCGGCGGTGCGGTGTTGTCCCGGACCTGGTGGATCATGCTCGCCACGGCAGGGGTCCCGGGCACGCCCCAGGTCAGCGCGCCGTCCAGGTCAGCGGCCACGCCGGCGGCGATGTCCCGGGTCTGGAACGGGTCGGCCTGCGGGTCCTTCTCGAACGAGACGGCGTCCGCCGCCTCCTGCGCGCGGCGGCGCCGGCGGCCGCGGCGGCCGGCGGGCTCCTCGCCGTCGGTGCCCTCGATGGTGAAGGGCAGCGCGTCGGGGTCGGCGTCCTCGGGCGGCTCGGTGGAGAACTCCCGGGCGGCCCGGGCGCCCTCGCCGGCCGGCCCGTCCTCCGCGGGGTCCGGCTCGACGACCCCGAGCCGGACCCCGGCCTGGCGCAACCGCTCGGGGATCCGGTTCACCGGGGTCGCGGTGAGCACCAGCAGGCCGAAGAAGGCGACCAGCAGCAGCAGCGGCACGGCGAGCGGCGGTCCGGCGGCGGCCATCATCGGGGTGGACGCGGCCCAGCCGAGGATCCCGCCGGCCTGCCGTATCCGCGTCGCGCCGCTGCCCATCCCGGGCGCACCGCAGCCGATGTGCACCAGGCCGAGCACGCCGACCACCAGGGTGCTCAGGCCGATCAGGATCCGCCCGTTCGCCTCCGGCACCTCCGGGTGCCGCATCAGCCGGACGCTGGCCCCGCCGAGCAGGAACGGGACCAGCACGTCGAGCCGGCCGAACAGGCCGGAGACCACGTCGGTCGCGGCCTCGCCGAGCCAGCCCTGCGGGCTGAACCAGGTCCCGGCCGCGGTTACCAGGGCGAGCGCCAGCAGCAGCAGCGCCACGCCGTCCTTGCGGTGCGCCGGGTGCAGGTTCTTGGCGCCGTCGCCGAAGCCGCGGAAGACCGCGCCGACGGCATGGGCGAGACCCAGCCAGACGGCGCGGACGGCGCGGAAGAGTATCGGGCGCGGCGGTGGCGGCGGCGGGGCCGCCGGGGGCTTGGCGGCGGTCTTG
Organism: Kitasatospora sp. NPDC049258; assembly: GCF_040678895.1. Lineage (NCBI taxonomy): Bacteria > Bacillati > Actinomycetota > Actinomycetes > Kitasatosporales > Streptomycetaceae > Kitasatospora > Kitasatospora sp. NPDC049258. Next base: position 38,424 of record NZ_JBFAQT010000047.1, read on the forward strand.
CGCGCCGCGGCCTTCTTGGCGGGCGCAGCCGTCTTGGCAGGCGCCTTCGCGGGTGCCTTCCCGGCCGGTGCCTTCTTGGCCGGCCCGGGCTTCGGGTTGCGTGCCGCGCTGCCGGGCGTACGTGTGGCCATGGGTCAGCAGCCTACCGGCGGCCGGTACGGGTGCCCATGCCCGGACCCCGGGGCCGGGCGGCGTGTCGCCGAACACCTGAACGCCTGACAGTCGATCACCGAACGGGGCGTCATCGGCGCGCACGCCCCGGGGCGCACCGGAGCGCGAGGGGTGGTGCGGAGCTCAGCTCGCGCCGGGGCGCAGGGCGTCCAGGGCCGCCCGCAGGCCGGCCAACTTGCGCTCCAGGTGCGCGGAGGTCGCCGCGGCGCCCGGCTCGTCGGAGTCGTCCAACTGCTTGGTCAGCGCCTCGGCCTGCTCCTCGACCGCCGCCAGCCGGGCCGACAGCTCGCCCAGCAGCGGGCCGCCCAGGCTGGCCGCCTCGCCCGCCTCCAGCTGCAGGCGCAGCAGCGCGGCCTGCTCCTTGAGCTGGCAGTTCTTCATGTAGAGGTCGACGAAGACGGAGACCTTGGCGCGCAGCACCCACGGGTCGAAGGGCTTGGAGATGTAGTCCACCGCGCCGGCCGCGTAGCCGCGGAAGGTGTGGTGCGGCCCGTGGTTGATCGCGGTCAGGAAGATGATCGGGATGTCCCTGGTCCGCTCCCGGCGCTTGATGTGCGCGGCGGTCTCGAAGCCGTCCATCCCGGGCATCTGCACGTCCAGCAGGATGACCGCGAAGTCGTCCGTGAGCAGGGCCTTCAGCGCCTCCTCGCCGGACGAGGCGCGCACCAGGGTCTGGTCCAGCGCCGAGAGGATCGCCTCCAGCGCCAGCAGGTTCTCCGGCCGGTCGTCGACCAGGAGGATCTTCGCCTTCTGCACCAGGACCCGCCCTCCTGCCGGTTGTCTTCCGAGGGACGGCACCCGCGTGCCGCTCACCACTGCCCCGGTCATGCTAGCCGTACCCCCTCGCCCGCCACATCGCTTGGCACGATCCGGCCGGTGGCCGCCCCGGGGAAGCGCCGCGCGAGCGCAGGCCGCACTGAGCGTCGTGTCACCATCCGGTCACTGTTCGCAACGATGGGTGACCCTACAGCGTTCCCGGCCGGGCCCGCCAGTGCGGGCCGCCGGGACGGGCCGCCCCGACCGGTCGGGGCTAGCCCACCGCGAGGAACTGCCGCATCACCGCCAGCAGGGTGTCCGCCTCCACCGGCTTGGTGACGTGGGCGTTCGCCCCCGCCGCCAGGCTCTTCTCCTTGTCGCCCTTCATCGCCTTGGCCGTCAGCGCGATGATCGGCAGACCGGAGAACTGGGGCATCCGCCGGATCGCCTCGGTGGTCGCGTAGCCGTCCATCTCCGGCATCATGATGTCCATCAGCACCAGGGCGACGTCCTCGTGCTGCTCCAGCACCTCGATGCCCTCGCGGCCGTTCTCGGCGTACAGCACGGTCAGGCCGTACTGCTCCAGCACGCTGGTGAGGGCGAACACATTGCGGATGTCGTCGTCGACGATCAGCACCCGCTCGCCGTCGAAGCGGCCGTGGAACTGCGCCGGGCCACCCGCGCGCTGGGCCGGCTCGATCTGCTGCTGCGGCAGCGGCGCCTCGGCCTGCTGCGCCGAGCGCCGGCGCTCGGCGGCGCCGCGGCGGCGCTCCTCCGCCAGCTCGCGGACCTCGTGCGCCCAGTGGTCCGCCAGGTTCTCCCCCATCGGGACGGGCGTACCCGCCGGGGTGACCCCGACCGCGGCCCGCACCGGCAGCGCCGACGGGCGCTCCGCCCCGGCGCCCGGCGCCTCGGCGCGCAGCGGCAGGTAGAGGGTGAAGGTGGAGCCGCGGTGCAGCTCGCTCTCGACGTGGATCTCGCCGCCGAGCAGCCGGGCGATCTCCCGGCTGATCGACAGGCCGAGGCCGGTGCCGCCGTACTTGCGGCTGGTACCGCCGTCGGCCTGCTTGAAGGCTTCGAAGATCTCCCGCAGCTTGTTGCCGGGGATGCCGATGCCGGTGTCCGAGACCGAGAACGCGATCAGGGCCTCGTCCGGGTCGCCGATCGCCTCGGCCTCCAGCAGCAGCTCGCGCACGTGCTGCGGGACGTCCGCCCCGGCCGGGCGGATCAGCAGCTCGACGGCGCCGGTGTCGGTGAACTTCACCGCGTTGGAGAGCAGGTTGCGCAGCACCTGCTGGAGCCGCTGCTCGTCGGTGTGCAGGGTGACCGGCAGGTCGGGCGAGACCCGGACGGCGAAGTCCAGGTTCTTGTCCGCGGCCAGCGGGCGGAACGCCGCCTCGACGTAGTCGACCAGTTGGACCAGCGCGATCTTGGCCGGACGGACGTCCATCTTGCCCGCCTCGACCTTCGACAGGTCCAGGATGTCGTTGATCAGCTGGAGCAGGTCGGAGCCGGCGCCGTGGATCGTCTCGGCGAACTCGACCTGCTTGGCGGAGAGGTTGCCCTCGTTGTTGTCGGAGAGCAGCTTGGCCAGGATCAGCAGCGAGTTGAGCGGGGTGCGCAGCTCGTGCGACATGTTGGCGAGGAACTCGCTCTTGTAGCGGGAGGCGAGGGCCAGCTGCTCGGCGCGCTCCTCCAGGATCTGCCGGGCCTCCTCGATCTCGCTGTTCTTGATCTCGATGTCGCGGTTCTGCTGGGCGAGTTGCTCGGCCTTCTCCTGGAGCTCCTCGTTGGTGCGCTCCAGCTCCTCCTGCCGCGCCTCCAACTCCGCCGAGCGCATGGAGAGTTCGGCGGTGAGCCGCTGCGACTCCAGGAGCAGCCCCTCGGTCTTGGTGTTGACGCTGATGGTGTTGACCGTGACCCCGATCAGGTCGGCGATCTGGTTGAGGAAGTCGAGCGCGACGGCGGTGAACGAGCTGAAGGTGGCCAGCTCGATCACCCCGAGCAGCCGGTCCTCGAACAGCACCGGCAGCACCACCAGGTGGGACGGCGAGGCCTCACCCAGACCGGAGGCGATCTTCAGGTAGCCGGGCGGGGTCTCCTTGACGATGATCGAGCGCTTCTCCACCGCCGCCTGGCCGATCAGCCCCTCGCCGGGGCGGAAGGTGGTCGGCATCGAGCGCCGGTTGTAGCCGTAGCTGCCCAGCAGCCGCAGCACGGTGTCGTTCTCGTCGTCGTCCTCGGTGATCAGCTCGGCGGTCCGGCCGGCCGGCTGGGACAGGAAAAACGCGCCGTGCTGGGCCGAGACCACCGGGGTCAGCTCGTTCATGATCAGCGAGGCGACCGCCTCCAGGTCGCGGCGGCCCTGCAGCAGACCGGACATCCGGGCCAGGTTGGTCTTCAGCCAGTCCTGTTCCTTGTTGGTCCTGGTGGTCTCGCGCAGGTTCGCGATCATCTGGTTGAGGTTGTCCTTGAGCTCGTCGAGCTCGCCGGAGGCGTCCACGTCGATCCGCAGGCTGAGGTCGCCCCTGGTCACGGCGGTCGCCGCCTGGGCGATCGCGCGCACCTGCCGGGTCAGGTTGTTGGCCAGCTCGTTCACCGACTCGGTGAGGTCCTGCCAGGTGCCGGCCACCCCGGGCACCCGGGCCTGGCCGCCGAGGCGACCGTCGGTGCCCACCTCGCGGGCCACCCGGGTGACCTCGTCCGCGAACGCCCCGAGCTGGTCGACCATGGTGTTGATGCTGGTCTTCAGCTCCAGGATCTCGCCGCGCGCGTCCACGTCGATCTTCTGCGACAGGTCGCCGCGGGCCACCGCGGTGATCACCAGCGCGATGTTGCGGACCTGCCCGGTGAGGTTGTTCGCCATCAGGTTGACGTTGTCGGTCAGGTCCTTCCAGATGCCGGCCACGCCCGGCACGTTGGCCTGACCGCCCAGGATGCCGTCGGTGCCGACCTCGCGGGCCACCCGGGTCACCTCGACGGCGAACGCCGACAGCTGGTCGACCATGGTGTTCAGGGTGCCCGCCAGCGCGGCCACCTCGCCCTGCGCCTCGATGGTGATCTTCTTGGAGAGGTCACCGTTGGCGACCGCCGAGGCGACCTCCGCGATGGTCCGCACCTGGCTGGTGAGGTTGGACGCCATGAAGTTGACGTTGTCGGTCAGGTCACGCCAGATGCCGGACACCCCGCGCACCCGGGCCTGACCGCCCAGGATCCCCTCGGTGCCCACCTCACGGGCCACCCGGGTCACCTCGTCCGCGAACGCCGACAGCTGGTCCACCATCGTGTTGACGGTGGTGACCAGCTCGCGGATCTCGCCCTTGGCATCGACGGTGATCTTCTTGGAGACGTCGCCCCGGGCCACCGCGGTGGTCACCTCGGCGATGTTGCGCACCTGGCTGGTCAGGTTGTTGGCCATCAGGTTGACGCTGTTGGTCAGGTCCTTCCAGGTACCCGAGACCCCGGGCACGCTCGCCTGGCCGCCGAGGATGCCATCGGTGCCGACGTCCCGCGCCACCCGGGTGACCTCGTCGGCGAAGGCACCGAGCTGGTCGACCATGGTGTTGATGGTGTTCTTCAGCTCCAGGATCTCGCCCTGGGCGTCCACCTGGATCTTCTGCGAGAGGTCGCCCTTGGCCACCGCGGTCGTCACCTGGGCGATGTTGCGCACCTGGTTGGTCAGGTTGTTCGCCATCGAGTTGACGTTCTCGGTCAGGTCCTTCCAGACCCCGGCCACCCCGGGCACCTGCGCCTGACCGCCCAGGATGCCCTCGGTGCCCACCGACCGGGCCATCCTGGTCACCTGCTCGGCGAAGCCCGAGAGCTGGTCCACCATCGTGTTGATGGTGTTCTTCAGCTCCAGGATCTCGCCGCGGGCGTCGACCTCGATCTTGCGCGAGAGATCGCCCTTGGCCACCGCCGTGGTCACCTCGGCGATGTTGCGCACCTGCGCCGTCAGGTTGTTGGCCATGAAGTTGACCGAGTCGGTGAGGTCGCGCCACACCCCGGCCACCCCCGGCACCTGCGCCTGACCGCCGAGCCGCCCCTCGGTGCCCACGTCGCGGGCCACTCTGGTGACCTGCGCGCCGAAGGAGTTGAGCTGGTCCACCATGGTGTTCACGGTGTTCTTCAGCTCCAGCATCTCGCCGGCCACGTCCACCGTGACCTTGCGCGAGAGGTCACCCTTGGCCACCGCCGTGGTCACCTCGGCGATGTTGCGCACCTGGGCGGTCAGCCGACCCGCCATGGTGTTCACCGAGTCGGCCAGGTCCTTCCAGCTGCCCGAGACGCTGCGCACCCGGGCCTGGCCGCCGAGCTTGCCCTCGGTGCCCACCTCGATGGCCACCCTGGTCACCTCGTCGGTGAACTCGGACAACTGGTCCACCAGCCCGTTGACCGTCCGGCCGACCTTCAGGAACTCACCGCGCAGCGGATAGCTCGCCCCGGTGGTGTGGACCGACCGCAGCTCCATCCGCTGGTCCAGGTCGCCCTCGGCGATCGAGGTGAGCACCCGGCCCACCTCCGCCATCGGCCGGGCCAGGTCGTCGATCAGCGCGTTGCAGTTGTCGACGGCCGCCATCCAGGCGCCCTCGCCGACCCCCATCTCCAGCCGCTCGGAGAGCCGGCCCTCCCGGCCGACCGCCCGCCGCACCCGGGCCAGTTCGCCCGTGAGGTGCTGGTTGCGCTCCGCCACCTCGTTGAACACCGCGGCGATCTCCGCGAGGACGCCGTCCCCCGGAAACGTCAGCCGCCGGCGGAAGTTGCCGTCCCGCATCGCGGTCAGCGCCGTCAGCAGCCTGCGCAACTCGGCGGGTTCCGCCCCGCGGTTCGGGTTGGCCCGGCGCCCGGCAACGCCGCGCGCCGGCGTGGCGGCCCGGCCACCGCGCGCGGCAGCCGAAGTCGTACCGGTAACGTCCTTGGTCGCCGAACTCAACGGGGCCCTCCCATATCGTGACTGCTCGGTACCGCTCGGGAAGCGGGCACCGGACCCGCCTCCGAACACCGCTGCGGGCTGAGCGGAGCCACCGGCGCCGCTTCGACCGTACTCCGCCGGACGGACACCGCGGACTCCCCAGTCTGTCAGCACAGTCGCCAGGTGTCCGGCCGGTTGCACAGGGTCGTTGCCGACCCTGCGCAAAAGTGGTGGGCAGAATCACCCTCAGGTGCCTGTTTCGACTCCCCGCCCCCACGGGGTACCTAGCGGAAAGTAGGGTGGAGCGCTGCACCGGAACCCGAACCGCACACCGATCGCCTGCCGACGACCGCCACCGGGGCCCGCGACGACCGGGCAGCGGACGACGAGCAGGCCAGGCCGACAGCCGGACCAGAGCAGAGGAGACGTGGCAGTGGTCACCGCACGCGCAGCCGCCACCTTCGAACCGGTCGGCCGGTCGGCCGCCGCCGCCCGCGGCTTCGTCCGCGAGGCCCTGCAGGGCTGGGGACTGCCCGAGGTCGTGGACGACGCGGTCGTCCTGGTCAGCGAGCTGGTCACGAACGCCGTGGTGCACGCCGGCACCGCCGCCGAGGTCTGCTGCCTGCGCGAGGACGGGAGCATCCGGATCGAGGTCACCGACCGCCACCCGGAACGCGGCCTGCCGGCCTTCGCCAACGTCCCCGGCCCCGCCTCCGACCGCTACGCCGACCCGGACGGCGAGGGCGGCCGCGGCCTGCTGATGTGCTCGGCACTCTCCGAGCGCTGGGGCGTCGAGTACTCCGCCGGCCGCAAGACCGTCTGGTTCCGCCTCGCGCTGCCCGAGCAGGTCCGCGGCACCCGGTACGCGCTGCCCAACATCCCCGGCGGCGAACTGCCGGACAGCGACGGCCCGGTGCGCGTCGCGGTGGTCGGGATCGACGACACCGGCCTGGTCCAGGCCTGGAACGCGGACGCCGAGGCGCTCTTCCTGCACCCGGCCGACCAGGTGCTGGGCCACCGCTGGGACGCGTACGCCTGCTGGCCGCCCGGCCACGGCGGCCCGCAGCTGGCCGACACCCTGCGGATGGCCCGCTGGGAGGGCGGCTTCGCGGTCCGCCGCCCCGACGACAGCATGGTCGACGTGTACGCGCTCCAGGTCCGCCTGCGGGACACCCACGGCACGCCGTCCGCCCTGTGCCTGCTGGTCCGCGAGGAGGACCGCGCCGTGCTGCGCTCCCCCGCCGGAGCGGCCGCCGCCCCGCCCGCCGTGGAGCCGCTCGACCTGCTGGTCGGCTCGATCGCCCCCGACGACCTCGGCGGGCTGCTCCAGCGCATCGTGGACCGCGCCCGCGACCTGCTCGACGCCGACGCCGCCTACCTGCTGCTGACCACCGAGGACGAGACCGAGTTCGAGGTCCGGGCCGCCACCGGCCTGGCCACCGCCGCCAAGCGCTTCGTCCGGATGCCGATCGACTCCGGTGCCACCCGGTTCGACTCCGACCGGCTGCCCACCGTCCACGAGGACCTCTCGGTGCGGCCGAACGCTGCCCCGCTGCTGACCGGCACCGGGCTGCGGTCGCTGATCACCGTCCCGCTCAAGGTGGAGGGCCGGCTGACCGGCTCGCTCGGTGTGGCCGCCGCCGGCCCCGGCCGCTACGACAACGAGGACGCGCTGCGCCTGCAGTTCGCCGCCGACCGGATCGCGCTGGCCCTGGAGAGCGCCCGGCTCGGCGAGTTGGAGCGCCGCCGGCGCGGCTCGCTGTCCTTCCTGGTCGAGGCCTCCGAGCTGCTGGCCGGCACCCTGGAGCACGAGCAGACCCTGGCGCTGATGGCCCAGATGGCCGTCCCCACCCTCGCCACCTGGTGCGCCGTCTACACCACCGGCGAGCAGGCCGGCGGCGCCGACCTCGCCTTCGTGCTGCACGAGGACGAGGACCGGATCGACCCGCTGCGCGCCCTGCTCGACAAGACCCCGCCGCCGGCCGCCGAGCCGGCCCCCGGCGCCCGGTACTGGACCGCGCCCGGCGACACCGCCCGGGCGCTCGGCCTGCTGGACGGCCCGGAGCTGCACGGCATGCTCGGCGAGACCGTGGTCATGCCGCTGGCCGCCCGCAACCGGGTGATCGGCCTGCTGGTCCTGGGCGTCCCGGCCGGCGCCCGGTTCCGCCAGGAGATCCTGGAGCTCGGCGAGGACCTCTCCCGCCGGGCCGCCCTCGCGATGGACAACGCGCGCCTCTACTCCGAGCGCACCGCCACCAGCCAGGCCTTCCAACGGGCTCTGCTGCCACCGGAGTTGCCGAAGATCCCGGGCGTCGAGGTGGAGGTCTTCTACCAGGCCGCCGGCGAGGGCAACGAGGTCGGCGGGGACTTCTACGACATCTTCCCGATCCGCGAGGGCACCTACGGCTTCGCCATCGGGGACGTCTGCGGCACCGGCCCGGAGGCTGCCTCGGTGACCGGCCTGGCCCGCAACTCGCTCCGGCTGCTGGCCCGCGAGGGCCTCAGCGCCCCGCAGGTGCTCAGCCGCCTCAACGCCGCGATCCTGGACGAGGGCCCGCGCTCCCGCTTCCTGACCCTGCTCTACGGCGAGCTCACCCCGCGGGAGGACGGCAGCACCCTGCTCTCCCTGGTCTGCGCCGGCCACCCGCTGCCGCTGCGGCTACGCACGGACGGCCAGGTGGACGCCGCCGCGACCCCGCAGCCACTGCTCGGGGTGATGGACGAACTCGACCTGACGGCCGAGGAGTTGGTCCTTGAGCCGGGCGAGGTGCTGCTCTGCGTCACGGACGGCGTCACCGAGCGCCGGGAGGGCAGCCGGATGCTCGGCGACGACGGCCTGGCCGAGGTGCTGACCGGCTGTACCGGGCTCACCGCGGGCGCGGTCGCGGCCCGGGTGCAGCGCGCGGTCGAGCGCTTCGCCCCCGAGCCGCCGTCCGACGACATGGCCATCCTGACCCTGCGGGTCCCCACCCAGCGCCGGCCCTGACGGGGCGTCCAGCAACGGCCTGACCATTCAGACTCGTTCAGCAACCGTCCAATCGTCGCCGTTCCACAGCTGACGACTGTACAAATTGTGAGATTCACAAGGGTACAAGCCGCCGGGGCCGGGTACACCGGAGACACCGGGGGATTCCCCCCGGAGGGGCCATCGACCAGCACCTGACCTGCTGGTTCATCACTCAGCCGCAGCCGCCCGCACGCCACTTCCGTGCGCCCGCGGCCCGGTATCGCGCACCCATCCTCAGCACCACCCCCCACCTTCACCGGACATCTGCCGATCATCGGCGCCCAGAAGTGAAAGGAGCCTCCGGTGAGCAATGAAGCCTCCGGGGCGATCGCCCGAACCGCGGGAGACGACGCGGGCCCTCTCGGTTACCTGGCCCTCGGTCTGACCCTGCTCGCAACCGGTCTGCTGTCCACCGGCATCCTCAGCGGTGCCGGCCTCAAGGACGCAGCCTCTGTCGCCCACCTGGTGGGCGGGCTGACCCTCTTCATCGCCGGCCTCTGGCAGTTCCGCAGCGGCGACCGCTTCAGCGGCACCGCCTTCACCGGCCTCGGCGCCTTCTGGGCGGCCTGGTCGGAGGGCGCCGGGGCGAGCAAGAACGCCGCAGGCCTGTTCCTGCTGCTGTGGGCGCTGCTGGCGCTCACCCTGGCGCTGGCCGCCTGGCGGAGCGGGCTGTTCAGCCGCCTCGTCTACGGGCTGCTGACCGTCTCGCTGGTGCTCAACGCCATCGCCACCTTCGGCGGCAGCGACGGGCTCGGCAAGGTCGCGGGCTGGTTCGCCGCCGCCTCCGGCCTGGCCGCCTGGTACTGGGCCACCGCGACCCTGGCCAACATCGGCTGGGCCAAGTCGTTGCTTCCGCTGAAGTAACGCCCGCCAGGGCGATGGGCCGGACTTCCCTCGGGAGCGTCCGGCCCATCGTCGTGTGCGCGCACCGTCGCGTGCGGCCCGTCCGGGGCCCGCCGGCCCACGCGGCCCCGCTAGCGGCCCGAGCGGATCCACTCCGGCACCGGGTGGCCCTCGGCGTCCTGCTGGGCGGCCTGCCCCGGGCCCTGCCGCCACCCGGAGCAGGCGTGCTGGACCAGGTAGACCACCAGCAGGAGAGCGACCGCCACCAGACCGTCCGCCCAGAAGTGGTTGGCGGTCACCACGACCACCACCACGGTCAGCACCGGGTGCAGCACCACCAGCCAGCGCCAGGGCCCGCGCGCCACGGCGACCACGGCCACCGCGACGATCACGCACCAGGCCACGTGCACCGACGGCATCGCCGACAGCTGGGCCGGCACCACCCCGGCGACCGCGCCGCCGTAGACCGACTGCCCGTACTGCGCCGCCACGTCGACGAAGCCGGCGCCCGGCAGCATCCGCGGTGGGGCGACCGGGATGAACTGCACCACCAGGCAGGCCGCGGTGGTCAGCACCACCGTGGTCCGCACCCAGCGGTACTGGTCCCGGTGGCGGAGGAACAGCCACAGCAGCAGGACCAGCATCACCCCGAAGTGCATGGTCGCGTAGTAGTAGTTGGCCGCCTGCATCAGCCAGGGGTGCGGTATCACCGCCCGCTGCCAGGCCACTTCGTCGGGCAGCCCGAAGGAGAGCTCGGTCCGGTGGATCCAGCCCGCCCGGTCCAGCGCGTGGTCGGTGCTCAGCAGCGAGAGGTGCCCGACCAGCTGCCACAGCGTGAACAGCGCCAGGAGCGTCCCCGACTCCCGCAGCACCGCCACGACCGTCGCCCCGCGCCGGGCCCGCCCCGCCACGTACGCGGAGCCGAGCAGCACCCCGGACACCGCCGCCGAGGTCTGCCAGGTGAGGGTCAGGTTCTGCATTGGCGAAGGTTAACGCAGAAAGCCCCCCTCCCGGCGGGGAGGGGGGCTTTCTCTGAAAGATTGTTCGGCGGCGTCCTACTCTCCCACAGGGTCCCCCCTGCAGTACCATCGGCGCTATGAGGCTTAGCTTCCGGGTTCGGAAT